>JANNMM010000120.1:0-4561 GCA_031397915.1 Rhodoferax sp. | reverse complement strand
CGCCAGTCGTCGGCTCGGCGTGGCACCTGCTGACATGGCCATTGTTGGCGACGACGCCAGCCTTGAAAACGCCATGGCCCACCGGTGTGGTGCATTGTCAGTTGCTGTGCACACCGGCTTGGGTGGTGCAAGCTCCTTCGCAGCGTTGCCCATCGCAATCCGGCCCCACCTCTCACTGTCGGGCATCGACAAACTGTTGGACATGGTGGCTTGACATGACCCTTCCTGTTGAAATTCATACGGGCGACGTGCTTTGGACCCCCAGTGCCGAGCAAATCGCCCCGACTCGACTGGCCGCTTACTTGCGCTGGCTTGAAGTCAACAAAGGTCTGCAGTTCGACGACTACCCCGCATTGTGGCAATGGTCGGTGGACGAGCTAGAAGTATTTTGGCAATCTGTTTGGGACTTCTTTGATGTGCAGGCAGACGGCCCATGCGTGCCTGTGCTGGGCTCGCGGGATATGCCCGGTGCGAGCTGGTACCCGAATACCTGGTTGAATTACGCCGAACATGTGTTTCGCAATGCGAACCCAAGTCGCCCCGCGCTGGTTGTGCGTTGCGAAGGCGAGCCCGTGCGCAACGTGTCATGGGCAGACCTGGAGCGAAGCACCGGCGCGTTGGCCGCCCGGCTGCGCGCGTTGGGCGTGGAGCCGGGCGACCGGGTCGCGTCTTACATGCCCAATAGACCTGAAACCGTTATTGCGTTTCTGGCCTGTGCCAGCCTGGGTGCGATCTGGTCGAGCTGCTCACCTGACATGGGCGCCACCGTGGTGCTGGACCGCCTTCGCCAAATTGAACCCAAAGTGCTGTTTGCTGTGGACAGCTACAGCTACAACGGCAAAAGCCATGACCGAACTTCAGTGGTCGAAGAAATGGTGCGCGAATTGCCTAGCTTGCAAAAAATCGTGCACGTACCAGGCCCCGTGTGGTCAATGACGGGGCAAACGACAACGCCGCCCACCTGGGGTAGCAGCGTCACTTGGAGCGAGGTGACTGCACAGGATGCACCACTCACCTTCCAGCGTGTGCCGTTTTCGCATCCGCTATGGATTGTTTATTCATCCGGCACAACGGGCCTGCCCAAAGCAATAGTTCACAGCCACGGTGGCATCGTGCTCACCCACCTGAAGACGTTGGCGCTGCAGCACGACCTGCGCCCTGGCGACCGATTGCTGTTTCTTGGTAGCACGGGGTGGATCGTATGGAACCTTCAAGTCGGCGCATTGCTGACCGGCGCCAGCATCGTGCTGTATGACGGCAATCCGGCGTGGCCAGACGCGCAGGCGTTGTGGCGCTTCATCGATGAGCAGCAAGTCACGCTATTAGGTTGTGGCGCTGCCTTTCTGGTGAATTGCATGAAGGACGGATTGCGTCCCCGTGACTTCGCACCTCTTCGCGCCTTGCGCTCCATCAATTCAACAGGTTCGCCGTTGCCCAACGATGCTTACGCCTGGGTTTATGACGCGGTCAAGCCTGACGTGTGGTTGGCGTCGATCAGCGGTGGCACCGACATTGCCTCCGGTTTTGTAGCTTGTGCGCCCATCTTGCCGGTCACGGCGGGTGAAATTCAGTGCCGTGAACTCGGCGTTGCAGCCTATGCGTTTGACGAGGCAGGCAACACGATAGTCAACGAAGTGGGCGAACTGGTTGTCACCAAACCCATGCCGTCGATGCCGGCGTTTTTCTGGAACGATCCGCAAGAGGTGCGCTACCGCGAAAGCTATTTTGAGCATTACCCCGGAATTTGGCGACATGGCGACTGGATACGTTTCACGCCGCAAGGCACGTCGGTGATTTATGGCAGGTCCGACACCACGATCAACCGTTATGGCATCCGCATGGGCACCGCCGAAATTTACCGGGTTGTGGAAGAGTTGCCCGAGGTGCGCGACAGCTTGGTGGTCGACCTGGAGTATCTGGGCCGCGCTTCTTACATGCCTTTGTTTGTAGTGCTCAACCCAGGCTTTGCACTTGACGAGCCGCTCAAGGCCCGCATCGTGCACCAGATCAAAACCAAAGCATCCGCTCGGCACGTGCCCAACGAAATATTTCTTGTCAGCGAAATTCCACGCACGCTGACTGGGAAAAAGATGGAACTGCCGGTTCGCAAATTGTTGCTCGGGGTTGACGCGGGCAAGGTCGCCAACCCTGATGCGATGGCGAACCCCAGCAGTTTTGACTTTTTTGTGCGGTTCGCGCAGCAACTCAAAAGTTGATTCAGCCGACATCCTTAGACCTACAAATTTTTAACAGGAGACAAACCATGAGCAGTAAACCGAAGGTATTGATGATCATCACCCTGGATACGAAGGCGGTGGAGGCGCGCTACATACGCGACATTCTTGAAGAACAGGGTGTCGATGTGATCCACCTGGACACCAGCATCCGCGCCATCGTCGACCCCAACGTTGAGATCGGACCAGAAATGGTCGCGGCGGCGGCGGGCCAGACCATCCAGCAGGTTCGTGACCTGCGCCACGAAGGCAAATGCCAGGGCGTGATGATTGAAGGTGCGGTCAAATGCGCCCATGAAGCCGACGCAAAGCACCGCTTGTCCGGCATCATCGGCATCGGCGGGTCCATGGGCACCACGCTCAGCAGCATCGTCATGGGCTCGTTCCAGTACGGCCTGCCCAAAGTACTGATATCAACCATGGCCTCTGGTTTCACCAAACCATTTGTCGGTGCCAAAGACATCAACATGTTCAATCCGGTGTGCGACATTGCCGGCCTGAACAGCATCACCCGCGACGTGTTTCGCAACGCTGCGATTGCCGTGGCAGCCATGGCCAAGGCCTACAACCCGGTGAAGACGGAACCCCGCCCGCTGGTTGCCATGTCAACCTTGGGCACCACTGACCGCTGTACCGTCCGCGTGCGGGAACAACTGACGCAACGTGGATTTGAAGTGATGGTGTTCCACACGCTGGGTACAGGTGGATCGGCGATGGATCAAATCATTTCGGAGCGCGATGTGGCGGCTGTGGTTGATCTGTCCCTCGTGGAAATCAACGACTTCCTCAACAATGGCCTGTGCAGTGCCGGCCCAGATCGTGCGAAAGCCGCACTCGCTAAAGGCGTGCCGACCATCTTCGCACCTGGCAATGCTGATTTCATGGTAGCGGGGCCGATTGACATGGCGAAACAGCAGTTCCCAGGCAAGCGTTACCACATGCACAACGTTGCGCTGACGGCCGTGCGGGCGGACGCGCCAGAGTTCGAAAAACTGGCCCAGCACATGGGAGGCTTGATCAAGGATGCCAAGGGACCGGTCACGTTCTTCGTTCCGCTCAAGGGCTTTTCACACCATGACAGTACCGAGGGCCATCTGCACGATCCGTCTTTGCCACCCGTGTTTGCCGCAGCCATCAAAAAGGCGCTGCCGCAAGGTGTTCCAGTGGTGGAGTTCGACTGCCACATCAACGATGCGGCGTTTGCAGATGCCATTGTTGAGAAGGTGATGGCCTTTGCGAGCCAACGCCATTCTGCACCTGTCGCCCGCCTTTGATGACGGCTCACCTGTCAAGGGAAAACCCGAGCGCTTTTGCATGATGGCGCTGGCAAATGATGCTCAAATTGGCGCACCTTGCTCCCTTGTCGATAAACATCAGGTTTAGTACAGGCGTTTTCTATTTTTCGACTTTTCGTAAGTTCACACACATTTAAAGGAGACATCATGTCGTTAGACCCGCAATCTTCAAAAGGCTCGCCCACTACGGGCGCAACCCGTCGGCAAATTATCAAAGGCTCAGCTGCAGTGGTCGGCTCGGCTGTTTTGACCGGGCCCTTGCGCGCCCAGACCGGCCCGGTGCGCATAGGTTACGCGATGGCCCGCACGGGCCCATGGACTGGCGGTGCGCAAGTCAGCCAGGAACCCAATTACCTGCTGTGGGCCGAACAACAAAATGCCCAAGGGGGTCTGGATGTGAAGGGTGTCAAGCGCCAGATTGAGCTGATCAGCTCGGACGACCGTAGCGATGTGGAAACCGTGGTGCGCACCTATGAAAAGCTAATGGGCAGTGACAAGGTAGACCTCATTTTGCCGCCTTGGGGAAGCAATGCCAACTTTGCTGTGGCACCGTTGGCCAACCGGTTTGGTTATCCGTTTTTGGCGCCCACCGCGCTCTCGCGCCGCCTGGTCGAGATGAAATTGCCGTACTTATTCTTGCTGCTGGCACAGCCCAAGGCCATGGCCGATGCCATGGTTGACATGCTTAAGGCCAACGGTGTCAAAACGCTCGCCTGTGTGTATGTCGATGACCTGTTTGGACTGGAAAACTATGCCGCCATGAAGGTGGCTTTGTCGGGTTCCGGCATCAGCCTCGTGCAAGACACCAGCTACCCTGGTGGGGTGAAGGATTTGTCGCCTGTGTTGCGCTCGATCAAAGACAAAAATCCGGACGCGTTTGTTGGCTTCACTTACCCGCCAGACACTATTTTGGTCAGCCGTCAATCCAAGGAGATTGGCTTCAACCCCAAATTTTTCTATGCCTCAGTGGGTACATCCTTTCAGTTGTACCGCAACGTCATGACATCCGCAGGTGCAGAAGGTGTTTTGGGC
>JANNMM010000106.1:0-5375 GCA_031397915.1 Rhodoferax sp. | reverse complement strand
CCACCTCACCGTGCAAGACAACGGACCCGGCATCGCCAACAACATCGCCACCCAAATTTTTGAACCGTTTTTCACCACCCGCCCCGGCCACCTCGGCCTGGGCCTGAGCCAATGCGAAACCCTGGCCAGCAGCATGGGCGGCACCCTCACCGCCTTCAACCGCGTACCGCGCGGGGCGGAGTTTTGTTTGAGTTTGCGGTTGGCGGGTTAGCGGGTTAGCGGGTTAGCGGCCAAGTTGTGCCACACGCGTGGGTTGGTTTCGGTTTGAATTCAGTTCAACTCCATCACCCTCATCCCAGCGTCACCCGCGCAAACTTGCGTTTCCCCACCTGGACCACGTACACGCCCGCGCTTAGGCGCAGGGCTTTGTCGCTGACCACGCCGCCATCCACGCGCACGCCGCCGCCGTCGATCAGGCGGTTGCCTTCTCCGCTGGAAGCCGCAAGGCCGGCCATTTTGAGCAGGTTGCCGATGCTCATCGATGCGCCGGTTGTCCCGCCTGAGGGGGCTCCTGAAACTGCACCGCCCTCGCCCAAACTCAGGGTGATCTCGGGAATTTCGTCAGGCACGCCGCCTTTACTGCGGATGTTGAAGTCGGCTTCAGCCGCGTCGGCCGCTGCGTGGGAGTGAAACCGCGCCGTGATCTCTTTGGCCAAAGCCACTTTGGCGTCTTTCGGGTTGCGCCCGGCGTCCACCTCGGCTTTCAATTTGGCAATGGCGGCTTCTGATTTGAACGAGAGCAAGGTGTACCAGCGCCACATCAACACGTCCGAAATGCTCAAAACCTTGGCAAACATGGTGTTGGCGTCTTCCGAAATGCCGATGTAGTTGTTTTTCGACTTCGACATCTTCTCCACGCCGTCCAGCCCTTCCAAGAGCGGCATGGTCAAGATGCATTGCGGCTCCTGGCCGTATTCTTGCTGCAAGTGACGGCCCACTAACAAGTTGAACTTCTGGTCGGTGCCGCCCAATTCCAGGTCGCTTTTGAGCGCCACCGAGTCGTAACCCTGCATTAGCGGGTACAAAAACTCGTGCACGCTGATGCTCTGGCCGCTGGTGAAGCGTTTGTGGAAGTCGTCGCGCTCCATCATGCGCGCCACGTTGTATTTGGCCGCCAGCTCGATCATGCCGCGCGCCCCCAGCGGGTCGCTCCACTCGCTGTTGTACCGGATCTCGGTTTTAGCAGGGTCCAGCACCAGGCTGGCCTGTTTGTAATAAGTTTCGGCGTTGGCCTTGATCTGCTCGTGCGTCAGGGGCGGGCGTGTGGTGTTGCGGCCGCTCGGGTCGCCAATCAGGCTGGTGAAGTCGCCGATCAGGAAGATCACGGTGTGGCCCAGGTCCTGCAACTGGCGCAATTTGTTGAGCACCACGGTGTGGCCGATGTGAATGTCGGGCGCCGTCGGGTCCAGGCCGAGTTTGACGCGCAGGGGTTTTCCAGTGGCTTCGGAGCGGGCAAGTTTTTTCACCCAGTCGTCCTGCGGAATCAATTCGTTACAACCCCGCAGCGTCACGGCCAGCGCCTCACGGACACCGTCAGTTACAACAATTTTGGCGTCAGGTGATTGATTCATAAGGGTTTTTACAGACTTCAGGTCGGGCCAGGCAGGTACAATCGTGCCTCGCCTTGGGATTTTCCGCCGCGCCTGATAACAAAGAAACGGCATCCCGAGACCCTGAATTTTAGTGGCTGAGCGGGCCCGAATGATTGCCGCCAGACCCATCCAGTTGGAACCCCGCTTTTGCCCCACGGATTTATCCCCGCGACGAACGAATTCTTGACCCAGGTGGGTCAATCGGTTCAAAGCCAGTTCATCCGCAACCCCCAGCGTCTGGCCACACTCGTGGCAGTGTTGGCGCTGGTCGGCGCAGGCGGCGCTTTTGCCGTGGCCTCCAACGCGCCAGACCCCTCCGAGTTGCCGGTTCGCCAAGTGGTTGAAGCCATCGAGCTGCCGCATTTGGCACCTGCCATTGAAGCGGCAAGCACGGCTTTGCCCCTGGCAGCCGCGGGCCAAGCACTGGACAACGCCGACATCGCGGCGCTGACCCTGTACCGCTCCGACACCACCCGCGCCAGCGACACCGCCGACACTTTGTTGCGCCGTTTGGGCATTGACGACGCCGCCGCCGCCAGCTTCCTGCGCACCGACGCGCTCACCCGCAAGAGTCTGTGGGGCCGTGCGGGGCGCTCCATCACCGCCGAGGCGAATGCCGACCACAGCTTCAAACGGCTCGTCGCCCGCTGGGCACCCTCGGACGACGGCAATTTCACCCGCCTGGTGGTGCAACAAACCGCCTCCGGCCTGAAGTCGAGCCTTGAAACCGCGCCGTTGCTGGCCGCTACGCGCCTGGCCAGTGGCAGCATCAGCTCTTCGCTGTTTGCCGCAACCGACGAAGCCCGCCTGCCCGACTCCATCGCCACGCAGATTGCCGAGATTTTCTCGGCCGACATCGATTTCCACCGCGCGCTGCGCAAGGGTGACCGTTTCTCCATCACCTACGAAACGCTGGAAGGCGACGGCGAGCCCATGCGCGCCGGCCGCGTGCTCTCGGCCGAGTTCGTCAACAACGGCAAAAAATACCAGGCCATGTGGTTTGCCGCTGAAGGCAGCACCAAAGGCAGCAAAAAGGGCGCCTATTACACGCTTGACGGCAAAAGCCTGAACCGCGCCTTCCTGGCCTCGCCACTGGAGTTTTCCCGCGTCACCAGCGGCTTCAAGATGCGTTTGCACCCGATTTTGCAAACCTGGCGGCAACACCTGGGGGTGGACTACGCCGCGCCCACCGGCACAGCGGTGCGTTCCATTGGCGACGGCACGGTCGATTTCGCCGGCGTGCAGCGTGGTTTTGGCAATGTGGTCATCGTCGACCACGGTAAAGGCAACACCACGGTCTATGCGCACCTGAGCCGCATCGATGTGCGCAAGGGCGAAAAAATCAGCCAGAGCCAGCACGTGGGCGCTGTCGGCTCCACCGGCTGGTCAACCGGCCCGCACCTGCATTTCGAATTCCGCGTGAACGGCGTGCACCACGACCCGCTCACCATGGCCGCGCAGGCCGAGTCCAAAGTTTTGGCCGCAGAAGCCAAGGCACAGTTTGATCTGGCCTCCCGCGAAGTCAAAGTGGCACTCACCGCCGCCGGTTTGACACAACGCGGCTCGGCTGAATAAAAAGCACTGCGCCCTGCCCTGGGCGATCTGGGCGCCGAGGCACAATCTCCAGTCACGATGACTGATCTTTTTATCGGCCTGATGTCGGGCACCTCGCTGGACGGGGTTGACGGCGTTCTAGTTGATTTTTCGGGCGCACAACTGCAGGTTGTCGGCCATGCCTACGCGCCCTTTCACGCCACCTTGCGCCAGGAGCTGCTGGCACTCAATACCTCGGGTGCCGATGAGATCCACCGAGCGGCGCTGGCGGCCAACGCGCTGGTGCGGGTGTATGGCGCTGTGGTGGCCAGGTTGCTGCAATCCTCCGGGGTACTGGCCGCGCAAGTCAAGGGCATTGGCGCGCATGGCCAGACCGTGCGCCACCGCCCGCAGGCGTTTGACGGCACCGGCTACACCACCCAGCTCAACAACCCGGCTCTGCTGGCCGAGTTGACGGGCATTGACGTGGTGGCCGATTTCCGAAGCCGCGATGTGGCGGCGGGCGGCCAGGGCGCGCCACTGGTGCCGGCTTTTCACCGTGCGCTGTTTGGGCGGCCTCTGGAAGCGGTGGCGGTGTTGAACGTGGGCGGCATTGCAAATTTGAGCCTGGTTCCGGCCCAAAGTGGCCCGTCTGCTGACGCGGTGCTCGGTTTCGACTGCGGCCCGGGCAACGCCCTGATGGACCACTGGTGCCAGCAGCACACGGGCCAGGCCTATGACGACAAAGGCCAGTGGGCGGCCCACGGCAAAATCAATGCGGAATTGCTCAGTGCGTTGTTGGACGAGTCTTATTTCGCCCTGACGCCACCCAAAAGTACCGGGCGTGATTTGTTCAACGCGGCCTGGTTGCAGCAAAAACTCGCCCGATTTGCGGGTTTGCCTGCCGCTGATGTGCAAGCCACGCTCACTGAATTGACCGCCAAGTCGTGTTCGGAATGTGTTGCCAGCGCCCAAATCAGCAGCAAAGTGCTGGTCGTCTGCGGTGGCGGCGCTTTGAACACCACACTGATGCAGCGTCTGCAACACCACCTGCCCGGCGTTCAGGTGGCGCCGTCAGACGCTTTTGGCTTGCCGCCCCTGCAAGTTGAGGCCACGGCGTTCGCCTGGCTGGCCCGCAAAACCCTGCGGCGCGAAACCGGCAGCCTGCCCAAAGTGACCGGCGCAAAAAAGGGCGCCGATGTGGGCGCCCGTATTTTGGGAGCGGTTTACCCGGCCGGTTAAGCCGGGGCGGGCATCAGGTCGAAAAACTCGAGCCGCAGCCACAGGTGGTGGTGGCGTTGGGGTTCTTGATGACAAACTGCGAGCCTTGCAGGTCTTCCTTGTAGTCGATCTCGGCGCCAACCAGGTACTGGTAACTCATGGCGTCGATCAACAAAGACACGCCATTTTTGGTCATGGTGGTGTCGTCTTCATTGGTGATTTCGTCAAACGTGAAGCCGTACTGGAAGCCCGAGCAACCGCCGCCCTGCACAAAAACGCGCAGTTTCAGCTCCGGGTTGCCCTCCTCGGCGATCAGATCAGCCACCTTGGCTGCGGCGCTGTCGGTAAACAGGATTGGCACCGGAGGCATTTCCTCGGGTGCGGCTTGGGGCATGGTTTGAATGTTGTCTGCAACGGCGCTCATGGCGAATCCTTTAAATGCTCTTCAATACGTGTCTGATCAATACGTCCAAGGTGGCGGCTCATTCCCGGACTGCAAGCCCGCCAGTGCGAATACCGGAATACTACAGTAAATCGCTCAAGTATGGGTTACGTAGGGCTTTCAAGCGTTGTTTGCCGCCAGCTTCAGTGTGGGTTTGTCGTCCACATCCACCGCCATGGGTTTGAGCTGGCCGGTGATGGTCGCGCCCTGGTGCATTTCCAGCGCCTTGTAAGACACATCCCCTTCGATGCGCGCCTTGGGCTGCAGTTCCAGCAATTCCTTGGCGTGGACCGGCCCGCGCACGGTGCCGTTGATGATCACGTGGTCGGCCAGGATCTGGCCCGTGACCAAGGCCACTTCACTGATCACCAGAATGCTGGGATGTTCATCGCTGGCGCGGATGTCACCCACGACTTCACCATCGACACGCAGTCCATCGTGAAACAGAACATTGCCTTCGATGCGGGTGCCCTGAGCGATCAGGCTCTTGATGGGGGGCTGTTTTTTCTTGCCGAACATGAAACTCTCCTACGACGGATCGCTGTTGTCACAGCTGGAATGTTTGCACCGACCGCACCGAGTTTCCC
>JANNMM010000091.1:0-18520 GCA_031397915.1 Rhodoferax sp. | reverse complement strand
TCTCACCGACGCCCAATTTGTGGCCCACGACCAGCATCAGCCCGCCGAAGCCGAGCAGCAGGCCGAGCCACTGCCGGCGCGCGATGCTGTGCGCGCCTTGCGTCAGCGACAGCCAGACGGCGGTCAGCACAGGCTGCAAGCGGCGCGCTGCACGCTGCCCTCGCCCCAGTTGTAGGCCGCCAGCGCCAGGTGCCAGTCGCCAAACATGCCATGAAGTTTTTGCAGGTAGTCCAGTGCAGCGCGGGTTGACGCCAGCACGTCGCGGCGGTCGTCGCGAAAGGCGTTTTGTTTCAGTTCAAAATGTTTACCCGTGGCTGGCATGAACTGCCACATGCCGGCTGCTTTGGCACTCGATACAGCCTGTGGATTGAAGGCGCTTTCAATGAACGGCAACAAAGACAGTTCACTGGGCATATTTCGCCGCTCAAGTTCTTCGACGATGTGGAACATGTATTTGCGCGACCGCTCCGTCATGCGGGCGATGTAATCGGGCCGCGTTGCGTAATATTGCTCCCGGTCCCTGACCAGCTCGCCTGCCAGGTCTGGCATGGCATAGCCGCGCCGGATGCGGTCCCACAGGTCGGTCGGCGCTGCAAGCTGGGCGACACTTTGGTTGGTTGCTGTTGCGGCCGTGATGGGAACCAGCGGCGCGGTGGAAATTGATGGTGGCGCAGGGCGGGCAGCGGATGTGTCGCCGATGGGTGTTCCCGTTGAACCCGCCGCAGCAGGCTCAGGAGTTTGCAATGCACGGGTCGTATGAATGCCTTGTGCTGAAACGCCAGGCTGCGAACCTGGCGCCTGGGTTGCACAACCCGCCAGCACAGCTGCAAGTGCGACGCCCGTAAGGACCGCCTTGAGGAAGCGGATCATCGCGCGAACCCGAAGCAGCCTGCGATGACTAGAATCATCCGGTCATCCCGAATCGGATGGAACAGGTCAGGGTGGTTGGCATAGATCGTTGTCAGGTGTATGGACAAACAAATTATAAGTTTGCGGGACTGGTTTGAAACGCCCCCTGGCCAATATTTGCTCGAGTGGGAGCGCGCCCAGTTTGATGGTGCCCTGGCCGATATTTTTGGATACCACGCCTTGCAACTGGGTTTGCCTGAATTGCCGTTGTTGCAGTCAAACCGCATGCCCCACCGCTGGGTGGCGAGTGCACCTTGCGGCGACGGCACTGAATTGAACCTCGACCCCAGCCGGATCATGCTGGCCACTGATTACGCCGCGTTGCCGTTTCCGGCCAACAGTCTGGACCTGGTTGTGATGCCGCATGCGCTGGAACTCGGCGTGGATCCCCATGCCGCATTGCGCGAAGTTGAGCGGGTGCTGGTGCCCGAGGGCCGGGTGGTGATCAGCGGCCTGAACCCGGCCAGCCTTTGGGGACTTCGCCAACGGCGGGCGCACCTGTACCGGCGGCTTGGCCTTGGCAAATTGTTTCTTCCCCAAGGCGGAGAATTCATTGGTTACTGGCGCCTTCGCGATTGGTTGAGGTTGTTGAGCTTCGAAGTTGAAACAGGGCGTTTTGGCTGCTACCGGCCGTCGGTTGACAGCGAGCAATGGTTGCGCCGGCTTGAATGGATGGACCGTGCGGGCGAGCGGTGGTGGCCCATCTTTGGCGCCGTTTATTTTGTGGTTGCTGTCAAACGCGTGCATGGCATGCGTTTGCTCGGCCCGCCATGGAAGACGGCGCCCGCACGCCAAACGTCGACAGTTCCCATTGCCGGGCGCGCCAACGGCTCAGCAAACGGCGGTTTGACCGCGGCGCATTACCAGCCTCCGGTCTTGAGCCAGCGCTGAATCTGTTCGAATTTGTCGATGCCCCAAAACAGTTCGCCGTCAACGATGACCGTGGGTGAACCAAACACGCCGGCCTTGAGCGAAGCCTCGACGTCAGCGCGCAGCAGATCTGCGGGCTCGTCATCCTTGAAGGCTTGCGACAAAACTGCGGCTGACAGGGGACCCGGAAGCGAAAGGTCGGCAATGGCGCCTGGCGACGACAAATCCAGGCCCCGTAGCCAATACGCATCCAGCATGTGCTTTGCCAGGCCCTTGGCCTGGTCCGGGTGGTGGCGCCGTGCCCAGGCAAAGGCTCGGCCGCACGCGAGCGGAGACATCGGCGCGGCACCGGGCTCCCGACCGAGCCTGATGCCGTGCAACCGCGCATAACGCATCACGTCATGGCGTGTGTAGGGGCCTTTGAGCGGTGTATCGAGCAGTGGTTTGAGCCCCATGACTTTCATCACCGACACCCCAAGGAGCATCGGGTGCCATTCGACTGATCGGCCAAACGCGGCGGCCAAACCGTCAATTCTCAAAGCCGCAAAATAACCGTAAGGTGAAATGAAATCGAAATAGAAGTGCAGGTCGGCTGGGCGTTTCATGAATCTCACCTAAATGGATGATATCTGTGTGGGCGCGTTTGGGTTGGAAGCATGACAATGGACGCCATGGCTGGCTTCCTGGCATCACATTTGAGCCTGCGGGACACTGGGCGGATTGTGCGCTCGGAAATGGGGCTCTTTCGGCGCTTTCCACGCCTCATGCTGGCGGCGGCTGCAATAGCGCTCGTACCCGCTTTCTACGCGTTGATTTACCTTGCCAGCGTCTGGGAGCCCAATGCCAAAACCAACAGCCTGCCCGTGGCCATCGTCAATCTGGACGTGGGCGTCAGTTACCGGGGCCATGCGATCAACATGGGACAGGAACTGACGCAGGAGTTGATCCGGTCCGAGACCTTTGGCTTCAGGACTTTGGCGGACCCAACGGCCGCCCGAAAAAGCGTGGCGCGGGGTGAGCTTGCGTTTGCAGTGATCATTCCGAAAGACTTCAGTGCCAACGCTGTGCCGGGTGATCGCCAAGGTGCAGGGCGGCTGGTTGTGGTTTTGTCAGAGGGCAACAATTACGCAGCTGCCAGTTTCGCCAGGCGTTTTGCCGAAGACGTCGGCCACCGCGCCAATGAGGCCTTGAACGAGAAGCGCTGGGAGCAGGTTTTGGCCAATGCCGACGGTTCCGGCAAAAGCCTTGAGAAATTGCGCCAGGGGCTTGACCAGGTCCTCCATGGTGTTTTGGTGCTGGAAGACAGCGCCAGCAAATTCCAGGGCGTTGCAGGGCAGTTCGCACTGGGTGTCAAACAGACCGCTTCAGGATTGCGCGCACTGGAGGGAAAGTTGCCGCCAGAGGCCGATTTGAAAGCACTCAAGAGCGGCACACAGCGCATGGCCACTGTGCAGCGTGAGCTCGGTGCAGGCCTGGAGCAGCTGCAGGGCGGAGCCGTCAAACTGGCAGAAGGCGCGGCACTCATGCAGGACCAGGCCAGCCAATTGCCGCAGTTGGGGGAACCGGCTTCGCGTGCTCTCTCTGAAATGGCGGGAGGCAGCGCGCAGGTCAAACAGGGCCTGGCGACGGCTGTGGACACCAGTTCGCGTCTGGTCCGTGGCTCGGGAAGGGTGGAGGCCAATACAGCGAAACTGGTCGATGGCGCGCAGGCCTTGAGTGACAGCCTGCGTGCGGTGGCCTCGAAAATCCCGGAAGACGCCAAGGTCGATGGATTCTCCGCTGGCAGCAGGGTGCTGGTAGACGGTGTGCGGCGGGTTCGCACGGGGGTCGAGCTGGTCAGCGCCGTGTTGCCTGCGGCAGCAGGTCCGATGGATGGCAATGCCAAGGGCCTCGCCGACTCGGTCGAGCCCGACCTCGAAGTGCTGGCGCCCGTGGCCAACAACGGCAGCGCGTTTGCACCCAACATGGTGGCCATGGCCCTCTGGTTGGGCGCGGTCATGACAACCTACCTCTTCAACATGCAGCTCTTGCTGGTTGAACATGCCAGTGCATCGACGGTTTCCCGCTTGCTTGGAAAACTGGCCGTGCCAGCTGGACTGGTTATGGCGCAGGTCTTGTTCACCCTCGTGATGCTGGTCTGGGGCCTTGGGATAAAAGTGCCCAACTACCTGACGTTTACGCTGACCATGGTAGGTGCCGGACTGGCTTTCCTGGCGATGGTCATGCTGCTGCTGCGCGCATTTGGCGAAGCCGGCAAACTGGTCGCAGTCTTGTTGCTGACGCTTCAATTGGCGGCAGGGGGTGGCGTGATGCCGATCGAATTGACAGGCGATTTTTTCCAGGCCGTGCACACCTGGTTGCCCTTCACCTGGGTCGTCAAGGCTTTTCGGGCCAGCCTTTTTGGCGCCTTCGACAATGGCTGGCTCCAAGCCTGGTTCATGATGTGCCTGGCGGGCCTGACGGCATTGGTGGCGACGTTTTTTGTGGGTCGATGGAAATTCGTCGAATCAGGCGACTACCGGCCCGCCATCGAGCCCTGATTCAAGTCAGATCTGAACAGGCCTCACACCAGCCCGGCCAGCCAGGGCAGCAAATGCAAGGCGGTCATGCCGCCGATGACTGTCCACACCATATTGCCTTGTTTGAGGATGGCAATGACCATCGCGATCAGTGCCGCGGCAACACGAGGCCACTGATCAAGTCCGGCAAGCTGCCCATTGGCCATGACCACCCCACTGAAGACGATGGCCGCAAAGATGGCCGGCACCATGAATTTAAGGGCGCGCTCCAGCCAGGGTGGTATGTCGCGGTTGGCAAACAGCCCAATGAACGAATAACGAATCAAAAAAGTGCCCACGGCCAGACCAAGCACGACGGCCCAACTTTGCCAGGCACTCATCGCGCGGTCACTTTGCGCGGCTGAAGCTTTTCAGTCGCAAGGCCCGCAACCATGCCAGTGACGCAGGCCGCGATGAGCCCAAGTTTGAGTGGCAGGTCAAATAACAACACACTTGCGGCACCACCCACCACGGCGGCTGCCAGAAGGGGCAGGCTGCGAACGGTCATTGCCAACATGGCAATGAACGAGAGCGGGATGGCAAAGTCCAGCTGCCAGCTGGTGGGGACCACACTGCCGGCCAGCACACCCACACCGCAAAAGAAGATCCAGGTGGGCCATAGCACAGCCGTGATGCCGGCGTAATACGAAAGCAGGTGTTTGTCGTGCGGGTGGGTCTGGCTGCGCCGCTCCATGAAGGCGAAGGTGTTGTCGACCAAAAACGCAGCGGCCAGCATGCGCCGTGGGGTGCTCAGGTGGCGCAGTTTCGGCGCCAGGGCAGCGCTGTAAATGGCCATGCGCAAATTGACAACCAAACCCGAGAGCACGGCAATCCAGATGGAAGCCGAATTTTGCAGAAATTGCGTCACCACCGCCTGGGAAGAGCCGCCAAACACCAGGGCGGGCAGCGCCAGGGCAGCCGACGTGCTCATGCCCACGTTGACCGACGCCACGCCGCACACAATGGCAAATGGAACGTAAGACGGCGCGACGATCAGCACAGTGCGGGCGCCGGCCCAAAGAGCAGCCCGGGCAGCTGGGTCTTGTGAAAGCATGTGAGGATGCTAATCGACAATTTTGACGGACGGGCCGTAAGTCATCGTATGACTAGCGCTGTGCGGGTCCAAATATGTTTTTGTCGATTGATGATAAAAGACGTGTATTTACAATTATTTAAATAATACAGTACTTTATTTAATCCAAAAAATATCTAAATATATAGCAATAAATTGACATTTTATGTGACTTAATAGATAATTGTTTTATAAACCAGAATGCCTGAACTGATATTGGAATTTTCACTATTTCAACGCCCGAAGCCGGTCGCGGCTGTTGGCCAGGTGCGTGCGCATCGCCGCGCGCGCGCCTTCCGGATCCTGATTGCGAATGGCGTTGAAGATGCTTTCGTGTTCAGCATTGACCCGGTGCAGGTAACTGAGCCGACCTTCTGGGGCGGCGGGCAGGGTGTTGACGCGGGTGCGCGGGATGATCATGGTGCCAAGGTAAGTCATCAGGTCTTCGAAATGGCGGTTGCCGGTGGCCCGCGCAACTTCCATGTGGAACTGGAAGTCGGGCGGCACAGCGTCCGACTCCTCGGCAATGGCTGCGTCGAACTTGTTCAGGGCATCAAGCATCGCTACCAAATGGGCCGGCGTACGGCGCTGCGCCGCCAGCCCGGCCGCTTCGGTTTCCAGGCTGATCCGCAACTCCAGCACCGAAATCACGTCGGCCACGGTGGCGAGATTGGCGTCTGCAATGGAGAAATTGGCACCGTCGGATGGTGCCATCACAAAAGTCCCAACACCATGCCGGGTTTCAACCACACCCGACGCCTGGAGTTTTGAGAGCGCCTCTCGCACCACCGTGCGGCTGATGCCAAACCGGGCCATGATTTCCGACTCGGTCGGCAATTTGTGCCCTGGTTGAAGCTGGCCCAGGCGGATGCTGTTGTTCAGCCCTTGCACGATTTCATCGACCCGGCCCTTGCTGCGGCGCTGGGGATGCAAATGCCTCGCAGTCGCCAGGGCAGTGTCCACTGTCGTTGGGGCCTTTGGGGGCATTTGCATGGTCGGTGGAGTGCGAAGTGCGGGTAAAGTGAGCTTGACAGCCGAAAAAAGCTGATTAAAATTCTAAGTCATCAGACAACCGATGACAAGTCTACACCTGCTTCAAAGTCCTCTTCCCCATTGACTGACCATGACGATCAAATCACACCACAGAATCCTGATGACCGGCGCCGCCGGGGGCCTGGGCACGGCCATGCGCCAGAAGCTCAAAGGCAATTGCGACGTTTTGCGCCTGTCGGATCGCGTCGCTTTTGGCGCGGCGCAAGACGGTGAAGAAATCGAGCTGACCGACCTGGCCGACGAAGCCGCCATGCTGGCGCTCCTGAAAGACGTGAACGCCGTGATTCACTTTGGAGGTGTCTCTGGCGAAGGGCCTTGGGGCCCCGTGTTGCAGGCGAACATCATTGGCCTCTACAACCTTTACGAAGGCGCGCGCAAACAGGGCGTTCGGCGCATCCTCTTTGCCAGTTCCAACCATGCCACCGGCTTCTACCGGCAGTCTGAAACGATTACGCCACTGGTTGCACCCCGGCCAGACGGCAATTACGGTGTCTCCAAGGCGTTCGGCGAAGACATCTCGCGTTTCTACTTCGACCGCTATGGCATTGAAACGGCCTGCCTGCGCATCGGTTCCTGTTTCCCGGAGCCGGTTGACCGGCGCATGCTGGCCAGCTGGCTCAGTCATGACGACCTGTACCGCCTGCTCACCGCCTGCCTGACCACACCCGTGCTCGGGCACAGCATCATTTACGGCATGTCCAAAAACGCCGTCACCTGGTGGGACAACTCACCCGCCAACCACATCGGTTACGTGCCACAAGACAGCGCTGACGTTTTCCGTGAAGCCATGTATGCCAAAACCCCCGAACCTGATCTGAGCAGCCCGACGGTGCAATTCCAGGGCGGTGGCTATGTCGCGATGGGCCCTTACAAAAGCCTGAACGGATGAGATTTTTACGCCCGATTCCGTGTGAATTTTCCTTTCATCAATCCTGGAGCTAGACATCATGAAATTGAATAAAACCCTGGTTGGAATTGCAGCAGCATCACTGGCTTTTGCCAGCCTGGCCACCGAATTCCGCTCGGCCGATACCCACAATGCCGACGACTACCCCACCGTGGTGGCGGTGAAATACATGAGTGAGTTGCTGGAAAAAAAGAGCGGCGGCAAACACAAGATCAAGGTTTTCAACAAGCAGGCGCTGGGCAGCGAGAAGGAAACCATTGACCAGGTCAAGATAGGCGCGCTCGACTTCACTCGGGTCAACGTGGGCCCCATGAACGGCATCTGCCCCTTGACCCAGGTGCCGACCATGCCCTTCCTGTTCAGCTCGATCGCCCACATGCGCAAATCGCTCGACGGCCCGGTGGGTGAAGAAATCCTCAAGAGCTGCGAGTCGGTCGGTTTCATTGGCCTGGCCTTCTACGACAGTGGCGCACGGTCCATCTACGCCAAGAAGGCGATCAAGACCGTGGCGGACGCCAAAGGCCTGAAGATCCGCGTGCAGCAGTCTGATCTGTGGGTCGCGCTGGTCAGCGCCATGGGTGCCAACGCCACACCCATGCCGTACGGCGAGGTGTACACCGGCCTCAAAACCGGCCTGATCGATGCGGCTGAAAACAACATCCCGTCGTTTGACACAGCCAAACACGTTGAGGCCGTCAAGATTTATTCCAAGACCGAACACTCGATGGCGCCCGAGATCCTGGTGATGTCCAAGGTGGTCTACGACAAGTTGCCCAAGGCCGAGCAGGACATGATCCGCGCGGCAGCGAAGGAATCCGTCGCGTTTGAGCGCCAGAAGTGGGACGAGCAAGAAGCGAAGTCGCTGGCGAACGTCAAGGCGGCTGGCGCCGAGATTGTTGAAGTCGACAAGAAATCCTTCCAGGCCGTGATGGGCCCGGTGTACGACAAGTTCATGGTTACCGCCGACATGAAGCGCCTGGTCAAGGCCGTTCAGGACAACAAATAACACTGCCGTGCTTATGCCTCCCCAGCCAGGGGAGGGGTCTGCCGCTTCTGCCGGTGCCCATAGGCGGCGAACCTAACTTGCAACAACCATGTTCACCAGATTTTGTGCTGCGTTGTCCAAGCTCAGCCTGATGTTGGCCGTGACCGGCCTGATCGCGGTCATCCTGTGCGTGCAGTGGCAAGTGATCGGGCGTTATGTCTTCAATGACACACCGACCTGGGCCGAGGCGTTGGCCCTGCTGCTGGTGCTGTTCGTCACGGCCTTCGGCGTGGCCGTGGGCGTGCGCGACGCCGGCCACATCGGGCTTGAGTCGATGGTCTCCTTGCTGCCGGAAAAGTGGCAACACCGCATTGAGGTGTTGATCCACGTCCTTGTCGGAAGTTTCGGCGCGTTGATGGTTTATGGCGGCTGGCAATGGATGGCCGCCAAATGGAACGAGAAGAAACCGATGCTTCCGGTGCCCGACGGCATCGATTACCTCCCGGTCGTGATTTGTGGCGCCTTGATCGTCCTGTTTTCAATTGAACACGTGATCGCACTGCTGCAGGGCAAAGTGGTGGAGCCGGCATGGAATTGACGCAGAACCGCTTCAAGTCAATTCGCGCCCCCTCGGGGGGCAGGTGCGAAGCGCTGTGGGGGTACACGTGGAATTGACTTTGTTGGCGGTGAGCTTCACCGTCCTGCTCCTGATCGGTGTGCCGGTCGCGTTTGCCATCGGCCTGTCTTCGGTGGTGACCATCATTGCGGCCGGCCTTCCCATCGCGGTGGTGTTCCAGAAGATGGTTGGCGGCATGCAGGTGTTCAGTTTCTTGGCCATCCCGTTTTTTGTCTTCGCCGGTGAACTGATGCTTTACGGCGGCATTGCGGACCGCATCGTGCGCTTTGCGAACAGCCTGGTTGGCCATGTGCGTGGCGGCTTGGGCATGAGCAACGTGATTGGCTGCACGTTGTTTGGTGGCATTGCTGGCTCGCCTCTGGCTGACGTGTCGGCGATGGGCTCGGTGATGATCCCGCTGATGAAAAAGGAGGGGTACGACGCCGACTATGCCGTCAACGTCACCACACACGCCTCGCTGGTGGGCGCCATCATGCCCACCTCGCACAACATGATCATCTTCACCCTGGCCACCTCGGGTATCGCCTCGGTCAGCGTGCTTGGCCTGATCCTGGCGGGCCTGGTTCCGGCGATCATCCTGACGCTGTGCAACCTCGGCGCAGCGTATTGGGTGGCGGTCCGGCGCGGTTATCCGACGCGTGGCGCTTTCAAGGGCTGGGGCGAGGTGTTGCGTGCTTTCGGTGCTGCGTTGCCGGGTCTCCTGGTGGTGGTGATCATCCTGGCAGGCATTCTTTCGGGTGCGTTCACTGCCACTGAATCGGCCTCCATTGCCGTGGCATGGGCGTTGGCAATCACGGTGTTTGTCTACAAGACGCTGACCTGGCACAACTTCCTCAAAGCCTGCGCCAAGGCCTGCAAGACCACCGGCGTGGTCTTGTTGTTGATTGGCATTTCAGCGGCCTTTGGCTACTTCATGGCGCTCTACGAGGTACCGCAACTGACCGGCGAGCTGATGAAGTCGGTGAGCACGCAGCCCTGGGTCATCTTCCTGATGATCAATTTGCTGCTGTTTGTACTGGGCACCTTCCTGGATATGGCCGCAACCATCCTGATCTGTACACCAATCTTCATGCCCATCGCCATGCAGTTTGGCATGGACCCGATGCAGTTTGGCATTGTGATGCTGATCAACTGTGCATTGGGCCTCAACACACCGCCGGTTGGCACCGTGCAGTTCGTCGGTTGCGCCATTGGCGGTGTAACAGTTGGCCAGGTGATGCGAACCATTGCTCCGTTTTACGGCGCGCTGGGGCTGTGCCTGCTGTTGGTGACGTACGTGCCTGCATTTTCACTGTGGCTGCCACACGCTGTGCTGGCGAAATAACACTTCCCCATCCCGAAGTACGGGTTTGCAAATGCAGATCCGAAGCTCACCATGCACCCTCAAGACCTCAAAAAAACCATCAGTGCTGGACTGCTCTCCTTTCCCGTCACGGACTTTGACGAGCAAGGCGATTTCCGTCCAAAAACCTACATCGAGCGCCTTGAGTGGCTCGCCCCCTATGGCGCCACGGCCCTTTTTGCCGCTGGCGGCACCGGCGAGTTTTTTTCGCTCACAGGTGACGAATACCCGGCGATCATCCGCACGGCGGTAGACACCTGTCGCGGCAAAGTGCCGATCATCGCTGGTGCGGGCGGGCCCACACGTTTTGCCATCGCCTGCGCGCAGGAGGCCGAGCGGTTGGGTGCTCACGGCATTTTGTTGTTGCCGCATTACCTCACCGAAGCCTCGCAGGAGGGCCTGGTCGCGCACATTGAAGCCGTGTGCAAAAGTGTGAAATTCGGGGTGATTGTCTACAACCGCAACGTCTGCAAACTCGCGCCGGATTCATTGGCCCTGCTGGCCGACCGTTGCCCGAACCTGATCGGATTCAAGGATGGCGTGGGCGAAATTGAGACCATGGTTGCCATACGCCAGCGCATGGGTGAACGTTTCGCTTACCTGGGCGGCTTGCCAACAGCCGAGGTGTATGCCGCGGCTTACAAAGCCATTGGCGTGCCGGTTTATTCCTCTGCGGTGTTCAATTTCATTCCGAAAACTGCGATGGATTTCCACCATGCCGTCGCATCAGACGACCACGCCACGCAAAGCCGCTTGCTGCATGATTTTTTCATGCCCTATCTTGCCATCCGGAACAAATCTGCAGGTTACGCCGTGAGCATTGTCAAGGCCGGCGCCAAAATTGTCGGGCGCGACGGCGGCCCTGTCCGGGCACCCCTGGCAGACTTGAAGCCAGCCGAGATGGAACAATTGGCGGCGCTCATCCAGACACTCGGTCCACAATAAGCAACCACTGGAGACCCTATGACGACAAAACACGACAACCTGATCAACGGCCAATGGGTCGCGGGCAACCAATACACACCGAACATCAACCCCAGTAATTTGGCGGACGTGATTGGTGACTATACCCAGGGCTCGGCCCAACAGCTTGACGATGCGATTGCAGCCGCGCGAGCGGCGTTCCCGGCCTGGTCAACCGGCGGCATTCAGGCGCGCTCGGATGCGCTGGACAAAATTGGCAACGAAATCATCGCCCGCAAGGAAGAGCTGGGCACGTTGTTGTCTCGCGAAGAGGGGAAGACCAAACCCGAAGGCATCGGCGAGGCCACGCGCGCAGGGTACATCTTCAAATTTTTTGCCGGTGAGTGCTTGCGTTTGGCGGGCGAAATGTTGCTATCGGTTCGCCCGGGGATCGGCGTGGAGATCACACGCGAACCCGTGGGTGTGGTCGGCCTGATCACGCCGTGGAACTTTCCCATTGCCATTCCGGCCTGGAAAATCGCGCCCGCGCTGGCGTATGGCAATTGTGTTGTGTTGAAGCCGGCAGACCTGGTACCGGGCTGTGCCTGGGCACTGGCCGAAATCATCTCCCGAAGCGGCATCCCGGCTGGTGTGTTCAACCTGGTGATGGGGCGCGGCAGCGTCATCGGTGACCCGCTGGTGAACCACCCCGGCGTTGACGCCATCAGCTTTACCGGCTCGCAACAGGTCGGCGGGCGCATTGCGCAGCAGTGCGCGCTCCATTTGAAAAAGGTCCAGCTCGAGATGGGTGGCAAGAACCCGCAGGTGGTGCTGGACGACGCCGTGCTGGCGCAGGCTGTGGAGCTGAGCGTACAAAGCGCGTTTTTCTCCACCGGACAGCGTTGCACTGCGTCCAGCCGCCTGATCGTGACCGACGGCATCTATCCCCAATTCGTCGAGGCCGTCAAAACCCGCATGGCGGCGCTCAAGGTGGGTGACGCTCTGGCCGCCGGCATCGACATTGGCCCGGTTTCGTCACAGGCGCAGCTCGAGCAGGATTTGAAATACGTCGACATCGGCAAATCCGAAGGCGCCGTCCTGGTCGCCGGTGGTGAGCGCCTGAAGTTGTCCACCGACGGCTATTTCATGGCGCCCGCCTTGCTGACCGACACCACTTCCGCGATGCGCATCAACCGCGAGGAGGTCTTTGGGCCGGTGGCCAGCATCATCCGGGTGAAAGACTACGACGCGGCTCTGGCCGAGGCGAACAACACCCCTTTTGGCCTCTCAGCCGGCATTGCCACCACCTCGCTCAAATACGCCACGCATTTCAAGCGCCACAGCCAGGCCGGCATGGTGATGGTGAACCTGCCGACTGCAGGGGTTGACTACCACGTGCCTTTTGGTGGCCGTAAGGGCAGCAGCTTTGGCGCCCGCGAGCAGGGGCGTTATGCGCAGGAGTTTTTCACCACCGTGAAAACCGCGTACACGCTGGCCTAGGCGCGCACAGGTGGACCTAGGCGGCCAGATATCATTGCGCCATGACAAGCTTGCAATGGTCTGAAGACCTCGAACTGGGCCTCGCCTACATGGACGAGACCCACCGTGAATTTGTGGATTTGCTGGCCCAGGCGCACGCCGCGCCTGACGGGCAGTTGCTGGCCGTGTGGCAAGACGTGATCGCACATACCGAAGTGCATTTCGGTCTTGAAGACAAATGGATGCAAGACGCCGAATTCCCGCCCGGCGGCTGCCACACCACCGAGCATGACGCCATCTTGCAGGTGATGCGTGAAGGTGCCCGGCGCGGCGCGGCCGGCAACCTGGCGATGGTGCGCCAACTGGCGCGCGAGCTGGGTGTGTGGTTTGCCGGCCACGCGCAAAGCATGGACACGGCACTGGCGCTCTTTCTCAAGGAAGTGGGTTACGACGAAACCACCGGCCGTGTCGCCAAGCCTTATGTGCACCCGGCTGAGCTGGGCGACAACCGCCCAGGTTGCTGATTTCGCCCCTACAAACTCGGGTTGATCAGGTACTTGGTGCCTGTGGCGCGCTGGTTGTAGACGGCAATCGCCTCTTTCGAGAGCGCCTGCGCCAGTGAAATTTCTTTCGTGTAATGGCTGGCAAATGTGGTTTTCAATTCCGCCGCCACACGCGCGCGCAAGGCGGCATTTTTCTCCTTGCTGAGCTTCCCGAGGAACGGGAATACCAGCCAGCCCCCAATGCCCCAGGCCATGCCGAAGCTGCGGTTGAACTCGGTCGGCGCCATGTCCAGGTTGCCGTAAAGGTAAACCTGTTTGTGAACCGGCGAGCCGTAACGGCTGTATTCCTTGGCGGTGCGGTTGAGTGCCGTTTCCATGCACATCAGGATTTGCCCGGCCAGTTTGCCGCCTCCGGTGGCGTCAAAAGCCAGCGTGGCGCCGGTCTCGACCAGGGCCTGCGTCAAATCGTCCATGAACGTAGGCGCGCTGGCATTGCACACGTATTTCGCGCCGAGCCCGCGCAAGAGCGCTTCCTGCTCGGGTTTGCGCACGATGTTGACCAGATCGATGCCGTCTTTCTGGCAGATTTTCAGCAACATCTGGCCGAGGTTCGACGCCGCCGCCGTGTGTACGAGGGCGGTGTGTTTTTCCAGCTTCATGGTCTCGACAAATCCAAGCGCGGTCAGCGGATTCACGTAACACGAGGCGCCGTCAGCCGCCGACGCATCAGCGGGCAACACCAGGCACTGCTCCACCTTCACGCAGCGGTACTGCGCGTACATGGCCCCGGCAATCACGGCCACCTTCTTGCCCATCAGCGCCTGCGCGGCTGCGGACAACCCGGCCGCCACCACCGTGCCCGCGCCTTCATTGCCAGCTGGCAGCGATTGCCCCATGCGCCCGGCCATTGCCTTCATGGCGCGCTCGGGCACCGGAGCCGCCACCACGGGCGCGCCCGGCGTGCCGGAAAACTTCGCGGCTGCCATGTCGGCTGCGCCAAACAGCAGGCCGATGTCCGACGGGTTGATCGGCGTGGCCTCGATGCGGATCAGCACCTCATCAGCGCCGGGGGAGGGCGTGTCAACGCTGGCCAGCGACATGTCAAGCTGGCCGGCGGCGGTGATCAAGGTGCGAAGCTGCAGGCCAGTGGTGGGGGTTGGGGTCATGGGGTGATTCTCGTGTTTGAACTAAGATGACTTTACTTCATGCCTTCGCCCCGAGCTGTCACCTCTGCCTCCACGCAATCCGGGCGCGAAACTGGCGACGCCGACCCGCCGGCGCTGGATTTCCTGCCGCGCCAGAACCCGGCCACCATGCCGGTGTTTGTTGAGCAAATCGACGGCCTTTTGCAACTGCGATTTGACATGGCCACGGTGCAAAGCGCCATGCGCCTGGCCGAGCCCAACGCGCTCGAACTCGAATACACGCGCCTGATGATGCGCTGCCTGCTGTTCAACGCTGCGCCCCAATCCATGCTGATGGTTGGCCTGGGCGGCGGCTCGCTGGCCAAATATTGCCACCACCATTTGCCGCAAGCCGATATCACGGCGGTGGAAATCAACCCGCACGTGATTGCGCTTCGGGAGCGGTTCAAGCTGCCGCCGGACGGGCCACGCTTTCGGGTCCTGCAGGCCGACGGCGCCGCTTTCGTGATGGCCGCTGCTGGCGATTCATCCAGGAGCCCCGCCGCGCGCCACGACGTGATTCTGGTCGACGCCTTCCATTTTGACGGCGCGCCAGCGGACATGAACAGCCGCGCGTTCTTCCAGGCCTGCCGCAAACGTCTGGCGCCGCGCGGCGTGCTGGTGATGAACCTGGAGAGTGCGCCCGAGCAATGCCAGCTGGCGCTGGACAAAATCAGCCAGGCCTTTGATGGCGGCGTCTGGTCAGTGCTGTGCGACGCCACCAACAACCGCATCGCATTCGCAGCCGACAAAGACCACCTCATGCACACCATGCGCCAGGCCGATGCCCGATTGGCCGCGCTGTCGCCTGTTCACCGCGAAACCCTGACCCGGCGAGACGACCGGCGGCCGGCTTTTGGGCCTTTGTTCGGATGACAATCCAGCCCAGGGTGGCTTCAATGTGCTATTAATAAAATAGCTAACTGTTGATATAATACGTGACTTAGGCGCCAAAAAAGTTTGACTTTTCGTCAAACGGCGAAAACTGCAGGCGATAAACCCCAATTGGGGTATGGTTGCCACTTTGGCGGGCCAACAGTTCTCAGGCAGGCGCCGCCAGTTGCAATGACATGAACACGCTGTTGGGGTTGGCCTGGTAACTCCCGAACGGCCCGCTGAACCTGAAACCAAAGCTCTGGTACAGCGTGTGAGCCGGCAAAAAGGCCGGGTGGGTTCCGGTCTCCAGGCTGAGTGTCTGGTAGCCGCGCTGAAGGGCGACCTCGATGATGTGGGACAACACGGCGCGGGCCGCGCCGCGCCGCCTCAGCACCGAGGGCGTGCGCATCGATTTCACTTCGGCCTCGGTTGCCGACAGGGCCTTGAGCGCGCCGCAACCCAACAGCAGATTTTGGTCCCACACCGTCCAGAAGGTGATGTCCGGCGCGCGGAGTTTTTCCACGTCCAGCGCAAACACCTGTTCGGGCGGAGACAGTTCGTACATGTTGCTCAGGTGCTCGTTCAACAGCGCATGCACCTCGGGGCGGCTCAGGTCGTCAACTTCAATGTGCATGGCCCTGATTTTTACCATACGCGCCTTTGCGCGCCTTTGCCGGGCAGGCGCAGGATCAGCCCCAAACCTCCTGCGCCGTCTCGATCACCAGGCGCAGTTTGGCGCGCTGCGCTTCGACCGCGATGTCGTTGCCGTGTACCGTGCTGGCAAAACCACACTGCGGCGACAGGGCGAGCTGGTCCATGGGGGCGTATTTCGCGGCTTCGTCGATGCGGCGTTTGAGGTCGTCTTTGGATTCGAGTGCGCCGAATTTGGTGGTCACCAGGCCCAGCACCACGGTCTTGCCTTTGGAGAGGTAACGCAGGGGCTTGAAGTCGCCGCTGCGCGCGTCGTCGTATTCCATGAAATAGGCGTCGATGTTCATTTCCTTGAGCAGCGCCTCGGCCACCGGTTCGTAGTTGCCGGCAGCTGCGTGGGTACTCTTGAAGTTGCCCCGGCACAGGTGCATCGCCAGCGTCATCCCGGCGGGTTTTTGCGCGACCACGAGGTTGATGAACTTGGCGTAGCGGTGGGCCAGCTCATTGGGGTCGTCGCCGCGTTTGCGGGCCGCTTCACGCATGGTTTCGTCGCACAGGTAGGCGAGGTTGGTGTCGTCCATCTGCACATAGGTACAACCGGCCGCCGCGAGTGAGCGCAACTCGTCGCCGTAGGCTCTGGCCACGTCTTCGTAGAACACCGGCTCGAGTTCCGGGTAAGCCGTGCGGTTGATGCCCGCGCGCCCGCCGCGAAAGTGCAGCATGGTGGGCGAAGGGATGGTCACCTTGGGTGTGTTGCCTTTGCTGACCTGCGACTTCAGGTAATTGAAGTCAGCCAGCTGGATCTGTTTGGCATGGGTGACCTTGTCGACCACGTGGATGGCCGGCGGCACCAGGTGCTCGTTGCCATCGGCACCAATGGCCAGCGTGGCTTCGCCAACCTTTACGCCGCCGAGCTGCTCCAGGAAATCGAGATGGAAATAGGTGCGGCGGTACTCGCCGTCGGTGATCGATTTGAGGCCCACGTCTTCCTGGAATTTGACGATCTCCGAGATGGCTTTGTCTTCCACCACGCGCAGTTGCTCGGGAGTGATTTTTCCGGCGGCTTTTTGCTCACGCGCATCCAGCAGGAATTTGGGGCGCAGAAAACTGCCGACGTGGTCGTATCGGGCGGGAATGGGGTTCATGGTCGTCTCCGTAAGGTTGGCGGGAATGTCAACGCGCATCTTAGTCACTTTAGCTTCCCCCTCTCTGAATACATTGAAGGGTATATTCACGAGAAATTCTAGTAAAAATCGCTAAAAATTGCATTTTATGTATACATCAAGTATACTGAAGGGCCCAACTCGCGACCTTTTCGACTTTTCCAGCGCCGATGGAGAGAATTTCCATGTCTGACCTTGCTGAGCTTGCCACCTCAACCCACTCTGCCGAACCCACCCAGAGTTTCCCCCTGAACGCCTGGTACGCCGCCGCCTATGACGTGGAGGTCGGCCGCAAGTTGCTCGCGCGGACCATCTGCAACCACAAAATGGTGTTGTTCCGCCTTCAAAACGGTGAGGTGGCCGCGCTGGAAGATGCGTGCTGGCACCGCTTGATGCCTTTGTCGTTGGGGCGGCTCGATGGCGACGAGGTGCAGTGCGGGTACCACGGCCTGGTCTACAACGCGCAGGGGCGTTGCACCCACATGCCCAGCCAGGAATCGGTGAACCCCTCAGCGTGTGTACGGGCGTTTCCAGTGGTTGAAAAATACCGCTTCGTCTGGGTCTGGCCGGGTGACCCGGCCAAGGCAGACCCGGCCCTCGTCCCCGACATGCACTGGAACGACGACCCGGCCTGGACGGGCGACGGCAAGATGATCCGCGTGAAATGCGACTACCGGCTCGTGGTCGACAACCTGATGGACCTCACCCACGAGACCTTTGTGCACGGCTCCTCCATCGGCCAGCGGGCGGTGGCCGAAGCGCCTTTCGTGGCCACCCACGGCGATCGCACGGCAACGGTGACGCGCTTTATGGAAAACATCGATGCGCCGCCTTTTTGGGCCGGCCAGATCGACCATTCGCTGGGTTACAAGGGCAAGGTAGACCGCTGGCAGATCATCCGGTTTGAAGCGCCCTGTACCGTCAACATCGATGTGGGCGTGGCGCAAACCGGCACCGGCGCCATGCCGCAGGCCGTGAACGGCGATGTCAACCAGGGCGACCCGAAGACCAGTGAGCGCACCCGTGGCGTGAACGGCTACGTGCTCAACACCATCACGCCTGAAACCGGCCAGTCCTGCCTGTATTTCTGGGCCTTTGCGCGCAACTATTGCCTGGGCGAACAGCGTCTCACGCACGAGCTGCGTGAAGGCGTGGCGGGCATCTTCCTCGAAGACGAACACGTCCTCGAAGCGCAACAGCAGGCCATGAACGACCACCCGGAGCACCAGTTTTACAACCTCAACATCGACGCTGGCTCAATGTGGGCGCGGCGTCTGATTGACCGCCTGGTGGCCAAGGAAAAACGGGAAACACCGAAAAATCGTGTGATTTCAATTGTGAGTAATTAGAAGATAAAAAATAATTATTTATTTTACCTAAAATAGTAGCTAAAAACTTTTATTTTTCCTGACTTGAATTCGCATTTTT
>JANNMM010000389.1:0-2741 GCA_031397915.1 Rhodoferax sp. | reverse complement strand
GTGCGCGAGCCGCCGGCCGGCCAGGCAGCGGGCGCCAAACACGTCACAATGGACATTCTGAATGAGCAGCGCGAGAAAACCGTGGTGGGTGTGAACGCAGCGGGCCAGGTGCGTGAATTCCAACTGCGCATCCGGGTGCGTTTTCGCCTGCGGGGAGCGGGCGGCAAAGAGCTCATCGCCGATACCGAAATCCTGCAGCAGCGCGACATCAGCTTCAACGAGTCGGCCGTGCTGGCCAAGGAGGCGGAAGAGGGCCTGCTTTACCGCGACATGCAAAACGACATCGTGCAGCAACTGATGCGCCGGCTGGCGGCGGTGCAGTCGGTGGCGTAGCGGCGTGATGGCGCAATGACAGTGCCCTGATGCAAATCGCCGCCAACCAGCTCGCCGGCCATCTGGCGCGCGGCTTGAAGAGCCTCTACACCCTGCACGGCGACGAACCGCTGTTGATCCAGGAGGCGGCCGACACCCTGCGCGCCCATGCCCGCGCGCAAGGCTACACCGAGCGCTCGTCCTACACCGTGTCCGGCGCCCATTTTGACTGGAGCGAGGTGCTCGCAGCGGGCGGCTCACTCTCGCTGTTTGCCGACAAACAAATCGTTGAGCTGCGTATTCCCTCGGGCAAACCGGGCAAGGACGGCAGCGTGGCCCTGCAGCAGATCGCCGAGCTGGCGGTTGGCAACGACAGCACCCTCACGCTGGTGATGTTGCCCCGGCTCGACAAGATGAGCAAAACCAGCGGCTGGTTCACCGCGCTGGAGTCGCATGGCGTCACGCTGGCGGTGGAGCCGGTGCTGCGCAATGCCTTGCCGCAATGGATCGCCCAGCGCCTGGCGGCCCATGGCCAGCGCGTGGCCGATGGCGAGGAAGGCCAGCGCACCTTGCAGTTTTTTGCCGACCGGGTTGAGGGCAACCTGCTGGCCGCGCACCAGGAGATTCAGAAGCTCGCACTTCTGTATGGCGCGGGTATTCTGGGTTTTGAGCAAGTGGAAAGTGCGGTGCTCAACGTGGCACGTTACGACGTCTTCAAACTCTCCGAAGCGGTGCTGGCCGGGCAGCCGCTACGGGTGCAGCGCATGCTGGATGGCCTGCAAGCCGAGGGTGAGGCCGAGGTGCTGGTGCATTGGGCGATCAGTGAAGACATCCGCGCGCTCAAGCGGGTCAAAGACGCCATGGCGCAGGGCCGGCCTTTGCCGATGGCCTTGCGCGAGCAGCGCGTCTGGGGCGTCAAGGAGCGTTTGTTTGAGCGCGTGTTGCCGCGCCTCACCGACGCCGCCGTGTTGCGCCTGCTGCATGCCGCGCACCAGGTGGACGGTATCGTCAAGGGCCTGAAACAACCCGACTGGCCGGCCAACCCATGGCAGTCGCTGCACCGCCTGGCCCTGATGTTGTGCCAGGAATGCAGCCTGCCGGCGGCCCGCTCCGGCTGATTTCAGTGAAAATGGGCGCATGAACGCTCAAAGAACAGACGCCCCCACGCTGGCCACTGCACGGGTTGCGCCACCCGCCGAGGGTGCGGCCGCGCCGCGCAGCGGCCCGTCGGTTTCCAGCATCGCGGAATACACCCAGACGCTGGGCATGCAGGCCAAAGCGGCGTCGGCCTTGATGGCCCGCGCCACGACAGCGACCAAAAATGACGCGCTGAACACATTGGCCGAGTTGTTGCGCGCCAACATCGAGCGCCTGCAGCTCGAAAACGCCAAAGACATCACCCGCGCCACCCAGGCGGGCCTGGCCGAGCCACTGGTAGACCGGCTCAAACTCAGCGCCAAAATCATTGAAACCTGCGCGCTGGGCTGCGAACAACTCGCCGCCATGCCGGATGTGATCGGCGAGATCACCGGCATGAAGCAGCAACCCAGCGGCATCCAGGTGGGCCAGATGCGGGTGCCGATTGGCGTGTTTGGCATGATTTTCGAGAGCCGTCCCAATGTGACCATCGAGGCCGCCGGGCTGGCGATCAAAAGCGGCAACGCCTGCATTTTGCGGGGCGGCAGCGAGGCGATCGAGTCCAACAAGGCGCTGGCCGAGCTGGTGCAACTGGCCCTGCAGTCGGCCGGTTTGCCGATGGACGCGGTGCAACTGGTGCAGACCACCGACCGCGAAGCCGTCGGCCAGCTCATCGCCATGCCGCAATACGTGGACGTGATCATCCCGCGCGGCGGCAAGGGCCTGATCGAGCGCATCAGCAAAGACGCCAAGGTGCCGGTGATCAAGCACCTGGACGGCAATTGCCACGTCTATGTGGACGACCCGTGTGACATCGGCATGGCCGTGGCCGTGGCCGACAACGCCAAAACCAACAAATACAGCCCCTGCAATGCGATGGAAGGCCTGCTCGTGGCGCGCAGTGTGGCGGGTGAATTCCTGCCCAGAATCGCCGCCATCTTCGCCAGCAAGGGCGTCGAGATGCGCTGCGACGCCGAGGTGCTGGAAATGCTGCGGGCGCTGGAAGACGCCGGCACCCTGCAGGGCGCCAACCTGCAGGCGGCCAGCGAGCAGGACTGGTACGAGGAATACCTGGCCGCCGTCATCAGCATCAAGGTGGTGGCCGGCGTGGAAGAGGCGATATGGCACATCAACAAATACTCCTCGCACCACACCGACGCCATCCTCACGCGAGACCACATGCACGCGCAGGCGTTCTTGCGCGAGGTGGATTCGGCCAGTGTGATGGTCAACACCAGCACGCGTTTTGCCGACGGGTTTGAATTCGGCCTGGGCGCCGAAATCGGCATCTC
>JANNMM010000324.1:0-4852 GCA_031397915.1 Rhodoferax sp. | reverse complement strand
GGTGGCCAAACAGATCAACCAGACCGAGATCTTCAAACAGGCCGCCACTGCAAGCAAAACACCCGTCCCCAAAGACGCCATGCGCAGCAGCAAATTCATGGACGGTGTGGTCTGGGACGGCAAAGACCCGAAGAAATATGCCGAGTCGTTCAAGATTTCCGCCTCACCCGCCTGATTTGGCCCATCCATCCGCTTTTCAAGGAGAAACACCATGGTCAGTGCAGTTTTTCACGGTCCCTGGGGCCCACCGCCCGTCGCAAAGACGCCCTCCACCAACGCGGCCAAACTGGCCCTGGTCGCCAGCAGCGAACCCACAGCCAACGCGCAAGCCTTGGTTCAAGATGCCGTCGTGAAACCAGTGGCCACCCGGCGCATTTGGTTGGATTGGCGCGCCATGGCGGCAGCCGTCCTGCCGGTACTGGGCGGCCTGGCCTTGTTGGTCGGCATCTGGTCGCTGGTGTCGATCACCTCAGGCAGCAGCATCCCCTCGCCCTACGAGACTTTCAAGCAGGCGGTAGTCGTGTTCAGCGACCCGTTCTACCGCAAAGGGCCGAACGACCAGGGCATTGGCTGGAACATCCTGATGTCACTCGAACGCGTGGCCGTGGGTTTTGGCATGGCCGCTCTGGTGGGCATTCCAGCGGGCTTCATGATTGGCCGCTTCAAGGTGCTCTCGCGCATGTTCAACCCGCTGATCAGCCTGCTGCGCCCGGTGTCGCCGCTGGCCTGGTTGCCGATTGGCCTGCTCGTGTTCAAAGGGGCCAACCCGGCGGCGATCTGGACCATCTTCATCTGCTCGATCTGGCCAATGGTCATCAACACGGCGGTGGGTGTGCAGCGTGTGCCACAGGACTACATGAACGTGGCGCGTGTGCTCAATCTGAGTGAATGGAAAATCATGACCAAGATCCTGTTCCCGGCCGTATTGCCGTACATGCTCACAGGTGTGCGCCTGGCCGTGGGCACCGCGTGGCTGGTGATCGTGGCCGCCGAAATGTTGACCGGCGGCGTCGGCATCGGCTTCTGGGTCTGGGACGAGTGGAACAACCTGAACGTGAAAAACATCATCATTGCGATTTTTGTGATCGGCATGGTGGGCTTGATTCTCGAGTTCGTCCTGATCAAGATCGCCACGGCCTTTACCTTTGAGGAAGTGAAATCATGAACAAATTCATTGAAATCCAGAACGTTGAACAGACCTTCAAAACCAAAACCGGCCCGTTTTGCGCTTTGCAGAACATCAACCTCACGGTGGCCAAGGGCGAGTTTGTCACCCTCATCGGCCATTCGGGCTGCGGCAAATCCACCCTGCTGAACCTGATCGCCGGCTTGACCCGGCCCACCCAGGGCAGCTTGATCTGCGCCAACCGCGAGATCGCCGGGCCCGGGCCGGACCGTGCCGTGGTGTTTCAGAACCACTCGCTGTTGCCCTGGCTCACGTGTTTTGAAAACGTGCACCTGGCGGTCGAGCGGGTCTTTGCGGATGAAAGCAAAAAGCAGCAAAAGGACCGCACCGACGCCGCACTGGCCATGGTGGGCCTGACAGCAGCCGCAGACAAACGCCCGGGAGAAATCTCGGGCGGCATGAAGCAGCGTGTGGGCATTGCCCGTGCCTTGTGCATGGAGCCCAAGGTGCTGCTGCTGGACGAGCCTTTTGGCGCACTGGACGCCCTCACCCGCGCCAAGCTGCAAGACGAGTTGCTCGCCATCGTCGCCGCGACCCACAGCACCGTGGTGATGGTGACGCACGATGTGGACGAAGCCGTGTTGCTGTCTGACCGCATTGTGATGCTGACGAACGGACCGGCAGCAACGATTGGCGACATCGTTGAAGTGCCCCTGGAGCGCCCACGCAACCGAGTGGAGCTCGCGCAAAGCCCGCTGTACCAGCTGTACCGCAAGAGTGTGCTGGACTTCCTGTATACGCGCCAGTCGCACGTGGAGAAAATGGCCGCTTGATCCGGTCATCCCACTAGAATTTGCGGCATGTCCAAGACAAGCCCTGAACCCATCCGCATCATTTCGTCCATGGCCACCAAACAGATCCTCGCGGATCTGGTGGCGCAGTACCAAGCCAAGACGGGTCAGGCCGTGCGTGTCGAGTCGGTCGGCGGGGTAGACGCCGCCAAACGCGTGCAGGCCGGCGAGGCCTTTGACCTGGTCATCCTCGCCCGCAACGCCATGGACACGCTGCACGCCGCAGGCAAACTCGTCGGTGGCAGCCTGCGCGACCTGGTGGTCTCGGGCGTGGGCGTTGCGGTGCAAAGCGGCACACCGTACCCGGATATCACGTCGGAGGACGCAGTCAAGCAAGCGGTGCTGGCAGCGCCCACCTTGGGTTATTCCACCGGCCCGAGCGGCGTGCAACTGGCCAAGCTGTTTGAGCGTTGGGGCATCGCAGACGTGGTGAAACCCCGCATCGTGCAGGCGCCGCCGGGTGTTCCGGTGGGCGCTTTGATCGCCAGGGGCGAGGTCGCGCTGGGTTTTCAGCAGTTGAGCGAGTTGCTGAATGTAAAGGGGATTGACCTGGTCGGCATGTTGCCCCCGGCCATTGAAATCATCACCCCCTTCACCGGTGCCGTGGCCGCCACCTGCAAAGAGCCCGAGGCCGCCTCGGCTTTGCTGCGGTTCATAACCTCAGCCGAATGCGCCGCCACCATTCGGCAAAACGGCATGGAGCCAGCCTGACGCACTAACTGGCACGGTTCTGGCAAGGCATGCAGCACCATGCCACCACACTCTGCCAGAACACTTGCCGCCCCTCACCAACAAGGTGCATTCCGCACCTTTCTGAAAGCGGGGCACGCCCCGACATTGGGCGCGGCCTTCTTCTACTTCATGTTTTCGTGCGCCATCTGGGTGATGAACGGCACCATGGCGCCCTTCATCTCCGAGACCTACAACCTCACGCCCGCGCAAAAGGGGCTGATGTTGTCCATACCCATCTTCGCCGGCGCGCTGATGCGCTTCCCATTGGGAATATTGGCGCAGTACATTGGCCGCAAAAACGCCACACTGGTGGAAATGGCCGGCATTGCCATCGCGCTCCTTTTTGGCTATTTCTTCGTCGACTCGTTCAACGACCTGCTGGCCATGGGTGTACTGCTGGGCATTGCCGGTGCCAGTTTTGGCGTGGCGTTGTCGCTTGGCTCGGGCTCGTTCCCGCCGCGTTACAAAGGCCTTGCCATGGGCCTGGTGGGCGCGGGCAACGTGGGCACCGCCGTCTCCGCGCTGCTGGCGCCGCCGCTGGCGCAGGCCTTCGGCTGGCAAACCGTTTACGGCATTGCGGCCGTGGCCGTGATGGTGCCGATCGCCGTCATGATCTTCTTCGCCCAGGAGCCGCCCGATCTGGACAAACACGCCAGTTTCAAGGAACACATCGCCTGCCTGTTTGAAAAAGACGGCTGGGCCTTCAGCCTGATCTACGCCGTGACCTTTGGCGGCTTCATCGGCCTGGTCACCTTTTTGCCCAGCTATTTCTACGACCAGTTTGGCGTCTCCAAAGTGCAGGCCGGCCAGCTCACCATGCTCGCGGCGTTCATGGGGGCGGCACTTCGCGTGTTTGGCGGCTGGATCTCCGACCACTGGGGCGGCGTGAACACCCTGACGGGCGTGCTGGTGGTCGTCACCCTGAGCCTGATCGGCTGCGGACTCGCCGAGAACTCGCTGCCCACCACCATGCTGCTGTTCCTCATCTGTTTTGCGGCTTTGGGCGCGGGCAACGGCGCGCTCTTCCAGCTCGTGCCACTGCGCTGGCCGCTCACCACCGCCGTGGCCGGCTCGATGATCGGCGAGAATCGCGCCCAGGGCGGCGGCCTGATTCCCAACGCCATGGGCCTCTCGAAACAAAACACCGGCTCCTACCTGTACGGCTTTCTGGCCTTTGCCATCTGTTCAGCAGCGATGTTGCTGCTGCTGCGCTTTATGCAAATCCGCTGGACGCGCACGTGGGCGGAGAAGGGTGGCCGAGCGCGGGCTGCGTGAATGCTATTTTTTATATAGCTTTAAATCACCATTTCACGTGACTTGAATTGCAGAAAGTTTCAGACTTTTGGTAAAAATTCAAATAATTAACACCCATATCAACAAAACTCGGTCTTGTTGGCATGCAGGTCAGCTATTGCCACCCAGAACCTTGATCGCTTCAAAGTTCAGGTGATGCAGGAACTCGCGCAAGATCACCAATGCAGCGCCTGAACGGGCGTCTGCCACCCAGGGCGCTGCAGCGCCATCGGACGACGCAAAGGCCGAACGCCCACCAGACGACAACGCCACCAGATCGTTGAAGGCCCGCTCCACGTTGTCCACGGCCAGCACGGCGTCTGCACCGAGCCCGCAGGCCAGCGCAATCTGGCGGACCGATTCGTCCACCGAATACAGGGCCGGCCGTGGCGAGCCAACGGCCAGGTGCCGCAGCTTGACCAATTCGTCTTCCACCGCCGCGATGGCGTTTTCCAGATTCAGCGGTCGGGGCGGGTACGGCTTGAAAAAGACCTCGGCAACCGCCACCGAACCCAGAGCCAGGGAATGAGCCACGCCCACCCCCGCATCTGCCTGAAAGACGACCTGACTTTGCTGCTCGCCGATGTGAAGTGTGATCATTCGTCTTGAAGCACGAGAATACTGCTTCTATTTTTATAGCAAGATAACCACCATACTCGTGACTTACTGCCCCAAAATTATTAAAACTCACCTAAAAATCAGAAATAATTAACTCCCATGTTAATTATGATCTGATCACACCCTCTGCGGTCCCCGAATCAGCCGCCCCGGCAAGTCACCAGTGGACGCACCGTTCATGGCCACCGGCACCCCATTGACGAGGGTCGCCAGGTAGCCCGATGCTTTTTGC
>JANNMM010000286.1:0-2726 GCA_031397915.1 Rhodoferax sp. | reverse complement strand
GCGCAAACCCCTCGGAATAACTCGGCGAGCCAAGTTTCGGGTCAGCCGGCATCATGATGCCGGCCTTGGCGCCGGGCGGGTTGTTGATAACCCAGATTTGCCCGCCCACAAAAATCTTGTCCTCCATCACTTCGCGGTATTGGCCCAAGTGCCAGACGTTGCCCGTCTTGTCTTGCGCGAAATACGCCAGTTCCTGCTCAACCAGCTTGCCCTTGGTGAAATCCGAATCAAAGATCACGCGGCTGCGCACGCCATCTATCACTTTCACCAGGTCAGTCACCGTGAACACGATCTTGTGTTTTTCCTTCTTGCCGTCCTCCTCCACATGGCCTTCAAAAGTCCATTGCATGCCGGGCTTGAGCGGCCACCAGATGTTGTCAATGTTCTCGGACTTGTCGAAGTCCTTGACATTCAATTCCTCGAATCTTTTGGCGCCCGGTTCGACGCCCGACCCGGCGTCCTGGGCCGCCTTCGGGGGCGCCGCTTTGACCTGCGCGTGCGCGTGCGGGCCATAGGCGCCAAAAAGCGCTGCGGCCGTCACCGCTGCCAACAGCGCAGAGAAGAAAGGCTTCACCTTGCGGTCATCCTTACTGTCTATCGAGTTCATGCTGAATTCCTTTACTGCGGTTTGGTTTTGGGGGAAAGTACAAAATACCGGTCATCTCACCGATCAGGGGCCTGAGGGTTTGGCAGCTGGCGCCATTAGTCATTTTTCGATACCAACAACTTTGCCGCTGGCCATGTCGATGATGACATCCCACTCTTTTCCGCCTGCAGTGGGCACCACTTCGACGACATACCGGTTGACGCCTTTGAGCTTTTCAACAGCCACGTTGATGGCCTTGCCGGGCACAGCCTTCAAGGCGATCAGTTTGGCGTCACTTTCAGAGATGGTTTTTCCGCCCGGCGCACTTACAACCGCTTCTTTGCCCGCTGCCGCATTTTTCCCGGCAGTGGAAAAAGCGGTTTCGATAAACGACCCGTTGCCTTCACGGGACACGGTACCTACGGACATTTTGTATTCCAGGCCTGGCATCAAAAACCCGTCCGGCACCGCAAACTGCGTGGCGTTGCCGGGCAAAATCACCTTGATTTCCTGGCCGAATTGGTCTTGTTCGATGATGACGACGACCGCCGCCAAATCCTTGACCGCAGCCCAACTGGCCTTCAAGCCCTTGATCGGCACATTGGTTTCATCGGGCTTGGGACGGATGAACGAGCTGGGCATTGGCAACTTATGGCTCAATGTGGCTTCGCTCTGCAGCGCCACGCCGCCTGCCAAAGTCCCTGTGAACTTGTAGACACCGGCCGGAAAGTCTTTTTGAATCTGGCCATCGTTCTTGGGTTCTGGTGATTCGAGGACGAGGTGGCGGATGCCAAACTTCGACTCGGGCGACTTGAAGTCGACCACAGTGCGTCCGTCAGGCGCCGTCACCTTCAGGGTTGCAAGGCCGGCACTTCCACCGGTCACTTCGAATTTGACCTCGACGTCTTTGTCCAGCAGGTTTTGCTCGAAATACACCCGGGCTTTTTCAAATTTCTGCTGAGCAGACGCAGCGCCACAGGCCGCGAACAGACCCGTCAAAATAGCAACCAGGATTATTCGTTTCATCGTTTTCTTCACTTGATTTGGATAATTTGGGTCGAGCCCTCAAACCACCCGCTTAAGCTGGATCCACAACAAGCCGGGGCGCCGCTTCATCTTTTTCCGCTTTCACCACGCCACGACCAAAGCGCAAATAGAGCGCAGGAACAATGAACAGGTTTAGCAAGGTAGACGTGACAAGTCCGCCAAGAATCACCACCGCCATCGGAAATTCAATCTCGTGGCCAGGAAGATTGCCGTAAATCACCAGCGGGACAATCGCCAGAGCGGTGGCGCCGGTGGTCATCAAGATCGGCGACAGGCGCTCGCGCGCGCCGCGCAGAACCAGTGCAAGGCCAAACGCCTCCCCCTCCTCCCGCTCCAGGTGCTGGAAATGGCTGATCATCATGATGCCGTTGCGTGCGGCAATACCCAGCACCGTGAGAAACCCCACCAATGAGCCGAGCGAAATAACACCTCCCCCTGCAAAGGAAGCCAGGATGCCGCCGACCAAGGCGAATGGCAGGGTCAGGAAAGTCATGGTGGCCAGGCGCCAGTCGCCGAGACTCAGGTGCAAAAGCAGAAAAATAGCAACGGCAGCAAGCAGGGAATACAGCGTGATGCGGGCCCGTGCGGCGCGAAGCTCGGCATATTCACCCTGCAACACAGCGCGGTAACCAATTGGAAAATCGATTTTTTGAACGCGCGCCTGCACATCCTCAGCTACCGCAGCGAGGTCGCGGCCCTTGACGTTGGAATGCACGTCAATGCGTCGTGATCCGCCCTCGCGGCTGATGCTGTTGGGGGTGGGTGCTACCCGCACATCAGCAACTTCCGAGAGGCGCACGGTTTTACCGGTGGGCGTATTGATCAACATCTGCTGCAGCGCCTGAAGGCTGTGGCGCGACTCCTTATCTGTCCACACATGCACGTCATAGGTGCGGCCCCCGGTGAAAATGTCGCCGACCTCGTTGCCTGCCACGATCGCCGCCGATGCACGCCGCACGTCACCCGGTTTGAGCCCGTATTTTTGTGCCTCCTCCAGCTTGACCTTGACCTGCACCTGTGGCACCTCCACCATCAGTTCCTTGTGCAAGGCATCAACTCCTGGCACCTCAGCCATCGCCAGCCGAACGTCCTC
>JANNMM010000275.1:0-15834 GCA_031397915.1 Rhodoferax sp. | reverse complement strand
GCCACGGCATGGGTTTTCCCAATGCCGACGCACGCCAGTTGGCCGACCAGGGGGCGCTCTTGTGCCAGGACTGGCCCGGGCCAATGTTGCACCGCGGGCCAGTGCCCGGGGATTTTTACTTCTCGGCGCAGGATTTGCCTGCAGACGCCAACCTCTCAGGCTTGATCGCCTTTCATTTCGCCTGTTACGGTGCGGGCACGCCGAAACTGGACGACTACGCACACCAGAGCGGCGTGCGGGACGTGATCGCGCCCAAGGCGTTCCTGTCGGCACTGGCCCGCCGCGAGCTAAGCCTGCCCAAGGGCGGCGCGCTGGCCGTGGTGGGCCATGTGGAGCGCGCCTGGAGTTATTCCTTCGCCTCACCCGGCGCCGGTGACGACCTCACGGTGTTTGAAGGCGCGCTCGAGCAGCTCATGGCCGGTGGCCGCCTGGGCGCGGCCATGAGTTTTTTCTCGCAGAAATACGCCGATCTGGCTGTGAGCCTCAACGGTGTGCTTGAAGACGAGCGTTTTGGTGCAGAACGCAACGACGCGATGGTGGCGGGCCTCTGGACAGCCAACAACGACGCGCGCAGTTACGTGATCGTGGGCGACCCGGCGGTTCGCCTGCGTGCCGGTACCGGCTGACGATTGGCACCGCCTGGTTTTTCCAACCCCGTCATCCTCAGGAGGCGTTATGAGCATTGAAAAAATTCCCGGCACAGACCTGATTTTTTACCAGGTGAACTTTGACGCGGATGGGCGGGAGCGCACCGACGACCCCGACGGTCTGATGAGTGACCTCGTCGCGCAGCAATTGAGTGAGCAGCCCATCACCGACGTCTTCATGTTGTCGCACGGCTGGAAGGGCGACATCGAGGCCGCCAGGCGGCAGTACCGTGACTGGATTTCGGCCGCAGCCGGTTGTGCCAGCGACCTGGCCATCCTGCGCAAAAAACGCCCCGGTTTCATGCCCTTGATGGTGGGTCTGCACTGGCCGAGCCTGCCGTTTGGCGGTGAAGACATGGGTGGGGCCAAATCCGGAGCCGCGTCGTTTGCCGTGGGGCAGGGAGGCGCCGGGCTGGACGCCTTGATTGACAGCGCTGCCGCCGGCATCGCCGACACACCGGCAGCGCGCCAGGCCCTGCGCACCTTGTTTGAATGTGCGCTGGACGACACCGAGCCCGCCACCTTGCCCGAAGCTGCCCGCAAAGCCTACGCGGTGCTCAACGCAGAAGCGGGCCTGGGTGGCGCCGGCGTTGCCGGTGCGCCCGGCGCCGACCGCGAACCCTTCAACGCCGAGGCCGCCTACCAAAACGCCAAAGCAGATCCAGCCAGTTTTGGTGGCTCGTTTTTGTCGGGGTTGTTGTCGCCGCTGGCGCAACTGTCGTTCTGGAAGATGAAGGCGCGCGCCTGCACCTTTGGGGAAACCGGTGGCGCCGACCTGCTGGCCAAGCTGCAAACGCTCACGGCAGCGCGCAAGGTGCGGTTCCATTTGATGGGCCACAGTTTCGGCTGCGTCGTGATGTCGGCACTGGCGGCTGGAAAAGCCGGCAGCCAGCGGGTGCGCCCGCTCGATTCGATGCTGCTGGTGCAAGGCGCGTTTTCGCTCTGGTCGTTTTGCAAGAGCATTCCGTCGGCACCGAAAGAGGCGGGTTATTTCCAGCGCATGCTGGCCGAAGGCGCCGTCGCAGGGCCGATTGTGGTGACGCAGTCGGAGCACGACAGCGCCGTGGGCCGCCTCTACCCGCTGGCGGCGGGCGTGGCCGGCCAGGTAGCCATGGCGCCGGGCGACGATTTGCCCAAATATGGCGCAGTTGGCACCTGGGGACTGCAGGGCGCGGGGGTGGACGCCGTGCCCCTGGCGCTGACCTCGACCGACCAGGTGTTGCCGTTTGTGGCGGGCAAACTCTACAACCTGGAGTGCAGCGGCATCATCCGCAACGGCGGCGGCATGGCCGGCGCCCACAACGACATCGCCCACCCCGAGCTCGGGCACGCCTTCTGGGTCGCCGCCATGGCTACCCTCTGAAGGCGGTCGCAACTCAGCTGAAAGTCACATCCAGCGTGAGCTGTGCGTCACCGGCGCGGCCTTTGGTGCGCAGGGTCACGCCGCTGAATTTGCCACCGGGCAGGTTCAGCGCCGGTTTGGTGGCCTTGCCAACGATGCGTTTGGTTTTGTGCGGGTACAGGTCGCCCGTGTCACCCGGGTTGCCGGATCCGAAAATGCCAGCCAGATCCCGTTTGCCGTCGGCCTGGATGAGCTCGATGGCGAGGTTGTTCTCGTCGTTCACGTCTTCGATGGCTTCGTCCACCATATAAATGGCCATGCCTTCGTCGGGCAGGAAACTGTCCTGGAACTGGCGCCTTCGGTACTCGACGATGATGTACTGCCGGTCGGTCATGGTTTTTTTGTTCTGGATCACCACGCACTGGCCGCCCTCAGCTGCGGGCGAGAGTGCCAGGCCCATGGTGGTTTTGGTCACCAGTGTGGGCGTGATCCAGCCGTGGAACATGCGCAGCATGGCATTGGGCAGCGTCGGTGTGGTGCCGCCGTCGCCCCAGGAGCCGGCCGCCATCAGGCAATAACTGCCCAGGCCGTTGCTGGTCATGTTTTCACTCTCGCCGGTGTCGTAATAGTCGGCCCAGCGCGCGGCCAGATGACCCCACTCATGGGCGCAGACGCCAACCTTGCAGTCTTCCGGCACCGTGAGGTAGGTGCTGACTTTCAGGTTCGGGGCCACCACCACACCACCGGGGATGGCCCACTTGTGGCTCCAGATATCACCACGGCTGCCGGTCTCTTCGGCGCCGCGCCCGGCATGGATGACAAACAGCGCTGTGACGATTTTTTCACCCAGCGCATCAAAGGGTTTGAAGTCGACTTTCGCCGTCAGCGCCGCCTGCACCGCGTCACGCGCCAGACCCGGCGCGTTGCGCGGGAAGGTGTCGCCCATGGCCGATTCGTCATTGGTGTAGAACGACAGCGGCTGCGGCATGCGGAACCAGCCAAACACCGCGCCCTGCACGTCCACACCCGCCGCATTGGCGCCGGTCTTGAAGTTGCTGATGCTGCGGTAATACTCGCGCATCGAGCCCGACGGAAACTGCGGCCCCAAGCCGAACAACATGTGCTGGTAATGCAGCGCGCTGTTTTCCATCACGTGCGGCTGGTCCGGGAAATCCACCAGCAAAACGATCGTGCGCACCACGCCGGCGAGTTTTTTCTTCGGCCGGTTGATCAACTCGGCAACAGTCTTGGGCGCGTGTTCCAGGCGCTGGTCGTCCAGCCCCCAGTAGTTCTGCCCGCGCCGCGATGAAACCCAGAAATCAAACCACTGCTTGAAGGTGCTGTCCTTGGGCAAACGCCCCTCGGCGACCAGGTTGGTCCAGCGTTGCAGCAGGTTGTTCATGAGGCCGGGCGACGGCGGCACGCGGCATTGTTGGCGCTGGCATTCGACGTGGCCGAAGGCTTGAAGTCTGCGGTACATGGCGCTCCCCTTTTCAGTGGTGTTGTGCTGTGATGCCCGTGCAGTGACCTGACTGCGGGGTTTATAAACCCCGGCTGTTTCACTGTCAAACCAGACGTCATCAAATGTAAGTAGCGCCCTGTGATGCAGGCATGAAATATGCTATAATAATAGTAGCAAACTATCGATATAATTCGTGACTTCGATGTCTATTTTTCTCAAAAATGTCACAACTGCTCTCCAAATCGCCAAATCGTACCCAAATTGGGAATGAATGACGTCAGCACCGCATTCAGGCGCGACAGCGCTTTGCGCAGGCGGGTGCTATTCTGGCGAACGCGTTCCGCGCAAAAACCAACCTCTCCCCGTAGACCATGGAACATTTCGACGTCTTGATCGTCGGCGCCGGCCTCTCCGGCATTGGCGCGGCTTACCACCTGCAAAACAAGTGCCCGGGCAAGCGCTTCGCCATCCTGGAGGGCCGCAAGGCGCTGGGCGGTACCTGGGATTTGTTTCGTTACCCCGGCGTGCGCTCGGACAGCGACATGTACACCCTCGGCTTTTCCTTCAAGCCCTGGGAACATGCCAAGGCCATCGCCGACGGCCCGTCGATTTTGAGTTATTTGCAGGAAACGGCCAAGGAAAACGGCATCGAAGAAAAGATCCGTTTCGGCCACGCGGTCAAGGCGGCATCGTGGGACTCTAGGAGCGCGCGCTGGACCGTCACCGCTGAAACGGGCGAAGAAAAAACGCCGGTGCAGATCAGCTGCAATTTTCTTTTCATGTGTTCGGGTTATTACAGCTACGCCAAAGGGTTCACGCCTGAATTTGAAGGCATGGACCAATACGGCGGGCAACTCGTGCACCCGCAACAATGGCGCGACACGGTGGACTTCAGCGGCAAACGCGTGCTGGTGATCGGCAGCGGCGCCACAGCGGTGACGCTGATCCCCGAGCTGGCCAAAAAAGCCACCCACGTCACCATGTTGCAGCGTTCGCCCACCTACATGGTGGCGCGCCCGAGCGAGGACGTCTGGGCCAACAAACTGCGGCGCTGGTTGCCCGCGATGCTGGCCTACGGCCTCACACGCTGGAAACGCGTGTTGCTGGGCATGTACGTGTTCCGCCTGTGCCGCACCGACCCGGCCAAAATGAAACGCCTGCTCCTGGGCGGTGTGCGCTCGGCGCTGGGCCCCGACTACGACATCAACACCCACTTCACGCCGCGTTACAACCCCTGGGACCAGCGCCTGTGCCTGGTGCCCGATGGCGATTTTTTTGACGCGGTCAAGTCCGGGCGGGCCTCCGTCGTCACTGACCACGTGGTGCGTTTCAACGAAACAGGCGTCTTGCTTCAATCCGGCAAGCAACTCGACGCCGACTTGATCGTTACCGCCACCGGCCTGAACCTGCAGGTGCTCGGGGGCTTGCAGCTCACCGTGGACGGCAAGCTGCAGGACATGGCCAAAACCATGAACTACAAGGGCCTGATGTACAGCGGCGTTCCCAACCTGGCCTCCAGCTTCGGCTACACCAACGCTTCATGGACGCTGAAGTGCGACCTGACCTGCGAGTTTGTCTGCCGCCTGCTCAACCACATGGAGAAAAAAGGCATCGTCTATGCGGTGCCGCGCAACACCGACGCCAGCGTGGCCGAGCAGCCCTGGGTTGATTTTTCGTCCAGCTACTTTGCGCGCTCCATGCACCTCTTTCCCAAACAGGGCTCCAAAGCGCCGTGGCGGCTGTACCAAAACTACCCCAAAGACATCCTGATGTTGCGGTTTGGCAAGGTGGACGACGGCGTTTTGCAGTTTGGCCGTGCCCGCGCATGAGTGTTTTGCCGGGCGAGGCCCTGACCGCACCGTTTCACCGCCTGGCCTGGTCCAACCTCGCTGCACAAACAGCCGAGCAGATCAGCCTGGCAGCGGTGCCCATCGTCGCGGTGTTGGCGCTGAACGCGGGGCCCGGTGAAATCGGCCTCCTGGCTACCTTCCAGACCCTGCCGTTTTTGCTGCTGTCGATTCCGCTGGGCCTGCTGGCCGACCGGATTTCGCGCAAACAACTCATGTTCTGGGCGGAAATCCTGCGCGGCATCTCTTTACTGGGCCTGATGGCCGCGCTGCTCATGGGTGGCTTGACCTTGACGCTGTTGGCGCTGTTGGGGTTTGCCGGCGCAGTCGGAACGGTGGCCTTCAGTGTGGCGGCGCCCGCGTTGGTGCCGGCATTGGTGGCGCGGGATGCGCTGGCGCGCGCCAATGGCCGGCTCGAGCTGGCCCGAAGTGCCGCTTACACCGCCGGGCCGGCATTGGCCGGGGCGCTGGTCGCGTGGGCCGGCGCGCCAAGTGCCTTCGTACTGGCGGCGGTGTTGTCGGCCGCGGCAGCGCTGGCGCTCTTGGGGATCATCGAGCCCGCGCGTGCGCCGGTTGCGCCCAGGCACCCGCTGCTGGACCTCAAGGACGGCGTGCGGCTGGTCTGGCAACACCCGCTTTTACGCCCGATTGTGTTGACGGCGGCGGCCTGGAATCTGGCCTGGTTTGTCCTGCAGGCGGCTTATGTGCCGTATGCCGTACGGGTGCTGGGTTTGAGCGCCGCCGGGGTGGTGTGACGCTGGCCGTCTATGGCGCTGGCATGATCCTGGGTGCCCTGGTGGCGCCGCGCATCGTCGCTGCCTTGCCGTTTGGCCGGGCCCTGCAGTTGGGCCCCTTGATGTCGGTACTGGGCTCGGCCACCATGCTGGCGACCTGGTTTGTACCCAGTGGCCTGTTGGCGGGCGTAGCGTTCTTCCTTTTTGGTTTTGGGCCGATCCTGTGGGTCATCACCTCGCTGACCCTGCGCCAGACGGTCACACCCAACGCCATGCTGGGCCGCGTCTCGGCGGTGTTCCTGACGGTGAACATGGGCGCGCGCCCGGTGGGCGCCGCGTTGGGCGGAGCGGTCGGTGCGGCCTGGGGCGAAGGGGCCTGTCTGCTGTTGTCGTTGTTGCTCTTTGGCGTGCAGCTGTGGGTGATCCTGAAGTCACCCGTGAGCCGCTTGCAGCACTTGCCGGCGTCGGTGAACTGATGCGGCGCAAGGCCCGGATTCACGCTGCCAGCGCGGCCTGCCCGTGTGACAGTGGCGCCATTTATGCCGACTGTTGTGGTCAGTACCACGATCTGCTATCGGGTGGCCTGACGGCGCCCAACCCCGAAGCGCTGATGCGCTCACGCTACAGCGCCTACGTGCTCGGGCTGATCGATTATTTGCTGGCGACGTGGCATGCTTCGACAGCACCCGGTGAGCTCGAATTGCGACCCGTCAAGTGGCTGGGGCTGGAGGTGCTTGCAAGCGACGCGACGGCGGATGCCGGCGTGGTTGAATTCGCAGCGCGGTGCCGCGAAGGCGGGCGTGCCCAGCGCCTGCACGAGACCAGCCGCTTCGTGCGCGAGGGCGGTCAATGGTTCTACATCGATGGTGAAATCCACGGTCCTGCATGACCCACTTGGGACAAACCCTCGCTTCAAATTCAAATTCAGCAAACTTGACCCCCGTCAAGAGCTTTTCACCCAAGAGACAAGACCATACGGCAGCCTCAAAATCAGCGCCAAGGTGACCGGAACAACCGTGCATCGCGTTCAGTTGGAATCGTTGGAGCCATCATGTTCAAAACCTCAATTTTCAGTCGTTCCGGCCTGGCCGGCGCGTTAAAACTCAGCGCTTTCGGCGTTGCTGCGGCATGCGCGATGGCAGTCGCCACGCCCGCCCTGGCGGCCTGGGAGCCGACCAAGCCGGTCGAATTTGTGGTGCCAGCTGGCACCGGCGGCGGCGCCGACCAGATGGCGCGTCTGATCCAGGGCATCGTCATCAAGTACAAACTGATGAAAGAGCCGCTGATCGTTGTCAACAAGTCGGGTGGCGCCGGTGCCGAAGGGTTTTTGTCGGTCAAGGAGGCCAAGGCCGATCCGCACAAACTGATCGTCACGCTCTCCAACCTGTTCACCACGCCCATGGCCACTGGCGTGCCTTTCAACTGGCGCGACATGACCCCCGTTTCGATGATGGCGCTGGACCAGTTCATCCTGTGGGTCAACGCCGAGGCGCCGCACAAGACGGCCAAGGAATACCTCGACGCCGTCAAGGCTGCTGGCCCGAACAAAATGAAAATGGGCGGCACCGGCTCCAAGCAGGAAGACCAGATCCTCACCGTTGGCATGGAAAAGGCCACCGGCACCAAATTCATCTACGTGCCCTTCCGCGGTGGTGGTGAAGTGGCGGTGCAACTGGTGGGCAAACACATCGATTCCACCGTGAACAACCCGATCGAAGCCGTGGCGCAGTGGCGCGCCGGCCAGTTGAAGGCGCTGTGTGTCTTCGACGAGAAGCGTCTGGCCTACAAAACCAAGGTGACCGACAAACAGGCCTGGGCTGACATCCCCACCTGCAAGGAAGCCGGTGTGCCAGCGAGCTACACCATGCTGCGCGGCGTGTTCACCTCGCCCGGCGTGAGCAAAGACCAGTTGGCGTTTTACGTGGACATGCTCAAGAAAGTGCGCGACACGGCCGAGTGGAAAGATTACATGGAGAAGGGCGCCTTCAACCAGACCAGCATGTCCGGCGACGCCTTCGGCGAATGGCTCGGCAAGTCAGAGAACATGCACCGCGAGCTCATGAAAGAAGCCGGTTTCCTGGCCAAATAAGGGGTCGGGCATGTCATCGAGCGAAGAGGGGTCTGGCGGCCGCGGCGTGGTCGCGACCCATGTGGTGGAGGCGGTCGTCGCCGTTGGCGTGCTGGTGTTGGGGCTGGTCGTGATCTTCGGCAGCCGCAACCTGGGGTCAGGCTGGACCAGCGACGGTCCCGGTGCCGGTTATTTCCCGTTTTACATCGGCCTGATCCTGTGTGTGTCCGCATGCGGCATTTTTTACCAGGCGGTGTTTGGCAAAGGCAAGAACACCGAGGCGTTTGTGGACCGCGAGCAGCTTGGGCGCGTGCTTCAGGTGCTGCTGCCGGCGCTGGTGTATGTGGGCGCCATCCAGTTGATCGGCCTGTATGTGGCGTCGGCCATCTACATCGCGCTGTTCATGGTCATTCTGGGAAAGTTTTCCTGGGTCAAGAGCGTGATCGCCGCGCTCATCATCAACGTCGTTTTCTTCATGATGTTTGAGGTCTGGTTCAAGGTGCCCTTGTTCAAGGGTGCGCTGAATCCGCTTGGGTTTTTGGGTTATTGAGACCGGACGATCGACATGGACGAAATCAACGCGCTATTCCACGGCTTCAGCGTCATCCTGACACCCATGAACATGTTGCTCATGTTCGTGGGCATCATCCTGGGTGTGCTCATTGGCGTGTTGCCCGGGCTCGGTGGCGCCAACGGCGTGGCCATTTTGCTGCCGCTTACCTTCACCATGTCGCCCACCTCGGCGATCATCATGTTGTCGTGCATCTACTGGGGTGCGCTGTTCGGCGGCGCCATCACCTCGATCCTGTTCAACATTCCGGGTGAGCCGTGGTCGGTCGCGACCACCTTCGACGGTTACCCGATGGCCCAGCAGGGCCAGGCCGGTGCGGCGCTCACCACGGCTTTCACGTCTTCATTCGTCGGCGCATTTGTGGCGGTGGTGATGATCACCTTCCTCGCGCCCCTGGTCGCGAAGTTTGCACTCAAGTTCGGCCCGCCCGAGTATTTCGCGGTTTACCTGCTCACGTTCTGCAGTTTCGTCGGCATGGGCAAGGGTTCACCGTTCAAGATTCTGGCCTCGATGTGCATCGGTTTTGCGTTGGCAGCGGTGGGCATGGACACCGTCACCGGCCAGTTGCGCCTGACCTTCGGCATCACCGACCTGATGCGCGGTTTTGACTTCTTGATCGCGGTGATCGGCCTCTTCGGCATTGGCGAGATTTTGCAATCGATGGAAGAGGGCCTGGCCTTCAACGGCAAGAGCGCCAAAATTGACTCCAAAGTGGTGTTGGCTACGTGGAAGAAGTTGCCGCAGTTCTGGATGACCTCGCTGCGCAGCTCGCTGGTCGGCATCTGGATGGGCATCACGCCCGGTGGCGCTACACCGGCTTCGTTCATGAGTTATGGCCTGGCCAAGAAAATGTCCAAGAACGGCGCAAACTTTGGCAATGGCGAAATGGAAGGCGTGGTTGCCCCTGAAACCGCAGCACATGCGGCAGGCACGGCGGCCCTGTTGCCCATGCTGGCACTGGGCATCCCCGGCTCGCCCACGGCGGCGGTGTTGCTCGGTGGTTTGTTGATCTGGGGCCTGCAGCCCGGACCGCTGCTCTTCGTGGAGCAGAAGGACTTCGTCTGGGGTCTGATCGCCAGCATGTACCTGGGCAACCTGGTGGGCCTGATTGTGGTGTTGACGACCGTGCCGTTGTTCGCCTCCATCCTGCGCATTCCCTTTGCCATCATCGCGCCGGTGATTGTGGTGATCTGCGCGATTGGCGCCTACACCGTGCACAACGCCATGCTCGACATCTGGTTCATGATGTTGTTCGGTGTGATCGGTTACCTCTTCAAGAAGCTCGACTATCCGCTGGCGCCGCTGGTGCTGGCGCTGGTGCTGGGCGACAAGGCGGAAGACTCGTTCCGCCAGGCGATGCTGGTGTCGCAAGGCGAGTTGTCGGTGTTGTGGTCGAACCCGCTGGTGGGCACGATTTCCACGCTGGCGATTTTGTTGCTGCTGTGGCCGTTGATCGGCAAACTCATCAACGCCGTGCGCCCGGCCAAACCCAAACTGATTGCGGTCGAACAGCCGGTGGATTGAAGCCGTCCGGTCTGGCGGGCATCGCAGAGGGGCCTCCGACCACCGGTCAATATATATTTGTTGAAAGCAAAGGTAGAGCTTATTGGCAATAAAGTCACGGAAAACAGTGATTTATTGCTATTAATATTGACATTTTATTCGACAAGATAATATTGATTTGTCATTTTAAATAGAAATTTAACGAGATTTGGCGATGATTGCCAATGTTGCCCTCTGTCGGGTCAAATTTTCCCGCGTTGCTTGAGGCGGCTCAGGGTTTCGGCAGACAAATTCAAATACGAGGCCAGCTCTTTCTTGGGCAGGCGCTCAAACAAGGCCGGGTGTTTGCGCATGAAGCGGTTGACCCGGCCGGGCGCGTCGAGCAAATGCAGGGTGATGGTGTGCGCCAGGATTTCACTCATGAGCCTCATGACACTGTGTTCATAACTGGCCTTGATGGCCGGGCGGGCCTCCATAAAGGCCACCCACAAAGGCAAGGGCAGCTTGGCAACACGCGCCTTGGTCACCGAGACAATGCTGTAGGGCGTGGGCGTGCCCAGGCGCCAGGCGGCGTAACTGGTTTCCATGTCGCGTTCGTCGGAAAAGCGCAGGATCATCTCCTTGCCCTGCGGATTGGCAACGACGCGTTTGAGCACGCCATCGAGCACAAAGTACTGCTCCATGTCGGTCACGCCCTGGTTGAGCAAAAAATCGCCTTTGGCGCAGTCCACCACCGTCAACAGCTTTTCCAGGTCGGCGCGGTCGGCCTCGCTGAGCGCTGTCAGGACAGCGTTTTGCGTGAGTTGCACGCGAATGATGTTTTTTTCCGGATGGGTGTCAACGGATGACATGAACGCGGCGGCTTCGGGTAATGGAAAACATGAGGTGAGATTCGCTCGGCAGCGTGGTCCGAATACTTTGAATATTGACCCCGGTCAAGGGCGCAGGACCGATCAATTCCTATGATACCTCCACCCTGTAAACAGACGCTGCGCATTGGCCCTTGGCCGCTCGCCCCCACGTCCCCAAACCGCACTACCGCCATTCCCCAATGACCCACGCCACGCAAACGCCCGCGCCAGCAGCTGAAACCACCGACGGCTTCCATCTGGTCATCGACGCCCTGAAACTCAACGGCATCGACACCATTTTTGGCCTGCCCGGCATCCCGATCACCGACCTAACCCGCATGGCGCAGGGTGAAGGCATGCGCGTGATCTCGTTCCGTCACGAGCAACACGCCGGCAACGCCGCAGCCGCAGCCGGCTTTCTCACGCAGAAGCCCGGCATTTGCCTCACGGTATCGGCGCCTGGTTTCCTCAACGGCCTCACCGCACTGGCCAACGCCACCACCAATTGTTTCCCGATGATTTTGATCAGCGGCTCCAGCGAGCGCGAGATTGTTGACCTGCAGCAAGGCGACTACGAAGAGATGGACCAGCTGGCGATTGCCAAACCGCTGTGCAAGGCCGCGTTTCGCGTGCTGCACGCTGAAGACATCGGTGTCGGCATCGCGCGCGCCATCCGTTCGGCCGTGTCGGGCCGCCCGGGCGGCGTGTACCTCGATTTGCCGGCCAAACTGTTCGCGCAAACCATGGACGCCGCCGCCGGAAAACGCTCACTGATCAAGGTGGTGGACGCTGCGCCGCGCCAGATCCCCGCGCCCGATGCCGTGCAGCGGGCGCTTGACCTGCTCAAGGGCGCCAAACGCCCCCTGATTCTGCTGGGCAAAGGTGCCGCGTACGCGCAGGCCGACGCCGACATCCGCGCGCTGGTCGAGAAAACCGGCATCCCGTACCTGCCGATGTCCATGGCCAAAGGCCTGTTGCCCGACAACCATGCGCAATCGGCGTCAGCCGCGCGCTCGCACGTGTTGGCCGAGGCCGACGTTGTCATGCTCGTAGGTGCACGCCTCAACTGGCTGCTCTCGCACGGCAAAGGCAAAACCTGGGGTGGCGACAAGGCGGCTGGCCGCCAGTTCATCCAGATCGACATCGCCCCGACTGAAATCGACAGCAACGTGGCCATCGCAGCGCCCTTGATCGGCGACATTGGCTCTTGCGTCGCGGCTTTGGTGGCGGGTCTCGGTTCGAATTGGTCCAAACCACCGGCCGAATGGACAACGGGTGTCTACGAGCGCCGCGACAAAAACGTTGCCAAGATGGCCGAAACCCTGGCGAAAAACCCCCCGGTGATGAATTTCCACAGCGCGCTGGGGGTGGTCCGCGAAATCATCAAGGCCAACCCCGAGGCGATGCTTGTCAACGAAGGCGCCAACACGCTGGACTTCACCCGCAGCATCGTCGACATGTACCTGCCGCGCAAACGCCTTGACGTCGGCACCTGGGGCATCATGGGCATCGGCATGGGTTTTGCCGTTGCCGCTGCTGTGGTCACCGGCAAACCGGTGATTGCGATCGAGGGCGACAGCGCCTTTGGTTTCAGCGGCATGGAAGTCGAAACCATCTGCCGCTACAACCTGCCCATCTGCGTGGTGGTCTTCAACAACAACGGCGTGTACCGCGGTACCGACGTCAACCAGTCGGGCGGCAAAGATGTTGCGCCCACGGTGTTCGTCAAGGGCGCGCGTTACGACAAGATGATGGAGGCGTTTGGCGGCATTGGTGTCAACGCCACGACGCCGCAAGAGCTGACGTTGGCACTGAACGAAGCCCTGAAGAGCGGCAAGCCGACCCTGATCAACGCCGTGATCGATGAAACCGCGGGCACCGAAAGTGGCCGCATCACGATGCTGAATCCCACCCTGGCCAAGAAACAGCCGGCTTGAGCTAAAGTTCATCCCCGCCCAGACATCCGTCTTCGACCCATTCACCCTTCAACGTTGTAATAAAAAAGGAAGCAAGAACCATGGACAAACCACTAAGCGGCATCAAGATCATTGACTTCACCCACGTTCAGGCAGGCCCCGCCTGCACGCAGCTGCTCGCCTGGTTCGGCGCAGATGTGATCAAGGTCGAGCGCCCTGGCTCCGGCGACGTCACCCGCAGCCAGCTGCGCGACATACCCGATGCCGATGCGCTGTACTTCACCATGCTCAACAGCAACAAGCGCTCCTTGACGCTCGACACCAAAAAAGCCGAGGGCAAGGCCGTACTTGAAAAGTTGATCAAAGAGTGCGACGTGATGGTCGAGAATTTCGGCCCCGGCGCGCTCGACCGCATGGGTTTCACCTGGGAGCACATCCAGTCGCTCAACCCGGCGATGATCCTGGCCTCCGTAAAGGGCTTCAGCGACGGCCACCACTACGAAGACCTGAAGGTCTACGAAAACGTGGCGCAGTGCGCGGGCGGCGCAGCCTCGACCACCGGCTACTGGAAAGGCGAGAACTCCGGCCCCACGATCTCCTCCGCCGCTTTGGGCGACAGCAATACCGGCATGCACCTGGCCATCGGCATTCTCACGGCTTACATTGGCAAACAGAAGACCGGCAAGGGCCAAAAGGTCGCCGTGTCCATGCAAGACTCGGTGCTGAACCTGTGCCGCGTGAAAATGCGCGACCAGCTGCGCTTGGACAAATTGGGCCACCTGGAAGAGTACCCACAGTACCCGCACGAGATGGAAGCCTTCAAAGACGGCGTGGTGCCACGCGGCGCCAACGCCGGTGGTGGCGGCCAGCCGGGCTGGATCCTGAAGTGCAAGGGCTGGGAGAAAGATCCCAATGCCTACATCTATTTCACCATCCAGGGCCATGCCTGGGGTCCCATTTGCGACGCTTTGGGCAAGCCCGAGTGGAAGGACGACCCTGCGTACAACACGCCGCGTGGCCGCCAGCCACACATCATGGACATTTTCGGCACCATCGAAAACTTCATTTCGGACAAGACCAAGTTTGAAGCGGTCGACATCTTCCGCAAGTTCGACATCCCCTGCTCGCCCGTGCTGTCGATGAAGGAGTTGCTGCACGACAAGTCGCTGCGCGCCAGCGGCTCCATCGTCGAAGTGCCGCACAAGGTGCGCGGCAGTTACTGGACGGTGGGCAGCCCGATCAAGTTCTCGGACACCAAGCCGGAAGTGACAGCGTCGCCTTTGCTGGGTGAGCACACCGATTCCGTTCTGGCCGAATTGGGGTATTCTGCCGCCCAGATCGCCGAGATGCACAAAGCTGGAGCGGTTTGACGGCTTGATGTCGGCCTGTATCCCGAGGGTGACTTGACCGGGGTGCCTGGCCAATATCTGGCAAAACCAGCAGACACGGCGTTCACTCTGAGCGCCGTCTTTGTTTGAACATCTGAAATCCGACTGATCGAGGGCCTGCCATGCAGTCAATTGTGGATATGAAAACGCTGGTTGTCGCCATGGCCGACGCCGTCATGGTGTGTGACGCCAACGGCCTGATCACGCTGTGGAACCCGGCCGCCGAGCGCATGTTTGGCCACACCGAGGCCCAGGCGCTGGGCCAGTCGCTGGACATGATCATCCCGCAGCGCCAGCAACAGCGCCATTGGGACGGTTACCACCAGACCATGAAAACCGGCGTGACCAAATACGGGCACGACCTGCTCAAGGTGCCGGCCCTGCACAAAGACGGCCACACCCTGTCCATCGCCTTCACGGTGTCCCTGCTGCATGCTGCGGATGGCAGCGTGAGTGGCATTGCCGCCGTGGTGCGCGACGAGACCGAGCGCTTCGCACAGGAACGTGAATCCCGCAAACGCATCACCGCGCTCGAGGCGCAATTGGCTGCCAGTGCCCGGCAGGGCGGAGGCAGCCAATGAGCCAGGCGCTGGCGGGTGTGCGCATACTGGACTTCACGCATGTGCAGTCCGGCCCCACCTGCACGCAATTGCTGGCCTGGCTGGGCGCCGACGTCATCAAGGTCGAACGCGCCGGGGTGGGCGACGCCACCCGCGAGCAATTGCGCGACATTCCCGGCGTGGACAGCCTGTACTTCACCATGCTGAACCACAACAAACGCTCCATCACCCTGGACACCAAAAAGGCCAAAGGCCGCGAAGTGCTCGATGCGCTCATCAAAGAGTGTGACGTGATGGTGGAGAACTTTGCCCCCGGCGCACTCGACCGCATGGGCATCACCTGGGAGCACATCCAGGCCATCAACCCGCGCATGATCGTGGCGTCGGTCAAGGGTTTCGGCCCCGGGCCCTACGAGCATTGCAAAGTCTACGAAAACGTGGCGCAGTGTGCCGGCGGCGCGGCGTCCACCACGGGTTTTGATGATGGCCCGCCGATGGTCACAGGCGCCCAGATTGGCGACAGCGGCACCGGTGTGCACCTGGCCTTGGGCATCGTGGCCGCGCTGTTTCAGCGCAACACCAGCGGGCGCGGGCAAAAGGTGCTGGCCCCCATGCAGGACGCCGTGTTGAACCTTTGCCGCGTGAAACTGCGTGACCAGCAACGCCTGGACCGCACCCATACCATGCACGAGTACCCGCAGTACCCGGATGGCAAATTTGGCAGCGCTGTGCCGCGCGCCGGCAACGCCTCGGGCGGCGGCCAGCCCGGCGCCATCTTGAAATGCAAGGGCTGGGAGACCGACCCCAACGCCTACATTTATTTCATCACGCAGTCGGCGGTGTGGCCAGCGGTCTGCAAGGTGATTGGCGAGCCTGACTGGATCGAAGACGAAGCCTTTGCCACGCCAGCCATGCGCTTGTTGCACTTGAAGCCGATCTTTGCCC
>JANNMM010000271.1:0-2463 GCA_031397915.1 Rhodoferax sp. | reverse complement strand
CATGTGCGCGAGCGAGGCGAACGAGCCGATGTGGCCGCCGAGGTCGCCACCGTCTTCCGGGTTGTGGCGATTGGCCTTGACCACCATCGCCATCGCGTTCCAGCGCATGTAGGCGCGCAGGCGCTCTTCGATTTCGATGTTGCCCGGGCAACGCTCTTCATCCTCGGGCTCGATGGTGTTGACATAGCCAGTGGTGGCGGAGAACGGCCTGTCAATCCCTTGTTGGCGGGCGTGCTCCATCAGTTGTTCGAGCAGAAAGTGGGCGCGCTCCGGGCCTTCGCTTTCTATCACCGCGCTTAATGCGTCCATCCATTCGCGGGTTTCCTGAGCGTCCTTGTCGACCGCACTGTTGCCGGGCGAATCGTTGGCGGCGGCGCGCAGATTGTCGGCACCGCCCGGTTCGGTATTGATTGGATTTGCAGCCATTTTTGTCTCCAGATTAAAGCTGTGGACGCGACAGAAACCCACCTTGGCACTGCGCACCACGCCTGTTTATGAAATGAAATTAGACACCAAACCCTAGTTTCTCATATTATTTAAATAATTTCAAATGGTGCTTAATGATTTCATATGTTGAAATATAAAACACCCATTGCCAACTTTCAGGGTCTGTGTTTTTCAGATCGCCGACACCGCCACCAACCGTGCGCCTGGCGCCTCAAGGCCGGCCTTGCCGGCGTTCGGAGTCAAGTCCTTTAAACTGGCAAGTTAACGTATGTCCACACCCCTGCCTGCCGTCAACCGCATCACCAGCACCGCGCCGCTGGCGTTGTGGCGGCGCTGGTGGCGCCGGCAGTCGCCGTCGCGGCAAGACCGCTACATCACCCTCGGGCCGCTGTTTGCCGTCGTGCTTTTTCTGGCTGCGGTTGTCGCGGCCTTTGACTATTTGCGCATCGAAGAGATCGACCGTGAGCAGCAAGCCGTCAGGCGCGACGTCGAATATGCCCAGCAGCGGCTGCGGCTGCGTTTGCTGGAACGCCAGGAGCAACTGATGCGGATTGCACGCGACGTGGCCAACCGCGAAGTCAACACCGAGGAATTCGTGGTTCAGGCCTCGGCGCTGATCAGCCAATACCCCGAGCTGATGGCCGTGACCTGGGTCGACAACAAAAAGCGCGTGAAGAGTTCGTATGTCTCTTCCAGCGCGCACATAAGCCCGACACGCACGCCGGGCGAGCCGTTGCGGCCGGGCGGAAACGACGGCACCTTCGAGCTGGCGCGCGATCTTCGGCAACCCGTCTATTCACGGCCGTTGATGAACAAGGACAGTGGTTTTTACAGCACGCCCACGCTGCAGCTGCAGGTGCCGATGGACGAGCAGGGCAAATTCAGCGGCGTGATCATCGGCGAATATTCCATTGACGGGCTGCTGCGTTTTGGCGTGCCGACCGAAGTGACAGCCAAGTACGCGGTGACGCTCATCGACGACAAGAATCTGGTGCTGGCGGGCAACCTGCCACCGCCTCGCAACACCGCCGCCCGGCTGGTGCCGTGGTCAGAAGCCGCAGCCGAATACGAAATTCCGGTTTCCCCGGTGGGCAACGGCCTGCTGATTCGCGCCGAAGGCTACCGCGCCTCACTCGGTGTGGTCGGCAGCGGATTTTTCTGGCTTGTCAGCGCCCTGAGCGCGCTGACGGTCTGGATGCTGCTGGGCACCTGGCGCCACACGCGGCGCCGCGTGCAGGCGCAGGAAGCGCTGATCACGGAAACCAATTTTCGCCGGGCCATGGAAAACTCCATGCTGACCGGCATGCGGGCGCTGGACCTGCAGGGCCGCATCACCTATGTCAACCCGGCTTTTTGCCAGATGACAGGGCTTAGCGAGGAAGAGCTGGTCGGCTGCACCGCACCTTTCCCGCACTGGCCCGAGTCGGACAATGACACACTGATGGCCAGGCTCGACGACGAACTGAACGGCAAGGCGCCGCTCACCGGTTTCGAGATGCGGGTCAAGCGCAAGAACGGCCAGATTTTTGATGCGCGGCTGTATGTGTCGCCGCTGATCGATCCGAATGGTCAGCAAACCGGCTGGATGACGTCGATGACCGACATCACCGAGCCCAAGCGAATTCGCGAAGAGCTGACCGCGTCGTATGAACGCTTCACGACCGTGCTCGAAGGCCTCGACGCCGCCATCTCGGTCGCGCCGCTGGGCAGCGAGGAACTTCTCTTCGCCAACAAGCTGTACCGTTCCTGGTTCGGCGTCAAAGTCTCGGGCCATGTCAACCTGATCGCGCAGGCGGGCGTTCCGACGGTCTCGCCGACGCAGGACGCGCTCGACGCCGTCGACGGACTGGCCGGTTTCCCGACGAATTCGCTGACCGACGCCCAGACGGCGAACGCCGAGATTTTCGTTCCCGAGCTGAGCAAGTGGATCGAGGTGCGCTCGCGCTACCTCAACTGGGTCGACGGCCGCCTGGCGCAGATGGTGATCGCCACCGACATCACGCCGCGGCGCCGCGC
>JANNMM010000236.1:0-18718 GCA_031397915.1 Rhodoferax sp. | reverse complement strand
GACCACCAGGAAGGAATCGCCGACGACGAGACACACGCCTTCTTCACCCGCCTCATGGACGAGGGCGGGGCGATGCTGTGGGGCCGCGTCACCTACGAGATGATGGAGAGCTACTGGCCAGCGGTCGCCCGCGGCGACGCGCAGGCACCGCCGGCGATGCGCGAGTGGGCGGTCAAGCTCGAGGCCAAGCCGAAGTACGTGGTGTCCAGGGCGCGAACGGACTTCCCGTGGACCAACAGCCACCACATCGCCGGCAACCTGCGCACGGGCGTACAGAAGCTCAAGGACGCGACCCCGAGCGGCGTACTCCTCGGTAGCGGCATGCTCGCGACCGCGCTGGACCGGCTGGATCTGATCGACGAGTACAAATTGCTCGTCCACCCCAGGATCGCAGGCCACGGACCGACCCTGTACGAGGGCGGGCTGCCCAGCACGCGACGGCTCGAGCTGGTCTCGGCGAAGCCGTTGCGCAGCGGCGCGGTCGCCATGCACTACCGGCGCGCGCGCTGACTCGAAGATGGGTCATGTCGCCTGACTGAAGTTGACCCCATTTCACATATACCTTGTTGTACAAGCAAAAGAAGTCCGGGATGCCAAAGCAAAAAGGGGCGTACGCGCCGGAGTTTCGCCAGCAACTTGTTGAACTGGTGCACACAGGCGGGAGCAGCAGCGACGTAGGCAGCCGGTTCGCGTGCACCCGACAAATGTTGCGTACTGGGTTCACGTCAACTTCAGGCGCCCCAAAGTGCACCTGCCATGCCTTACTCTCTATTTGCTGATGCCGTTCTCCTGGTCCACTTCGGAGTCGTGCTCTTTGTTGTGGGAGGCCTGGTTGTGGTTGTGGCAGGAAACGGCCTGCGTTGGCGGTGGGTGAACGGCTGGTGGTTTCGGCTGGCGCATCTGGCGGCGATCATCTATGTGGCCGCTCAAGCCTGGCTGGGGCAGTACTGTCCGCTCACGACACTGGAAGCATGGCTTCGTGTCCAGGCGGGCTCGCCCACCTACGACAAGAGCTTCATTGAGCACTGGGTGCAAAGGCTCCTGTACTACGAGGCGCCGTTTTGGGTGTTCACGGTGGCCTATACCGCGTTTGCCGTGCTGGTGCTGCTGGCATGGTGGCGCTTCCCGCCACGGCGCAGTCGTGGCGGCGGCGAGCGCAGCGAAGCGTGATCCGGGTTTGCAGCGCCGGCGCCTTAGCCTTTGATGGGGTCGAACGGGACGAGGGGAGTTGTCACACCATGACCTCAAGTCGAATGCTATGTTTTATATAGCATTAAAATGAATAATTCCGTGACTTGGATGCCATTTTTATCAATGAAATTGGCATTTTCAGGCAAAAGCAACCTTATCGTACCCATTTTGGGTATTTTCTGACACTGCCAGCAGAATAGTTTGACCCAATAGACAAATGCACCTCCGGCGCTCAAGCTATAGTGCAAATAACGCATTTGCCCGCACAATTGAAATTGAGTAAGGCCGAACTGGGAGTCATCCATGGCAAACGTCTACATGCCGCTTCAGTTGGCGCCGACTTCGCTCACCCAACCCATCTTGCCGAACTGGTCCTTCAACCTGTTCAGCATCAACCTCGGGGCTACCTCCAACGCACAGGTTGAGCAGCAGGTGCTCGAACAGGTCGGCAGCTACGGGCGGCAAATCGGCCACTTGGCTGAGGCGCTTGAAGTGGTCATCCAGAAGCTGCACCTCCTCGAAAGCAAGGACCTGACCCTGGACGACAGGGACGCCTTGCATGTGTTTCTCGGGGATGTGTCGGCGGTTCGGAAGATCAAATCATCACGCAAATAGGGCAAGCCATCGTGGGTGCTGCGCTTGAAGCCGAGAACCGACCCATGAAGACACAGTTCTACACGGCCGCGAGCCTGGATGGGTTCATCGCGACCGAAGACGACTCGCTCGACTGGCTGTTCCCGCTGGGTGACGTCAACGAGACCAGCTACCCGACGTTCATCGCCGGGGTCGGCGCGTTGGCGATGGGATCCGCGACTTACGAATGGATGCTGCGCCACGCACAGACGCTGACCGCCCAAACGGGCTCCGCCTGGCCCTACACCCAGCCCGCCTGGGTCTTCTCGCACCGAACACTGCCACCGGTTCCAGGAGCCAACTTGCGATTCGTGCAAGGCGACGTTCGGCCGGTACATTCCGCGATGCGCGACGCGGCGGGAGACAAGAATATCTGGGTCGTGGGTGGCGGCGATCTGGCGGGGCAGTTTTACGACAACGGGTTGCTGGACGAAATGATCGTGCAGGTCGGCTCCGTCACGCTTGGGAAGGGAAAACCACTGTTTCCACGTCGGGTGACCCATCCTCCGCTCGTCTTGACTTCAGTCAGGCAGGTGGGCGCGGGTTTCGCGGAGCTGTGTTATCAAGTTCCAAAGGAACGCCACGCTTAAACAATTCGTACTCGTCTCATTCAACCTGACTCCCGGAAAGACATCACCATGCACCTGGAAGGCTCTTGCCACTGCGGCAGCGTGAGGTTCTCAGTCGAGTCCGATTCACCCGTGCCCTTCATGCGCTGTTACTGCTCGATTTGCCGCAAGACGGCGGGAGCAGGCGGATATGCCGTCAACCTCGGCGCCGTGACCCGCTCAATGAAGGTTAAGGGAAAGCGTTATCTGCGAATTTACCGCGCGCTTGTCCCCGATGAACACGGCCCGGGCAAGCATGAGAGCAGCGCCAGGCGCTACTTCTGCGCGCGGTGTGGGAGTGCACTCTGGGCATGGGACCCGACCTGGCCCGAACTCTTGCATCCCCACGCGAGTGCCATCGACACACCGCTTCCCACACCACCTGAGCACGTGCACATCCTGATCGAGTCAAAAGCATCCTGGGTCAAGATCGAGGGCAAGCCAAAAGACCCCCGCTTCGGGCACTATCCCGATCTGTCGCTGGCACAGTGGCACCAACGTCACGGGTTCTCCTTTGGGCCTGACGGGCCTTTCGCTTGAACACGCGTCGGGGCGAGTTTTTTGAAACAGCAGCCTGGAGGTGAACCCCATGATGTTTACATTGCGTGTTCTCATTGTTCTGATGGCACTGTGTGCTGTTCTGGCGATCTCGGCTTGTGCAAGTTCTGCAGGAACCGTGGGCGTTGTCGCCGTTGGCAACTTGACCAGAAACAATGCGCACACACTTTCCGCAGTCGTCGTAAAGGTGGCAATTCCAAAACACAGCGCATCATCCGGCAGCAGTACCTTGTCGTCGATTCCATCGGCCGTGGTACGGGTGCTACCCTTAAACGACGACCGGAAAGATTTGGATAACGAAGGAAAATCCACTGCGGCGTTTGGGGTGCCTATGGGGCAAATCCGTTTTGATCCGAGTCCAGCGACTCTCCTGGGCCGGGCCATCGCCTCCGAGTTCAAGGCTGCCGGCCACCAGGTGACAGACAGTCCGGACGGCACCCAAATCAACGCTGCTGTGCTTGAATTCGAAGCACATACGGACACCACGCTGCTCTATTGGGATGTCCTTGGAAGTCTGGCCGTTTCTTTGCAATTCTCGGCTCCGAAAGGGGCAAATCCGGGCCCGCTACTCGCCTACCAGGCTCGGTGCGCGGACCGGACATACACCTGGCCCAGCGAAGCAGTCTTCTCAGGTGTGATGAATAAATGCATCAACGATTTTGCAAGCAAGCTGCGAAACGATGGCAGGGCTGCAGATGCGCTGCGTCATGGTTGGACAACAAAGGCCATGGCAGAAAGCGACAAGCCCGGCAGCGCGCAATTGAAAAACGCCGCCCGGCCCCGAGTTGCCGCTGAAAAATCGTATTCAAATCCGGGCCATGCCTGGTCGGTCTCCTATCCGGACGACTGGAAACTCAATGACACAAACCGGTACGTGACGATCAGCAAAGGCCAGGCGATCCTGGGCATTCATACCCTGACGGATGTGCCCGGGGAATCCCTGGATGAGGTTGCTGATGCCACGATTCAACAGTGGGAACGTCAAATGCAGAATGTGAACACCGTCACGCGGGTCTCACGGCAACGGGTAACCCTGGCTGATGACCTGACCGCAATCTCGATCGTGCATCACATCGGCGCCGGCCGGGTCGGCAAATCACGCAAGATCATTGCGATCGTCAAGGATCGCGGGTTCTTGATAGATGCCGAGACGCATCTCGCTTCATGGCCTGACTACGAGCGCGATTTCAATCAGATCATCGACTCTTTCAAGGTTTTGAAGTGATTTTCCGGCGCCTCACCCTTTGTTCAACATTCCCAGCTTTTCAATCACCGCGCGTTCAGACGAGAAACTCTCGCGGGCGAACTTGGTGTACTCCTCAGTGTTCATGTAGATCACCGATTGGTCGTATTTTTCAAACACCGCGAGCACCGCGGGGTCGTCGAGCGACTTCTTGAACGCGTCGTGGATGGTTTTGACGACGGCCGGGTCCATGCCCTTGGGGCCACCTACGCCAAAAGGCGAGTCAGACACCGTGGCATAACCCAACTCATTGAGCGTGGGCACGGTCGGCCAGCGTTTGGTGCGTTTGCTTCCGTAGGTGGCCAGGAGGCGCAACTTGCCGGCGTCCACATGCGGCCCCCAGCCGGTGGCATCGCTGGCCGCCATGACGTGGCCGCCCAGAATCGCCTGCATGTTTTCGGCATTGCCCTTAAAAGGCACGTTGGTGAGTTTGATGCCGGCCTTCATGGCGAATTCTTCCACCGCCAGGTGCGGGCTGGTGCCGATGCCGGTGTGGCCAAACGTGATCTTCTCGGGATTGGCTTTGGCGAAGTCGACAAAATCCTTGATGTTCTTGAATGGTGAATTCGCAGGCACCACCAGGCCGAAGGTGTAGCCGGTGTAACAGATGATCCAGGTGAAATCTTTGAGCGTGTCGAACTGCACCTTCTGCATGTGCGGGATGCGAAACACACCCTGGGGCAACTGGGCCAGCGTATAACCATCCGGCTTGGCATTGACGAGTTCGTTTGGTGCCAGCATGCCGCCTGCGCCTGGCTTGTTGTCGATGATGATGGTGGTGCCCAGGTTCTTTGCGGCGCTCTCGGCCACGGCGCGCATCACCACGTCGGTGGAACCGCCGGCGGGCCAGGGGCAGATGTATTTGATCGGGCGCGAGGGAAAAGCCTGCGCCAGGGCGAGGCCCGGCAATGCCAGTGCTGTGGCGCTGGCGGCAGTGGCGTGAAGGACGTGGCGGCGTTGCAGGGTCATGGGTTTCTCCTTGGGGCTGGACGCCATCATATTCGCTGTAGCATCAAGCACCATGCTGAAAACCCCGAGCCACTTCACGGCGCTGCACAGCGCGCCCCACCATACGTCACCCCTCAATTTTGTATTCCGGGGAGATGAACTGCTGGTGCGCGAAACCGATCTTCAGTTGCCCGACGAGGGCGTATTGGCGGATTTGAGTTTGGGGCAAAGCCAATTCCAGCCGGTCGGGCTGCTGGCGGCGCGGTATTGCCAGACCGCCTCGACACCGCTGACCGCACAGGCCGCAGCCGGGTATGCCTTTCGCAAGTTGCGGTCGCTGTTTGGTGCGCTGGACGACGACCTGTTGTCCGTCGCGGGGCGATCGTTCCAGATCAGTGAATGGGCCCGCACACACCGTTTTTGCGGGGTGTGCGCGGCGCCCACGGGCCAGGTGCCGGGCGAGCGCTGCATGAAATGCAAGGTCTGCGGGCACACCGCGTACCCGCGGATTTCACCGGCCATGATGGTGCTGGTCAAACGCCAGGAATCCATATTGCTGGCCCGACACCGCGCCTCACCGACCGGGTTCTTCACGGCGCTGGCCGGCTTTGTGGAGGCCGGCGAGTCCATCGAAGACGCGATCCACCGCGAGGTGCTTGAAGAGGTGGGGTTGCGGGTCGGCAACATCAACTATTTCGCCAGCCAGCCCTGGCCGTTTCCGCACTCCCTGATGATTGCCTACACAGCCGAGTATGAAAGTGGCGACATCCGTATGGACGAGGCCGAAATTGCCGAGGCCCGCTGGTTCGGACCAAACGATGACCTGCCCCCGATCCCGCATGGCATCTCGGTCGCAAGTGCGTTGATCCGCGCCCACCTGCCCGCAGGCGGGCCGGCCGCAAACTCCTAGTAGACTTGATCCATTCAACCAAGAGGAGCCTTCCATGACCGTCAATGTCAGCATCGATCTGGGTTACGAACTTGAAGTCAAGGCGAAGTTCGCCGATGTATTCGATCTGCTTTCAAATGTGCCGGAATCGGCTGGCTTTTTCCCCAAGGTCGACAAGCTGGTTGACCTGGGCGACGGCGTGTACCGCTGGGAGATGGAAAAAATTGGCGTGGCGTCGATCAACCTCCAGACCGTTTACGCGTCGAAATACGTCTCCAACAAAACCAAGGGCACGATTGTCTGGACACCCGTGAAAGGTGAAGGCAACGCCCAGGTCTCGGGCAGCTGGCTGATCAAGGACAACAAAAAATCCACCAAACTCAAGCTTGAGGTCAAGGGTGATCTGGCCATACCGCTGCCCGGCCTGATGAAGATGGTCGTGGCGCCGATTGTGGAAGGCGAGTTCGAGAAAATGACCGACAAATACATCGCCAACCTGACGAAGAAATTTGGCGGTGAAGTCTGATTTTTGCCGGGAGGCCTGCGGTCTCAATGCACAGGCGTAATCGGCAGGGTCGTCAGGGGCGGCAGGGGCGCCGGTGGCTTGACCAGCGGCTTGGGACCCAGCGCGTTTCTGGCCAGCATGATGTCCATCTCCACCGCCGGCATGGGTTTGCCAAAGTAGTAGCCCTGCAAGGACTGGCAGCCCATTTCCTTGAGCGCAACCGACTGCTGAAGCGTTTCTACGCCCTCGGCCGTGACACTCAAACCCAGGCTGCCGGCCATTGCAACAATGGCTTTCACGATGGCGAAATTTTCCAGGTCATCGGGCAGGCCGACGACAAAACTCTGGTCAATTTTGAGACGCGACAAAGGCATGCGCTTGAGGTAACTCAGCGACGAATGGCCGGTGCCAAAGTCGTCAAGCGCGATGCGAACACCACAATCCTGGAACGACTTGAGTGTCAGGGTGTTGGCTGCATTGTCCTGCATGACGGCGCTTTCGGTCAGCTCCAGCTCCAGAAGGCGTGGCGGCAGCTTGAACTCTTCCAGCGCGCCCAGCACCATTTGCACGAGCTGCGGGTCCTTGAACTGCAAAGGTGAAAGGTTCACCGCAACCCGCACGTCATAACCCGCACGGTGCCATCGCGCGGCGTCGGCGCAGGCTGTGCGCAGCACCCATTTGCCCATTGGAACAATCAGGCCGGTTCGCTCTGCCGCAGCGATAAAGTCGTCAGGCCCGACGGGCCCGAACCCAGGGCGGATCCAGCGGATCAAGGCTTCAACGCCCGTGATTTTCCCGCTGGCGACATCCACCAGCGGTTGGTATTCGAGCGTGAATTCATCACCTTCCAGGGCAGCATGCAAATCGCGCTCAAGGGCCATGCGCTGCAAAACCTGCTCGGTCAGCGTCCGGTTGTAAAACTTGTAGTTGTCGCGGCCAGCGCTCTTGGCGTGGTACATCGCGGTGTCGGCGTTCCGGAGCAAGGTGGCGGCGTCTTCACCGTCCTCACGGAAAATGGCCACACCGATCGACGTGCTCAGGCGCATTTCACGGCCCTGCAACATGAAGGGGCTGCGCATCATGCCGAGTATGCGATCAGCAATCTGGTCCACATCTTCGGGGTGTGCAATGTCCACAATCAGGGCCGTGAACTCGTCGCCGCCCAGGCGGGCGATGGCCAGGTCAGGCGCCGTGCTCTGCATGCGCGAGACCAGGTCGGTCGGCCGCACACCTTCGCGCAGCCGGCCAGCGGCCCACTGCAAGGCCAGGTCGCCGGCGCTGTGGCCCATGGTGTCATTGATGTTCTTGAAACCGTCCATATCCATGATCTAAACGGCTATGCTTGTTCCGTAGAGCTGGGTTCGCTTGTTTTCCCGCTCAATCCTGTGGATGAATGACTGCCGGTTGGGCAGGCCCGTGAGGTTGTCAAACATGGCCATGCGCAGGATTTTCTGCTCGTCCGCCTTGCGCTGGGTGATGTCACGCGCGAGCCCGATGAACTGGGCGTTTTGCCCCGCAACCCTTTCCTTCAGGGCCACTGAGAGTTCAAACCAGAAGCTGCCATCTTTGCGGGTCAATTGGAACTGCCTGCCAATCGATTGCTCTTGCTCCAGCGCTTCCTTCAGCGCGTCCTGGCAAATCTTGGCAACGTCTGCGGGCAACACGTCGCCCAACAGCTGTCCAGGAAGTGCCTCAGCGCCCAGAGACAGAAGCGACGCCCGCGGCGAATGCGCTGACAAAAAGCGCCCGTCAATGTCAATCTCGAACAGAAAATCGGGAATGGCCTGCAGGATGGCGGCATTTCGGGCGTTGGCCGAGCGCAGCTGCAACAGGGCCTGATGGCCCCGCATCAGGTAACGCGCGCGGTGGCCGATCAGCGCCCAATTGATCGGTTTGGAGATGAAATCGGTGGCACCAGACTGGTACGCCAACTCGACGGAGGCCACATCGTCCATGCCGGTCACCATGACAATCGGCAGCGAAGCATCAGCCTCCTGGCGGATCGCGGCGCAGACCTCGAAGCCCGACATTTCCGGCATGCTCACGTCAAGCATCACCACATCAAAGGAATCGGCGCGAAACAGACGCAAGGCTTCTGCACCATTGGACGCCATGGTGGCCTCGAAACCCGATTTGCGCAAAGCCGCCCGCATCAACAGCAAGGCGGTTGAGTCATCGTCGACAACCAGAATTTTCCCGACCGGTTTTTTTGATTCTTCACTCATGCCGAACGCTTTTTCATTCCCTTGGTTGCGCCATTGCTCGAACCGACTCGGGGCACGTGCCGACCAGGTCGCAGGCGTCGCCTTGGTCAATCGCAAATTGGCAGGAACGTCCAGGCTTTGCAGCCCATCTGGAAGCGATATCCGGTTCGGTGTCCCGTTTGCGGGATCTCCCGAGGAATCGGCCTGATGCACTTGCGCGGGTGGATTTCCTTGAGGGAGTTTAAGTCCAAAAGAATCGGCCCCGCCCTTGTGTGAATCCGTGATCATCGTTAATCAATGCCTAAATGTTTCCAGACAGGCCGAAAATTCGCGCCAATTTTGTCATGTGAAATAGCGCGCTGCGCCGGCATGGGCTACTTGAGGGGCCACGATCAAGGCACGCGCGTCATCCCACGGTGATATGGGCGTCTTTGGCGAGCTTGGCCCACTTGGGCAACTCACTGGCGACGGTTCGGGCCAATGTTTCAGGCGTGCCGCCCACACCTTCACTGCCCTGCGCCAGCAATTTTTCGCGGATGTGCGGATCGGCGACCACGCTGTTCAGCGCCGCGTTGAGTTTTTCAACCACCGCCCGGGGCGTTTTGGCCGGTACGAACATGGCATACCAGGAGTCGACCTCAAAATCGGAAATGCCAGACTCCTGCATCGTGGGCACCTCTGGAAAGGCGGCGCTGCGCTTGAGGGTTGAGACGCCCAGGGCTTTGAGCTTGCCAGATTTGACAAACTGGGCTGCGGCCGGAATCGATACCCACAACAACGGCACCTGACCGCCCATGACGTCCTGCACAGCCGGGCCACCGCCCTTGTAAGGCACGTGCACCATCGGCGCGCCGGTGCGCAATTTGAACAACTCGCCGGCCAGATGGCCTGGGGAACCATTGCCCACCGTTGCAAACGAGAGCAGGCTTGGCTTGGCCTTGGCCAAGGCGACCAGTTCGGCGACGTTGCTCACCGGCAGCTGCGGATGGGCCACCAGAATTTGCGGCAGCGAAGCGACCATGCCAACGGGCTCGAAGTCTTTGACCGTATCAAACGGCAGCTTGGGGAAAATTGCCGGGTTGATGGTATGTGAGCTCAGCGTGAAGAGAACGGTGTGGCCATCCGGCGCCGCCCGCGATGCGGCCTCGGTGCCGACAGACCCACCTGCCCCGCCTTTGTTGTCGATGATGATCGGCTGGCCCAATGCTGCCTGAAACCGTTCTTGCACGATCCGGGCAATGACATCGGTGCCGCCGCCTGGCGGGTAGGGAACCAGAAAACGAACCGGCTTGTCGGGATAAGCTGCAGCTTGAACGCCAGCTGCCCACGGCATGCCAACGGCCAAAAGGGCCTTGGCCGAAGTTGACAACATCCGGCGGCGGTCAGGGCGATAGGTGGTACTCATGAAGTGTTCCCCTGGTGCAGTTAAGAATTGACGGCTCGGCTCTGAACCGCGCGACGCGGCGCGCAGGAGCCTTTGATTTGTGTGCGGTGCATGACGCGGCGCGCGCTGGCGTCGAAGGCGTCGCGCCGGTGCATCGTGGTGCGGTTATCCCAGAGGACGAGATCACCCAAAGCCCACCGGTGTTGGTAGACGGCAGCATCGATGTAGGACCAGATTTCGTCCAGCAACTGCTCCGACTCGGCCAGCTCGAGGCCCATGATGTAGGCGTTGCGGCGGCGGCCCAGATAAAGCGCGTGGTCGCCCGATTGCGGGTGTTGTGTGACGGCAGGGTGTGGCGTTCCGACCGAGGTGCGCGGGTCATTGGTAGCGGTCAGCCCTTTGCGGACGAATCCACCGGAGTCAAAGGTGCCGTCGTGTTTGATATCCAGCGTGCGTACGCGCTCAGCCAGAGCGGGGGGCATTTTGGCCAGGGCCGCCTTCATGCTGCAAAACCAGGTGTCGCCGCCCACGCTCGGAATCTCCAGGGAGTACAGCATGGACGCGTCTGGCGGCTCTGCCGCGTAACTCATGTCGGTGTGCCAGGCCGCTTCGCCGTCACCCAGGGCGCCAATCGGTTCGCCTTTTTCGTCGAGAACATTGGAGACCACGTAGACCTGCGGGTAACCCTCTGGCGACTTGCGCCCTGCCCCTTGATTGGGCGGGGAATCGAGCGCACCGAAATTTCTGGAGAACGACAGGAGATCGTCGTTGGACAAATACTGGTTGCGAAACAGGAGCACGTCATGCTGGTACCAGGCGTTTTTGATGGCGCTGATGTCCGCATCACTTATTCGGGCCAGATTAATGCCTCTTACTTCGGCACCGATGGCTCCAAAAGCATGAATTTCGAGATTGGACGAGTGTGTCATTGGAATCTCCTGGGCGGCAAATTGACGGTCGCAAGTTACAGATCGCTGCTTTCCGGATTCATTTCTGTCAGTCGGCAAGAAGCAGTACGCTATCTATGCAACTGGCGTGCCACGATCTGAAGCCACAAATTGTCAAAGATTGACTCAAAAATTACAGATTTTGCGAAATCAACCCACATCAAATCTCCGATCATTGCAAATTGCAATCAAATCAAATATTAATAGGATCAAGAGCCAACCCAAGTGGAATGGCACTTTTGTCTGCTGTTTGTATAGCAAGTCTCGGCGAGCCGCCTCACACCGTGCCGGGTGCGATCGCCATTGCGCGTCTATCGGTTCGAAAGACCAATTTTGCATATTGGCATGAATTTCGCTTAAGCCCACTGGGCAGGCGGACACTATTTCAAGTGAACTGTTGCAAAAAAGTGAACGCAATTGGGTTGATTAGGGACTCGGACTGATGCAAGTGCTCGATTTCAAGGCAGCCATGCGAAAATAACTGTTTGTAGACATTCGATCATTTATTTGTCCGCTGTCTTGAGGCTTTCGGCAAATGGCGTTTCGCCAGATTGTTAATTCAAGGAACCGATGATGGCGGATATGTTTTTGATCCTGTGTATCGTGCTGAGCGCGTATTTCATACGCGGCATCACGGGATTTGGCTCGGGATTGATCTCGGTACCCCTGCTGGCACTCTCGCAGCCGCTACAGTTCGCAATTCCGCTGGTCCTGGCGCTGGATTTCACGGCCTCCATTGCCTTGGGCGGCATCAACCGCAAACTGGTCGATTGGAGTGAGATCAAATACCTCTTGCCCGCCGGTATGGTCGGCGCGAGTATTGGCGCACTGGCGCTGTTGAAGTTGCCCACCACGCCCATTCTGGTGACGCTTGGCGTCTTCACCATGTTCTTTGGTTTTCGCAACATTTTCGGTCTGCAACCCAAAGAGAAAATCATGAAACTGTGGGCTGTGCCGGCCGGCCTGGCTGGCGGCGCCGCTGGCGGGTTGTTTGGCGCCGGCTCGCCACCTTACGTCATGTACCTGACGCGCCGTTTGCTGGACAAAGGCGTCATGCGGGCAACGTTTTCCTGCCTCATTGCCATTGACGGCGGGTTTCGCCTGGGTTTGTTCCTTTTGGCCGGCCTGTTGAGTGACCCAAGATTGCAGTTGACTTACCTGGTCGCCCTTATTCCCATGGCCTTGGGCCTGTTTACCGGCAACAAGGTGCACCTGGACATGACCAGTGAAGGCATGTTGAAGGTGGTTGGCGCCTTGCTGGTGGGCAGTGGCGCCCTCTTGTTCATCAAAGCTGCTGTTTGAGCCATCTTACTGATCCTTTTTGCCGAGTCATTTTCATTTTCGTAAAGACCTCTATGAACTTCAAACTCCCTCTCAATTCCGCCTCACTGCTCAAGGCCTGCGCATGTTTTGCCGCTGCGTTGATCGTGCCGATGTCCGCCATTGGCCAGGAAAAGCCCTATGGGTTCAATGTCCTGAACCAACGCAGCATTGCCTTGACTGCGCAGTACTGGAACCCGATTCTTTCCTACGTGAGTGCCAAAAGTGGGGTTCCGCTGGAGCTCAAACTCGCCAAGACCGCCAAAGAGGGCAATGCCATGGCCGAAAAAGGCGCCTATGACTTCCTCTACACCAACCATTTCTTTACGCCCGAGCGTGACAAGTTGGGTTACAAAGTGATCGCACGCCCGGTCGGGCCAGGGATCCGCTCACAAATAGTTGTACCGGCTGACTCACCTGCACAGTCACTCAGTGACCTCAGTGGCAAAGATGTCGCGTTCGTCTCGCCCGATGGTTTTACCGGTTATTGGCTCCCCCTTGACGCCTTGCTTGCGGCAAAAGTGAAAGTGAACGTGGTGTTCACGGGCAACCAGGAAGCCTCTTCGGCACAACTGCAGTTCAAGAAAGTGGCTGCGGCCGGCGTCAACAGTTCCATCATGCTTCGCTATGGGCGCCGTGAGTCGTTTGAGTACCGTGCCCTGTGGACCTCCGAGATTTACCAGGACTTGTGCATCATGGCCAATCCCAGAGTGTCAGCGGCCAAGGTGGCTGCGGTCACCAGCGCGTTTGCTGGCATGGCGAAAGATCCCCAAGGCAAAAAGATTCTTGAGGAAGGTGCCGAGTTGCTGAAGATTCAGGGCGAGTTGGGTTTTGTAGCGGCCGACAACAAGGACTACGACAACTACCGGGCGTTTTACCGGCAAACCCAGGTCAAGTAACAGCCACCCCCTAAAACACTGCTGGGCCCCAACACTATGCGCATATTCAGTTTTTGGAGAGACTGGGGGCTGGTTTCACGCCTCATGCTGGCGGTCGGGATCGCGATCGTTATTGGCGGCAGTGTGCAGACTTTCCTGTTCATTGCCGAGGGCGCCGCTGAAAACTCCGCCCGCTTGAAACGCGACCTGACCGAAACACTCAGCTTCGTCGCACCCTTGATTGCCGACCAGGCGCTGGTCGGGGAATATGCCGCGATCGACCAATTGGTCAAGAAACAGGTCACCAAGGGCGAACTCGACCGCATCGAGTGGGCTGACAAGGAAGGCAGAAAACTGGTGGCGCAAGACAAGCCGGACGTGCTCGTCGCGCCGGCCTGGTTCACCGCTGTTGCGGCCATTGAAATCCCCGAAGAGAGTGTGGAGGTCACGGCCGGCGGCGTTGGTTACGGCAAACTCTACGCGCGCATGACGCCCATCAAGGCACACAACCGGCTGTGGAAACAGTTCGTCAAGCAGCTGCAGATCGTGGCGGCCACGCTTTTCCTGATGCTGCAGTTCATCTGGCTGATCTTCCGAGGCAACCTCGGCACCCTGCGCATGTTGGCCGAAAGCGCGAACCGTTTCAGCCAGGGCGACCGCTCGGTGCGTATCACGCCAGACGGCGCACCCGAAGTGCGGCTCGCGGCCGAAGCCTTCAACAACATGGCCAACAACACCGAAAGCCTGTTGGCTTCCCTTGGCACGAGCGAGTCCAAAAACCGGCTGCTCGCGACCATCGTCGAGCAGTCCAGCGAAGCCATCTGGACCAAAGACTTGTCAGGGTCCATTACCACCTGGAACGCCGGCGCCACCGCTATGCTCGGTTATTCGCAAGAGGCCGCTGTAGGGCAGAGGCTGGCGATCGACGAGTCCGGTCCAGCCGAAGAGGCAGCACGCATGACGCGCCTGGCGGCCGGGGAGCGTTTCTCCTACGACACCAAAGCCCTGACCAAATCCGGCACCCAGATCGACATGCAGGTGGCAGTTGCGCCGCTTGTCAATGAGGCCAACGAATGCATCGGCACGATCGCGGTTGCCCGCGACGTGACCCAGAGCAAACGCGGCGAAGAAGCCTTGCGCCAGGCGCGTGGCGCTGCCGAAGCGGCCAACCACGCCAAGAGCTCCTTCCTGGCACGCATGAGCCATGAAATCCGCACACCCATGAACGGGGTGCTGGGCATGACCGAGTTGCTGCTGGAAACCGGCCTGTCCAGCGTGCAGCGCAAATACGCGGAAACCGTGCAAAGCTCGGGCAAAAACCTGCTGGCAATCATCAACGACGTGCTTGACTTCTCGAAAATTGAAGCCGGAAAACTCGAGCTCGAACAGGTCAATATGGACCTGCGCAAGTCGCTCGAAGACACCGTTGACCTCCTGGCCGAGCGGGCCCACGTCAAGGGGCTGGAGCTGGCTTGCCGCATTCCGGCCGATCTGGAAACCCTGGTCATCGGCGACCCGCTGCGCCTTGGGCAGGTTTTGACCAACCTCATGGGCAACGCCATCAAGTTCACCCACAAGGGCTCGGTTGTCGTGAGCCTGGTGGGGCAAGCCCAAAGCGATTCCAAAGTGACCATCCGCTTTGAGGTCGCTGACACCGGCGAAGGCATCAGCCAGGAAGCGCAGTCCCGGATTTTTGAGGAGTTTTCGCAGGCCGATGGCTCAACCACGCGCAAACACGGCGGCTCGGGGCTCGGGCTTGCCATCAGCAGGCAGCTGGTCGAGATGATGGGCGGTGACCTTCATGTCGAGTCGGTGCTGGGCTCCGGCGCCACATTCTCGTTTACCTGCCAGTTCACGAAGCAGCAACAGGGCACGCAGTCGCACGAACCCTCGATCCTGATGGGCACCTTGACCGGTTTGAAAACCCTGATCATCGAGTCCGGTTCGGTCAGCCGCGGCATCCTGAATTCACAGATCTGCAATTGGGGCATGCACGTTCGCGTGGCGGAAACACCCGAGCACGGCATTGAGCTTCTGTTGAACGCCGCAGCCCTGCAGGTGCCGTTCGATCTGGCCCTGATCGACCTGGGCTTTGTCGGCAACGACACCTTTGAGCTGGCAAACACCATCAAGGCCCAGGCTGCCATAGCCGATGTCCACCTCGTCATGTTGACGCCGGTCGGCAACCACGCCACCATCAAGGCGGCGCACGATGCCCGTCTGGATGCCTGCCTGGTCAAACCGGTGCGCCAGTCGGAACTGTACGAAAGCCTGGTTGAGGTCATATCCAACGAGCGGCCAAAAGCAGCCGAGGTCGCGGAGGTTGTCGCTGAAATTGCCAAAGCGCCCCTGGCCGGCAGCCGCGGCAAGATTCTTCTGGTGGAAGACAACCTGGTCAATCAGGCGGTCGCGCTGGGCATGTTGCAGAAAATCCAGGGTTACGAAGTGGTGGTTGCCAACAACGGCAGCGAGGCCCTGGCAGACTTCAAACTCGGCGGTTTCGACGCCATCCTGATGGACTGCCACATGCCCGAACTGGACGGCTTCGAGGCTACCATTGCGATCCGCAAAATCGAGCAGGCAACTGGCAAGAAACGGGTTCCGATCATCGCCCTGACCGCCAATGCCATGGCGCAGGACCGCCAGGACTGCCTGAACGCCGGCATGGATGACCATTTGTCCAAACCCCTGAGCCGCAAACAGCTTCAGGACATGCTGGAGGTCTGGATGCCCTCGCCAGACCTCTCCAAACCGGCTGCACTGGACGGCCCGGGCGCGGCGATGTCTTCGGACGTAGATGTGCTGGACCGCCAGTTGTTGGCGCAGTTGCGCGACCTTCAAAGCGAAGACGACCCCGACCTGCTGAGCCGGGTGCTGAACCTGTACCTCGTTGAGTCGCCGAAACTGGTGGTGAAACTGGTCCAGTCGACACAGGAAGGAAATGCGCCTGAAATCGAGCGTTCCTCCCATGCGCTCAAATCCAGCAGTGGCAACGTGGGCGCTACAGAACTGGCGCGCCTGTGTTCAGACATCCACAACGCGGCGCGTGCATCAAACCTGGGCCTGACGCGAGAAGCACTGCCTAAATTCGAGCTCGAATTTGAGCGCGTGGTCCAGGCGCTGAACGACGAAATCCGCAAGGAAGCCGCTGCCAGCAAAGCGGCCGCGAAAAAACCGGCTTCTTTGCTCAACGCCTGACTCTGGCGCTGGCGCCAGGCGGCCTGAAAGCTCAAGCCAAGGCGCGTTTCATCCGTATTTCTTCGACTTTGGCCGAACCCATGGGCACGGTCTTGGCGGTGTTCATTTCGCGCTTGAAACCAGCCAGCTCGTAGAACCGCATGGCGCGCTCGTTGCGCAACAAGACCCACAGGGTCACGTCCTTGCAGCCTTCGTCGACGAGGCCATCCCGCGCGGCGTCCCACAAGGCCAGGCCGACGCCTTCGCCCCAGTAGTCGGGCGCGGCGTACATGGCCCAGATTTCGCCCGTTGTCGCCTTGCTTTTGGCATCGCGCGAACGGTCAAACCCGACAAAACCCACAATGGCATTGGCGTCCAGCGCCACCCACACCTGGGGCTCGCCGTATTTGATGGCGTCCAGCCACAAGGCTTCGCGTTTGGCCACGGTCAGGCTTTTCAGGTGATCGTCGGGAATGATGCCCGTATAGGCCGCGGCCCAGGCTTCCACATGGATTTCGGCGATGGTTCTGGCGTCTGCGAGTTTGGCAGGACGGACCTGGATATCGGTATCAGGCATGGAGCTAAATGATGAAAAATGACTTAAAAAAGTGAACTTGAAACTCAGTTGGCGTGCGCCAGGCGGCTGATGAGTGTGACCATGCCGATGCCCACGCCCAGCCAGATGATTTGCGCCGCTGTTTCGCGGGCACTCAGGCGTTTTTGCAGTTGCGGAATCAGGTCGGCCAGCGCCACGTAAACGAAACTGCTGGAGGCGATCACCAGGAAATACGGCAGGTAGTCGCGCAGTTGCTCGACCAGCCAAAAACCCACCAGGCCGCCAATGGCGGTGACAGCCCCCGCCAGCGACACTTTCACCAGCGCAATGCGTTTGTTGCTGGCGCCCGCGCCCGCATTTTGGTGCAAGACCATCAGGTCGCCCATGTGGTGCGGCACCTCGTGCACCAGCACCGCCAGCGCGGCCAGCAGGCCCAAACGCATGTCGGCCATGAAGGCCGAGGCAATCAGAATGCCGTCGCCGAAACAATGCACGCTGTCACCGGTGAGCACGGCCCAACTGCCGCCGGCGGGTGTGTGGTCGTGCGCCGGGTGGTCGTGCGCGTTTTGGGCGTCAATAGTGTGGTGCAGGTGATTATTGTTATGGTTATGGTGGTGGTGGTGCTCGTGTCCGTGGTGCCACAGCTCGGCCTTGTCGAGCAGGAAGAAAAACACCAACCCGATCAGCAGCGTCATGAACAAATCCTGCGCGCCAATCTGGCTCTCGAAGGCTTCGGGCAGCAAATGCATGAAGGCGGTGGCCAGCAGCGCGCCCGCCGCCATGCTGAGCATGTGCCGCGTGGAGCGCGCCAGCACACCGAAACTCAGCGCTGCGGCCAGCCACACGCTGCCAATGCCGGCGGCCAAGGTTCCCAACAGAATTGCTACTAATACCATAGCTACTTACGCACGTTATTCGAGACCTGAAGGCCAGTCTTGTTTGTAAAAATGAAAAACCGCCCCAAGAGGCGGTTTTCACCGTGGCGCGGTCTCAGTGTGCGATTATTCCACGCTGTACTTTATGCCACGCCGTAATGCTTGAACCAGGCCAGGCAGCGTGCGAATCCGTCCTCCGCCGCCGCCTTGCGGTAAGACGGCCGGTAGTCGGCATGGAAAGCATGGGGCGCCTCCGGAAAAACGACAAACTGCGAGTATTTTGACGCCAGGTTGCCGCCCGCGAGCGCGGTTTTCATCTTGTCGAGCGTATCGAGCGGAATGCCGCCGTCTTTTTCGCCATAGAGCCCCAGCACCGGCGCTTTCAAGTTCTGGGCGATGTCCACCGGATTTTTCGGCATCAGTTCATTGGGTGTACCCACGAGGCGGCCGTACCAGGCCACACCGGCCTTTACCGGGCCGTGCGCCGCATAAAGCCAGGTGATGCGCCCGCCCCAGCAAAAGCCCGTGACAGCGACTTTGGAGAGGTCGCCGCCATTTGCACCGGCCCATTTCACGGCGCCGTCCAGGTCAGCCATCACCTGCGCGTCGGGCACCTTGTTGACCACTTCAGCGATCAGTTTGCCAATTTCGCCATATTTCGTCGGGTCGCCCTGGCGCGCATACAACTCGCTGGCAATCGCGAGGTAGCCTGCCTTGGCAAAACGCCGGCAGGTGTCGGCAATGTATTCATGCACACCAAAAATCTCCTGTACCACGAGCACCACCGGGCAATTGGTTTTGC
>JANNMM010000232.1:0-1535 GCA_031397915.1 Rhodoferax sp. | reverse complement strand
GCAAAACCACGCTGACTGAAAAACTCCTGCTGTTCTCGGGCGCAATCCAGATCGCCGGCTCCGTGAAGGCGCGCAAAGCGACACGCCACGCCACGTCTGACTGGATGGAAATCGAAAAAACAGCGCGGTATTTCAGTGGCGTCGAGCGTAATGCAAATGGCCTACCGTGACCACGTGGTGAATCTGCTGGACACACCCGGCCACAAAGACTTTTCTGAGGACACTTACCGCGTGTTGACGGCGGTCGACTCCGCCTTGATGGTGATCGACGCCGCCAACGGCGTTGAGGCGCAAACCCGCCGCCTGATCGAGGTGTGCCGACAGCGCGACACGCCGATCATCACGTTTGTGAACAAGATGGACCGCGAGGTGCGCGAGCCGCTGGACATCATGGACGAGATCGAGCGCGAACTCGGCATGCCCTGTGTGCCGATGACCTGGCCCGTCGGCCAGGGCAAGACCTTTGGCGGCATCATCAACCTGCGTACCCAGGCCATGACGGTGTTTGAGCCGGGCAGCGACCGGGGGCCGAAAGATTTCACCACCATCCCCTTGACCGACGAGGCCACTTTACTCAAGCGTTTTGGCCACGAATACGAGACCGCACGCGACAGCATGGATCTGGCCACCGGCGCCTCACCCACCTGGGACCACGCGGCCTTTTTGGCGGGCAAACAAACGCCGGTATTTTTTGGCTCAGGCGTGAACAACTTTGGCGTGATGGAAGTGCTGGACGCGCTGGTGGACTTGGCGCCCTCGCCGCAATCACGCACCAGCTCGTTCGTGGTGAACAAGCAGCCGGTGATCCGGGAGGTGCAACCCGACGACGAAGCCTTCTCGGGCGTCGTCTTCAAAGTGCAGGCCAACATGGACGCCAACCACCGCGACCGCATCGCCTTTGTGCGCATGGCCTCGGGCAAATACACGCCGGGTATGAAACTCAAGGTGATGCGCAGCAACAAGGAGCTGCGCCCGACCAGTGTGGTGACCTTCATGAGCCAGCGCCGCGAGGCCGTGAGTGAGGCCTTCGCGGGCGACATTGTGGGCTTTACCACCCACGGCGGCGTGCAGCTGGGCGACACGATCACCGACGGCTCGGTCAACCTGCAGTTCACCGGCTTGCCGTTTTTCGCGCCGGAACTGTTCATGACCGTCGTGCTGAAAAACCCGCTGCGCACCAAACAACTGCAACAGGGCCTGGCGCAGCTGGGCGAAGAAGGCGCGATCCAGGTGTTTCGCCCTGAAATTGGCGGCAACATGCTGCTGGGCGCTGTGGGGCAGTTGCAGTTTGAAGTGGTGCAGCACCGCCTCAAAGGCGAATACGACGCCGACATCCGCCTCGAAGGCTGCCAGTACACGGGAGCCCGCTGGATCACCGCTGATACGCCGGCCGAGCTGAAAACCTTTGTCGAGGCCTACCCGCTGCGCATGGCGCGCGACGCGGCGAACACCCTGGCGTTTTTGTGCACCTCGCCGTATGACGTGCGGCTGGCGCAGGAGCGTTTTCCGAAAATCCACTTCCATCCGCTGCGGGA
>JANNMM010000218.1:0-13445 GCA_031397915.1 Rhodoferax sp. | reverse complement strand
GACGGCCACAGCTCGAAGGTCAAGTCCGGCGAAAACGCGGGCGAGTTTCTGCAACACGACTTTGTGGTGCGCCAATACACGCAGGCGGGCGATTTCAGCGCGGCCCCGCAGAACCCGGCCGCAACGCAAAAACTCAACTGGCGCAGCATTGCCGCCACACCCGGCCACCAGCAGCGCATCAACCTGGTGGTGTATGAACCCAAAACCGGCAAACCGCTGCAGGCGCTGTCGATGGCTTGCAATTCCTGAGCCCGGACGGATGCGGGTGGCGCTTCGGCAACAGGCCTGACGCTATAAACATAATAGCTAAAACGCTATATTTAACGTGACTTGGTGCCCTGAAATGTTCAATTTCCGTCTCGAATAGCAATTCATCGGACAAATGTTAACACCCATGTTAACAAAAATTGATAACCGCTGGCATTCAGCGTGTTTTCCGGCTTGATTTCGCGGTGTTGTAGGGCAACTTCCTACAGGCGCCATAGCCACGCACCGACGCATGGCGTGCGCCTCAGCTTCTACATTTTGTTGCATGGCCCTGACCGAAATGGCCCCTACGTTGCAACGAACCCGATGGAAGCTGGAGCACCCTCATGATGAAACAAACCGCTCTGCCAGGCAGCCGTTTTGACCGGATCAACCCGCAGGAAGCGGAATTTGAGCCCGGCACATTGCGCTCCCGCCCTCAGCCCTGGCCGGAAGAGTTGCTGCCGTTCACCGTGCGCCTGGTGCATGACCGCGACGACCTGGACAAGGCGGTGCAAATCCGGCACTCGGCTTACGCCCGGCATCTGCCCAAGTTTGCCGAAACCCTGCGCACCGCCGAGCGTGACGACACCGCCATGGGCGTGACCGTGCTGCTGGCTGAATCCAAGCTGGACGGCTCGGCGCTGGGCACCATGCGCATCCAGACCAACCAATTCAAGCCGCTGACGCTGGAGCAGTCGATCGAACTGCCGGAATGGATGCGTGGGCGCCGCTTGGCCGAAGCGACGCGCTTGGGCGTGACAGACGGCAAGGGCGGGCGATTGGTCACCACTGTGCTGTTCAAGTCCTTCCTCAACTATTGCAGACAAGTGGGGGTGGATTGGATGGTCGTCACGGGGCGTTCACCGATTGACCGCCAATATGAACGCATGTTGTTCTCCGACGTCTTTCCAGGCGCAGGGTTTATTCCGCTCTCCCACGTGGGCAACATGCCACACCGTGTGATGTGCAGCGAGACGGCAACCGTTGAATCGCGTTCACAGGCCGTCAACCACCCGATGTTTGATTTCATGTTCCGCACCTACCACCCCGACATCCATGTAACCGAGCGTCGCCGCGCGCTGTTGCCGCCATTCAGCCTGGCCGATGCTGGCGGTGCGCCACACGATTCACGCTACGCAATGTGATACGAATATGCGCAATATGTAGCAATCACGGAAAAATCCGCACTGAGGTTTTACTTCAATTTTTTGCGGCAACTGCATGATTTATATGTTGTTTTTTAAAGACGACCTATGTTAAGTGCCCTTGTCGGTCTTTGAAAGGCCGTGTAACGTCCACACCTAGCAGCCCGCACGGACTGTAAAAATGCAGAAGCCATTGGAAACCAGTGTGGAACCGCTGATAAATTGACCACGAATTCAGCCGATGCGATAACCAACAAAGACACGGTCAACAACACACTCGCCTTGTTGCTGCACCTGTTCTCGGCCTATGCCCTTCCCGTGGGCATAGGCCTTTTGACGTTGGTATCGCTGTTTGTTTGGAAAACCCAATACACGCTTGGCGAACCGCAGGTGCTGGAAGTGCGCGCGACCCGGGGTGAAACCACCGTCAAGTCGCCCCAGGAAGCGCTGGCCGTGCTGCAATCCGCTGCGGCCACGCAGGTCATCGATACCGAATTGTCCGAAGCGCCGGTCTGGCTGTCCTTCACGGTCGAACCCGGCACCAACCTGGAGCAGGCGCGCACGGTGGAGTTTCCCTCGCGCCATGCGGCCAGTCTTGCCTGTTGGGGCGGCACCGACCTGAAACTGCTCGGCAGCGCCGGCATGACGCAAGGCGTGGGCGCGATCCGGGACGTCAAGGCCGGGTATGCGCTGGATCTCACCGCCGAGGAGATTGGGCGCCCAATCGTATGCCGCGTGGAGTCCGTCGGGCCGGCGCGCATTTCTGCCGCTTTGTGGCGCAGCGAAGACCTGCAAACCTCGTCACTTGAATTTCACCGCAAATCCGGCTTGCTGGACGGCGGCCTGATGATCCTCGCGGTGTTTGTGCTGGCGACGGCGTTGATCAACCGCAACAGCCTGTATTTGATCTTCGCCGCCTGGCTGGTTGTCAATTTGCGCATGGGCGCCCTCACCGGCGGGTGGGACTCGCAGTGGCTGGGCAATGAGGTTCCGGCGGACTGGGTGTTGCGCATGCGAGCGGTCACGATGGCCGTTTTTTACGTGTTGTCGGTGGGGCTCTTCAGTGCGCTGTTCTCCCAGGACCTGGCCCGTCTGCGGGCCATCTTGCTTCTGCGCCTCACACAATGGTCCTGCATTCCGCTCTTGGTGCTGTCTGTGGTTCTGCCCTACAAGACTTTTTTGCCCTTCCTTTGGATCTCAACAGGCCTGACCATTGGCGTGGTGGTATTGGCACTGGCGATCATCCTGATCAAAACCAAGTCGCAGGTGGCCATGTGGTACAGCGCGTCCATCGGCATCACCCTGGCGGCCAGCCTGGTTGAGGTGGCAGCCGCGGCATTGGGTCTCAAAGGGCTGATCGGCTCGTTCAACTTTGTCACGGCCGCATTGACCAGCAGCCTGCTGGCCACACTGGCCATCTCGGCGCAAATGCGCCAGGAGCACAAACAGCGCCTGGCCGTGCAGGCGGAGCTGCAACACACCTATGAGGCCATGCCGATCGGCCTGTTCACGCTGGACCTGCGCGGGCGTTTCCTGAGTGCCAACCCGGCCCTGCTGCGCATGCTGGGGCCCAAGGTTCTGGAGAACGGCGGGCATACCTGGCAGCGTTACTTCATCGGTGGCGCCTGGTCACAGTTGCACAACATGGTGTTGACGCAGAAGGAAGGCGAGCTGGAACTGCGCGGCCGCTCCCAGCTGTTTGAAAGCGGGGAAGTCAGCCGCTACCTGGTCAAGGCCGCGCTGGCCGGGGACCGCGTCGAAGGGTCGCTGCAAAACATCACTGAAAAAGCCAAAGCTGCCGAGGAACTCCTGTTTCTGGTCAACAACGATCCGCTGACCAAAGTGCTCAACCGGCGCGGCATCGAAAAGGCACTGGACCACGCCATGACCGAATTGGCGGTTGGCAAACCCTTGACCCTCGCTTACCTGGATCTGGACCGGTTTCGGCTTATCAACGACCTCTACGGCCACAGCGCTGGCGACGAGGTGTTGCAGCAGGTCTGCCAGCGTGTCACGCACATGATTTCAGGCGCCATCCAGTTTGGCCGGGTCGGCGGCGACGAGTTCGTGCTGGTGATGTCTGACACCAAAATACCGGTGGCCACGCTGATCTGCCGCGGCATCATCGACAGCCTGGGGCAATCGCCCTATAAGGTGGGCGACCGCGCCTTCCATGTGCGTGGCTCGATCGGCCTGATTGAGGTGGGCGCCGAAATGCAGGTCAAAGACGCCGTATCAACGGCCGACCGTGCCTGCCACGACGCCAAGGCCGCCAGCGGTGATGGCCTGGTGGTTTACGAGCGCAACGCCAGTGCATTCGACCAGCACGACGCCGAGCTGAAACTGGTGGAGCGGCTTTCCACGGCTTCCGCCACCGACGGCTTGTTTGTGATGATGCAGCCGATCATGTCGCTCTCCAACCCGCACGCCTCGTTGAATTTTGAAGTGTTGTTGCGCATGCTCGACGTCGACGGCAAGCCGATTCCCACCGACCGTTTGATCGCCGCCGGCGAAAAAAGCGGCCGCATGAGTGTGATCGACCGCTGGGTGCTCTCAACTACCCTGGCCTGGCTGAACCAGAACCAGGAGCGTTTGAAACACACCCGGTTTGTCTGCATGAACCTCAGCGGCGCTTCCCTGAACGACGAGCGCTTCCTTCAGGACGTCTACGCCATGCTGGAGCAAAACGTCAATGTGGTGCGTCACCTATGCCTGGAGATCACCGAGAGTGTGGCCCTGCACGACTTGAACAACACGCGCCGTTTTGTCGACCGGGTACGCAGTTTTGGCGCCAAAGTGGCGCTCGACGATTTTGGTGCCGGTTACACCTCGTTCTCGTACCTCAAAGAGCTGACCGCTGACCTGTTGAAAATCGACGGCAGCTTCATTGTCAACATGAACCGGCACCCCGCCAATGTGGCGATTGTGGAAGCCATCGTGAGTCTGGCGCGCAACCTTGGCATGAAAACCATCGCCGAGTGGGCTGAGGATGCGGCTACGGTGCAGACCCTGATCGAAATTGGCGTGGACTATGTGCAAGGTTACGTCGTGGCGCGGCCGCAACACCCCGACGCCCTGCTGGCGGCACCGTCGTCGGCATCGTTCATCGTTGACCAGGACCTGGTCTCCGTGGTGTCATTGCTGGGCCAGCCCGAAGACCGGATCGCACAGGTCGATCTGTTCGAAGTCTCCAGCATGGCCAGCCTGCATTAGCCGCCTCGCCAGGCATTGGGCTGAATTCAGGTTACTTGGCCAACGCGCGGCCTGCCAGCTTTCGCAGTTCGCTGAACCAAAGCACAACACTGCCCATTGCGAAGCACGTCAGCCACTGCTCGAGCGTCAGTGGCACGGTACCGAAAGCCAGATTGAGGACGGAAAGGTTGACCACCGCCGCCTGCAGCAGCGCCGAAAATGCGATGGCGCCCCAAAGCCAGGGGTTGGTGAACAGGTTGTTGAAAGCGCTGGCGGTCTCCGAGCGGGCGTTGAAGCAGTTGAACAGGTGGGCGAACACCAATACCGTGAAGCCTGCTGTACGCGCATTGGCGAGGTCTTGAGTGCCTTCGATCAGACCACCGGGCAGATACATGTCGATGGTCAAAAGGGTTACCAAAGCCACCACGAGGCCCACCTGGAGCACCCCGGACCACATGTGGGCATCGATCACACGCTCGTCTGGCGCGCGCGGCTTTCGCGCCATGACGTCGTCATTGGGCGGGTCCAGCCCCATCGCCAGTGCGGGCCAGGAGTCCGTGATCAGGTTGAGCCACAGGATCTGCGTGGCAAGCAGCGGCAGCACCACGGCGCCGCCGGGAACCGCCAAGCCGATGATCCCGGCGCCAACGACACCCAGGAAGACCGTGAGCACTTCGCCCATGTTGGAGGACAAGAGGTAACGCAGGAATTTGCGGATGTTGTCAAAAATTCCCCGGCCCTCGCGCACCGCCTCGACGATCGTGGCGAAATTGTCGTCGGCCAGAACCATCTTGGCAGCCTCCTTCGTCACCTCGGTTCCGGTCATTCCCATGGCGATTCCAATGTCGGCTGACTTCAGCGCCGGCGCGTCGTTGACACCATCGCCTGTCATGGCAACCGTGTTTCCCATGCTCTGCAGTGCGTCGACGATGCGCAGCTTGTGTGCAGGCGCGACCCGGGCATAGATGGACGTTGTGCGTACTGCCTCGGCGAATTCCGCCTCCCCCAGTGCATCGATTTCGACACCCGTCAGCACCGGGGCACCGGCCGACACGATACCCAGATCGGCCGCGATGCGCATGGCGGTGCGCGGGTGGTCACCTGTGATCATGATCACCCTGATACCGGCCCGGCGGGCCTCGGCAATGGCCAGCGCCGCCTCCTCGCGCGGGGGGTCGATCATGCCCACGGTGCCTGCAAAGACGAGCTCTCGTTCAAGCGATTCCCCGGCTTGAGGGTCTTCACCCGCGTTCAGGGTGCGGTAGGCCACCGCCAGGGTGCGCAGCGCTGCGTCAGAAAGTGTGTCTACGTCGGCCAGTATCTTCGCCCGCAGCGTGTCGTCAAGCTCAATAGTTTCCATGCCTGCGCGGGCCCGGGTGCAGCGCCCAAGCAGCACGTCGGGTGCGCCTTTGGTGATCACCACCGCCTGGTCGCCGTGTTCGTGGTCGCGCACAATACTCGACATCATTTTCCGCTCTGATGTGAAGGGAATTTCGCCAATTCGCTCGAAGCGCCCTTCACGCCGTTCGGTCGTCCCGAGTTTGCGTTCGGCCACCAGGAAGGCCGCTTCCGTCGGGTCGCCGTGGATTTCCCACGCCCCGCCCGCACTTTGTCGCAAGGCAGCGTTGCCAGCGAGGCTGCCGCCACCCAGCACCACGACATGTTCCGCGAACAGTGGCCCGGCTTCCAGCTTGGCACTCTGGAGTTCGATCTCTCCCAGGGGTGCGTAACCCACCCCCGTGACTTGGGTGCTGCCAGAAACGGTGAGGATTCTCTGGATCGTCATTTCAGCGCGGGTCAGCGTGCCGGTCTTGTCCGTGCAGATGACCGAGGTCGAACCCAGGGTCTCCACCGACGAGAGGTCCTTGACAATGGCCTTGTGTTTGGCCATTCGCTGCACCCCCAGTGCCAGCACTACCGACAGGATTGCCGGCAGTCCCTCGGGTACAGCCGCCACTGCCAGGGCCACGCCGAGCAGCAGCACGCCGATAACATCCGCTGCGCTGCGCAACTCGGACATCAGCAGAACGGTCCCCACCACCACCACAGCAATGATCAGGACCGCGACACCCAGCATGCGCCCAATGCGTGCAACCTCTTTCTGCAATGGCGTCTGCGACTGCACGGTTGTTTCAAGCAAGGTGGCGATGGCACCCATCTGGGTGTCCATGCCGGTCGCAGTGACCACCGCGCGACCCGTTCCCTGTGCAATAGCGGTTCCTTTGAAAACCATGCTCAACCGGTCGCCCAGTGCAGCAAGCTCAGGCAAGGCAGCCGCGTCCTTGAGCACAGCTTCACTCTCCCCAGTCAGTGAAGCTTCCTGCACGCGCAGCGCAGTGGCGACCACCAGACGTGCGTCGGCGCCGACTGCATCGCCCTCGCCCAGTACCAGCAAATCGCCAGTGACCAGTTGAGCGCTGGGAATACGCAGCATCTGCCCGTCACGCATAACCGCTGCGGTCACCGCTGTCATGCGGGCCAGGGCAGCCACTGCCTCCTGTGCCCGGGCCTCCTGCACATGGCCCAGCACGCCGTTGAGCAGGACAATTGCGGCAATGACAATGGCATCCACAGGCCAGCCGGTAAACCCATCAAACCCCCAGGCACCAAGCGAGATGGCAATGGCGGCCAGCAGCAGATAGATCAGGGGATCCTGAAACTGTGACAACACCCGCCGCCAGGTCGGTGTTCGTTGACCTGCGCGCAGTTCGTTGGGGCCGTTTGTCGCCAGCCGCTGTGACGCGACCGATGTGGACAGCCCCGCTTCAAGGTCTGTCCCCAAAGCTTTTGCCACTTCTTCAGCCAACTGGATGGACGGATCGGCCGGATCGGCGACTTGCCCACCAGGTGGTGATCTGCGATACACCAAAGCGCTGTCGCGGTTGTCCATGGGCATCCTGCTTTTTTATGTATTCCAGTCTCTATTCTGTAGGACAACTGTGTCAGGGCCCTTGATCCACCGCAAGTGCTGCCGCGGGCAACGGTGCTAATCTGCTTTCGCCAATTGGCCGGTCTCGCATCCGTTGAAGGATTTCCCATGAGCGTACGCAACCTTGAAGCCCTGTTTCAACCTGCCTCGGTGGCTGTCATCGGTGCCTCCGACCGGGTTGGCAGCCTTGGGCTGGTGGTTCTGCACAACCTCAAGGCGGGGGGCTTCAAAGGCCCACTGTGGCCGGTCAACCACCGGCATGCAAGTGTTGACAAGGGACCGGCCTGGCCAGATATCGAATCTTTGCCGCAGGCCCCTGACCTCGCCGTGATCTGTACGCCGGCGCACACGGTACCTCAACTGATAGACGCTTTGGGCCGAAAAGGAACACGCGCCGCCATCGTACTTTCGGCTGGGTTAAAACAGCCGTCATCAACCGGTGGCCTCTCGTTGGAGCAATCCATGCTGGACGCGGCAAAGCCGCATTTGCTTCGCATCCTCGGGCCCAACTGCATTGGTGCCCTGGTGCCCGGCGCGGGTTTGAACGCCAGCTTTGCGCCCGGCAACGCCTTGCCAGGGAAACTGGCCTTCGTAACGCAGTCAGGCGCCTTGGCAACCGCCATGCTGGACTGGGCCAACAGCCGCGGAATTGGTTTTTCACATTTCATCTCCCTGGGCGACAGCGCTGACGTGGATTTTGGCGATGTGATCGACTATCTCGCCAGCGACGCCGCAACCCGGGCCATCCTGATGTACGCGGAATCGGTCAAGGCTGCGCGAAAGTTCATGTCGGCGGCACGTGCAGCCTCACGCAATAAACCGGTGATCGTGGTGAAGGCCGGGCGCGCACCGGACGGCGCCCGCGCCGCTGCCTCACACACCGGTGCCCTGGCGGGTTCAGACGCAGTTTTTGACGCTGCGGTCAGGCGGGCCGGCATGCTGCGGGTTGACACGCTGGAGTCACTCTTCGACGCCGCCGAAACCCTGGCTTATGCACGGCCCTGGCGCGGCCAGCGGCTGGCCGTCGTCACCAATGGCGGCGGTGCCGGGGTACTCGCTGCTGACGCACTGGAGCTGGGTGGAGCCAGGCTCGCGCAGCTCAGCGAGCAGACGCTTGGCGCCCTGGACCACTGTCTGCCGGCCACCTGGTCACACGGCAATCCGATTGACATCATTGGCGATGCGCCGGTACAGCGTTATGTGGACGCGCTGAGGGTTTTGCTGAGCGCACCCGACGTGGATGCCGTGCTCTTCATGCATGCGCCAACGGCCATCGTTCCTTCGATTGACATTGCGCTGGCGTGCTTGCCCTTGATGCAGCAGTCAGCCAAGCCGATATTGACCTGCTGGCTGGGTGGCGCGGCCGTGGCGGCGGCTCGGCAAGCGAGCGCCGATGCGGGCCTCGCCTCCTACAGCACACCTGAGCGCGCGGCAGCGGCCTGGCTGCAATTGCTCGCCCATGCGCGCAACCAGGAGGCTTTGCAACAACTCCCCACAGACACACCGGAAGACTTCACGCCCAATCGGGCGCAAGCCCAATTGCTGTTTGACCAGGCGAAGCAGGAAGGCCGTGAGTGGCTCGACGGAGCGCCAGCCCATGCGCTGCTGCGGGCGTACGGGATTCCTACACTCGAAACGGCGAAAGCCCGCGACATCAATGAGGCAGTCACCGCCGCCATCCGGATCGGCTTCCCCGTGGCGCTGAAAATTGTTTCGCCGCAGATCATCCACAAGTCGGATGTCGGTGGCGTTGTACTCGCATTGGCGAGCGACGAGGCCGTCCGGGCGGCGGCCATGAAGATGACCGAGCAGCTTGCGCGCCAGCAGCCCAAGGCGGTCGTGGCGGGCTTCACGGTGCAGGCCATGGCCCAGCGCCCTGGTGCCCATGAGCTGATTGTTGGCATCGCCACTGACGCCGTTTTCGGCCCGGTCTTGATGTTTGGCGAAGGTGGCACGGCGGTCGAGTTGCGCAAAGACCATGCCGTCGCCCTGCCGCCGCTCAATGCAAACCTCGCGCGCGACCTTGTAGTTCACAGCAAACTGGCGCCACTGCTGGCTGGCTACCGCGGGCGGGCAGCTGCGCACGAGCAGGCGCTGGTGTCGACGCTCTTGAAAGTGTCACAAATGGCATGTGACTTGCCCTGGCTGGTCGAACTTGACATCAACCCGCTGCTCGTCGACGAGCACGGCGTGCTGGCGGTGGATGCACGTATCAAGTTGCGGACGGTGCCGACTGGCGAGGGTAGCCGACTCGCCATCCGCCCTTACCCTTCAGCGCTGGAAGAAAATGTTCAAACGTCGGGGGGTGAGTTGCTGGTGCGCCCGATCCGTCCAGAGGATGGCCAAGGCCTGATGGACTTCTATGCCAAGGCTTCCCCCGCCGACATGCGGCTGCGCTTTTTCATGGCACGGCGCGAAGTCCCGCATTCGGAGCTGGCGCGCTACAGCCAGATTGACTATGACCGCGAGATGACATTCATCGCGCTGGCCCCTGGCGAATCCTGTACTCAGACCATGGTGGCTGAGGTTCGGGCCGTGTGCGACCCTGACAACTTGAAGGCAGAGTTTGCGATCCAGATCGCTTCGAACTGGCAAGGCAAGGGCCTTGGGCGTCTGCTGATGGACAAGCTCATCCGCTATTTGCGCGAACGCGATACAGCTGAAGTAGTGGGCGAATGCCTGCCCGATAACCTGGGCATGGCTGCTCTGGCGCGCAGTGCCGGCTTCGAGGTTTCCGACAACGCCGCGCAAGGCACCATGTCGCTGCGCCTTGCATTGCGCTGATGCCGCCCGTCAACCCCTGAGCACGCGTTTGAGCTCTTCGCCGATCTCGGGGCGTTCGATGAAGGGGCTGGTTGGGTTGCGGGCCTGCACGATGTCTTCCATGCGGATCTGCACCGATTTCAAGGCCTTGGGATGGCTGTAGATGTAGAAATGGTTGGCGGCTACGGCATCAAACACCTTTTGCGCCACATCTGCTGCAGTCACGTGACCGCCACTGACGGCCTTCGAAATACTGGCTTCGCCAACTTCCTGGCTGCGTGTCTTCTGTGCGTTCGCATCCTGAAGCGACCCCGGGCGGTTGCGGCCGCTTTGGTGGATGCCGGTGGCCACAAAAAACGGGCATAAAACGCTCGCGCTGATCTGCTCGGTCACCAGGCTCAAATCGTGAAACAGCGTTTCGGTCAGGCTCACCACCGCGTGTTTGCTCACGTTGTAGACGCCCATGTTAGGCGGGTTCACCAGACCCGCCATGCTGGCCGTATTGACGATGTGCCCACGCCAGGACGGGTCCTTTTTAGCCGCGTCCAGCATCATGGGTGTGAAACTGCGCACGCCGTGCACCACACCCATCACGTTCACGCCGAGCACCCACTGCCAGTCTTTGAGCGTGTTTTCCCAGATCAGGCCACCCGCGCCAACGCCGGCGTTATTGAAGACCAGATGCGGCGCGCCAAAACGGGCTAGGGTCGCCTGTGCCATGGCGTCTACCTGGGCGGCGTCGGACACATCGAGTTTGAAGGGCTGTACGCGGGCGCCAATAGACTCCAGCTCGGCTACGGCTTTGTCCAGGGCGTCTTGCTGCACGTCGGCCAACACCAGGTTCATGCCACGTTTCGCACCGATGCGCGCCATCTCCAGGCCGAAGCCGGAGCCAGCGCCGGTCAACACCGCTGTCTTGTTGTTGAAATCAGAAATCATGAGTGGGATGCACTTCCGTCAGGCTTTTTTCAGGATGAAACCCACGCGCGGAAAATGCACCTGCACGACGCCGGCGCGGGGGTCGGTGCGGCGAATGGTGATGTGTGTGCGGGTGGCAGACAACAAGGTGCCGGTCGAAGGCTCCGGGCCAAAGTTGTCGGCAGCGACGCTGACTTCGCTGCCCAGCGGGATGCCATGGTCGTCCTGGAATATTTCGCCGTCAAACAGCTTGTCGCTGGAGCGCGATTGCACGCAGGCAGCGATTGACTGGGCGGCGCTGGATTCCGTGCGCGCGCCGTGCCCGATGGCTTCCATCCGGTCCATCCACGCCAGCACAGCCGGTGTCGCGTCCAGAATATCCGCCAATACGGGTGTCTGCCGGCGCGTGAACCACAAGGGGTGGTACACCGCGAAATCGGCCACGGTGGGGGCCTCACACAATAAGAACTGTTGCTGCTCCAGCATGGTGTTGATGCGCCGAAGGTAACTTTTGTACGCGGTGGTGGCATCGCCCACCGGCATGCGCGGCTGGCCCAGGCGCATCTTGGCGCGGTCTTCGGCAAACGCCTTGGCCCTGTCAGCCCAGGCTTCAGGCGGGCGCCCCTGGCCGAGTGCCTGCGCGACCCCTTTGGGCTGGAAGTTGTAGCCCATGGCAGCCCAGAAAAGTTTTTCGTCTGCCCATTGCGCGAGGATGCGCGCCAGTCCCTTTTGCGCCGGGTACAGGCTGGGTGTGGGGTGCAGATGTTCGAGCACGTCGCAAATAAGCGCGGTGTCGCAATAAATGTCGGAGCCCACCTGCAGCACCGGTGTTTTGCGGTAACCGCCCGTGAGCGCCACGACATCCGGCTTGGGCAGGATGTCCGGGATGATGACCGACTTCCAGGCCAGGCCCTTGTAGCCCAACACAAGGCGAATTTTTTCCGCGAAGGGTGAAAGCGGGTAATGGTGCAGGAAGATGTCGGTCATGCGCGGCGCCTTATATGTTCAGATCAGCTTGACCAGCTGTTTGCCAAAATTCTTGCCCTTGAGCAGGCCCAGGAATGCTTCTGGCGCCGCATCAATGCCCTGCGCGATGGACTCACGCGGTTTGAGCTTGCCAGTGGCCACCAGTGTGCCCAGCTCAGCGAGCGCCTGCGGCCAGATGTCCATGTGTTCACTGACGATGAACCCTTCGACCTTGAGGCGGGAGATCAAAATCAGCGACGGGTTGGCCAAAGGCAGCGGCGCGCCGTCGTAACCGGCGATCATGCCGCACACGGCGATGCGGCCAAAGGCGTTCATGCGCGGAAGCACCGCGTCGAGCACCATGCCGCCAACGTTTTCAAAATAACCGTCGATGCCATTCGGACAGGCGTCTTTCAGGGCCTTGGAGAGTGATGCGGCTGTAGCATGTACTTTGTAGTCGATGCAGGCGTCGAAGCCCAATTCATCGACAGCGTATTTGCATTTGTCGGGCCCGCCCGCAATGCCTACGGTGTGGCAGCCACGCGCTTTGGCAAGGGCACCAAACGCGCTGCCAACGGCACCGCTGGCTGCACTGACCACCATGGTCTGGGGTTTGGACTGATCGCCTTTGGGCTGGATGATGCCGACCAGACCGTAAAACGCGGTGACGCCCGGCATGCCCACTGCGCCAAGGTAGGCCGACAGTGGCACGTGGGTGGTGTCGACCTTGCGCAGCAGGCCTGGCACGGAAGCGTCCACCAGGCTGTACTCTTGCCAGCCGCCCATCCCCACGACCTTGTCACCCACCTTGAATTTGTCGCTCTGCGACTCGACCACTTCACCGGCCGTGCCGCCCTGCATGGTTTTGCCAAGCGGCTGCGGATCGGCGTAACTCTTGCTGTCGTTCATGCGCCCGCGCATGTAGGGGTCCAGGCTGAGGTAATGGTGTCGCACCAGCACCTGGCCGGGCTTGAGTGGCGGCGTTTCAACGCTGACCTTGCCGAAGTTGTCTGCGCCGGCTTCTGAGCCTGGTCTCGTTACGAGGTGAATTTGGCTATTTTTTGGCATATTAGTTACTCAGTTTTAATAAAATAGTTATAGCAGCAATATCAATAAATTCTCGCCTTGATTGGCCAAATTATTAATGAGAAGTTTCAGTCAGTAGATATTTCACCTGTTCCCGCCGAGTTAGGTGCGACTCTGTCGTTGCGTCGCACGTATTTGAAGGTGCCGGTGGCATGAGCACAGGCGTTGCCCTTGGCATCGTAGATGGTTGATTCGGT
>JANNMM010000214.1:0-5133 GCA_031397915.1 Rhodoferax sp. | reverse complement strand
TGATTCGCCCACCACGCGCAGAATGTCTGGCGCATGGCCGCCGCCGGCGCCTTCGGTGTGGAAGGCGCAAAGGCCCCGGTCCCGCGTGGCGGCAATGGTGTTTTCAACGAAGCCGGACTCGTTCAGTGTGTCGGAGTGGATCGCCACCTGCACGTCGGCTTCGTCCGCCACGTCCAGGCAATTGCTGATGGCGGCCGGTGTGGTGCCCCAGTCTTCGTGCAGTTTGAGCCCAATCACCCCGGCATCGATCTGCTCGTGCAAGGCGGCAGGCAGGCTGGCATTGCCTTTGCCCAGAAAGCCGAGGTTCATCGGAAAAGCATCGGCGGCTTGCAACATGCGTTCGATGTTCCATGGCCCCGGCGTGCAGGTGGTGGCAAAAGTGCCGGTAGCCGGGCCGGTGCCGCCGCCCAGCATGGTGGTCACGCCACTGGCCAGGGCCTCGTCGATCTGCTGCGGGCAGATGAAATGGATGTGCGAGTCGATGCCGCCCGCAGTGACGATCATGCCTTCGCAACTGATGATCTCGGTGCCCGGCCCGATGATGATGTCCACACCGGGCTGTACGTCCGGGTTGCCGGCCTTGCCGATGGCCACAATGCGCCCACCTTTGAGCCCAATATCGGCCTTGACGATGCCCCAGTAGTCCAGGATCAACGCGTTGGTCATGACGCAATCCACCGCACCTTCACTTCTCATGCGTTGCGACTGCGCCATGCCATCGCGGATGGTCTTGCCGCCACCGAATTTCACCTCTTCGCCGTAACTGCCGGCGCGCAAGGTGTAGTCGGCCTCGACCTCGATTGTCAAATCGGTATCGGCCAGGCGCACCCGGTCACCCACGGTGGGGCCAAAAATTTCTGCGTAGGCGCGGCGTGAGATGGTGGCCATGGTCAGAGCGCTCCCTGGGTCAAGCCCCGAAAGCCGTAAACCACACGGGCGCCGGCGAAATCCACCAGATCCACCGTGCGCTGCTGCCCGGGCTCAAAACGTACGGCCAGACCAGAGGCGATGTTCAGGCGCATGCCGCGGGCCACATCGCGGTCGAAAGACAAGGCGCCATTGGTCTCGGCAAAATGGAAGTGAGAGCCGACCTGGATCGGGCGATCGGCTGTGTTTTGAACCACAACGGTCACGGTGCGTCGCCCCGCATTGAGCACATGATCGGGGCCGTCAAACGGGATGATTTCGCCAGGTGTCATGGTGTGGGATGGTGCGTTCAGAGGATGGGTTGGTGCACGGTCACCAGCTTGGTGCCATCCGGAAAGGTGGCCTCCACCTGGATGTCAGGGATCATCTCGGCGATGCCATCCATCACGTCAGCGCGAGTCAGAATGGTGCGGCCTTCACTCATCAACTGCGCCACTGTCTTGCCGTCACGCGCACCCTCCATCACCGCCGCGCTGATAAAGGCAATGGCCTCCGGGTAATTGAGCTTGAGCCCGCGCGCCTTGCGCCTTTCGGCCAGCAAGGCGGCGGTGAAAAGCAGCAGTTTGTCTTTTTCGCGAGGGGTGAGTTCCATGGTCCGGTTTCGTTTTCTGAACAGCCATTGTGATGCAAATGCCATGCCCGCCTTTGCGCCCACGTGCACGGTATTGCAGCATGACGATGATGTCAATCTGGTGCATCAAGATCGAATGCGCACCGTTATGGCGCGAACCTGCAAGTCTTTGTGACACGGTTCGGGGCGCAAGGCTGGCACGGCGCTTGCAACGTTGCTGGCAGACCCGCTGTGGGTCAATTCATTCACTCACTTTGGAGAATTCACATGAATCGTCGAGGAACATTGAAGTCACTGAGCGCGTCGATCGCGCTGGGGCTGGGCTTGGCCAGTGTCACCATGGTGCAGGCGCAAACCGGGGGCACCATCAAGGTCGGCATCCTGCACAGCCTTTCGGGCACCATGGCCATTTCAGAAACCGTGTTGAAAGACACCGTGTTGATGGCGATTGACGAGATCAACGCCAAGGGTGGCGTGATGGGCAAAAAGCTGGAGCCGGTCATTGTGGACCCGGCCTCCAACTGGCCCTTGTTTGCTGAGAAAACCAAACAATTGCTGGGCCAGGACAAAGTCGCGGTCATCTTCGGCTGCTGGACCAGCGTGTCGCGCAAATCGGTCCTGCCCGTGGTTGAAGAAATGAACGGCCTCTTGTTCTACCCGGTGCAATACGAAGGCGAAGAGTTGTCCAAAAACGTGTTTTACACCGGCGCTGCACCCAACCAACAAGCCATTCCGGCGGTGGACTATTTGATGAGCAAAGACGGCGGTGGCGCCAAGCGTTGGGTGCTGCTGGGCACCGACTACGTGTACCCCCGCACCACCAACAAGATCCTGCGCGCCTACCTGAAATCCAAGGGCGTGAAAGACACCGACATCGACGAAAAATACACCCCGTTTGGCCACTCGGACTACCAGACCATCGTGGCTGACGTGAAGAAGTTTTCGGCTGGCGGTAAAACAGCGGTGGTCTCCACCATCAACGGCGACTCCAACGTGCCCTTCTACAAAGAGCTCGGCAATGCGGGTTTGAAGGCCAAAGACGTGCCCGTCGTTGCGTTCTCCGTGGGTGAAGAAGAGCTGCGCGGTGTCGACACGAAACCGCTGGTCGGTCACCTGGCCGCCTGGAACTACTTCCAGTCGATCAAAAACCCGACCAACGACGCCTTCATCAAGAAATGGAGCGACTACGCCAAGGCCAAAGGCATCGCCGGCCACAAAGACAAGGCGCTGACCAACGACCCGATGGAAGCCACCTACATCGGCATCAACATGTGGAAGCAGGCCGTCGAAAAGGCCAAGTCCACCGACACCGACAAGGTCATCGCTGCCATGGCCGGCCAGACCTTCAAGGCACCCTCCGGCATCACCAGCAAGATGGACGAGAAAAACCACCACTTGCACAAGTCGGTGTTCATTGGCGAGGTCAAGGCTGACGGCCAGTTCAACGTGGTCTGGAAGACGCCCGGCCCGGTGAAGGCCAAGCCCTGGAGCCCGTACATCGAAGGCAACGACAAGAAGCCTGACGAGCCGGCAAAGGATTTGATGGCCAAGAAGTAAGGCCTCCTCGCGGCGCGGCGCCCCCATAAGGGCTGCGCGCCAGAATGGTGGACATTGCCCGTGCTGGGTGGCGAGGCATGCAGCACGGGCATAGTTTTGCCTGCAGATTGTTCAAAGTCCAGAATAAAGTGGTTTATTACATGTTGTTTCGCCTGGTTCTGTTGGGGTTTGTGATGGCATTTGCCACCCACGCGTTTGCCCTGACGGCCCCAGACGCTGTCGGCATGGCCATTGGCGACACCGACGCGCGCATTGACGCGCTGAGCCGCGCAGTGGCAGGGGCAGACGACAAGACAGCAGCCTTCCTGAAGGCGCTCTCGGAAGATGCCGTCAAGGTCACCAGCGACAAAGTCTTTGTGGTTCGTGACGGCAAGGGGTTTGACCCCGTCACAGGTGCCCAAACCGCAGTGCCCGACGACGCCGAAGACGTGATCAACAACAACCGCATGCGCGGTGAGATCGACACCGCCCTGGCATCGCTCAAACTGTTTTCAAAGGACGACAAGACGCGTGCCGAGGGCATCAAGGCACTGCAAAACGAGAGTGACGAGGCCAAACTGCCGCTGATCGAAAAAGCCTTTGCCGCCGAGCAGAACCCGGCGCTCAAAGACCAGTTGGGCCTGATCCGCGCGGCGGTCTTGCTCAACAGCGCAGACAAATCCAAACGCCTGATCGCCGCTACACTGCTGGCGCAAAGCGGACAGGCCAGCACCAAAACCGTGCTGCTGGAGCGTCTCAAAGTCGAGACCGAGCCGGATGTGAAAGCCGCCTTGAGCGCGACCCTCAAAACCGTGGAGGGCGCACTGGCCTGGGGCGACCGCCTGGGCGCCATGTTCAGTGGCATAAGTTTTGGCTCGATCCTGCTCCTGGTGGCGCTGGGCCTGGCCATCACCTACGGGCTGATGGGTGTGATCAACATGGCCCACGGCGAACTGATGATGATTGGCGCTTACGCCACGTATGTGGTGCAAGGCATCTTCCAGAAGTACCTGCCGGGCTATTTTGACTGGTACCTGCTGGCCTCGGTGCCGGTAGCCTTTCTGGCTTCTGCGTTGATGGGCGCGGCGCTTGAGCGCGGCGTCATCCGTTTCCTCTATGGTCGCCCGCTCGAGACCTTGCTGGCCACCTGGGGCATCAGCCTCATGCTGCAGCAGCTGGTGCGCAGCTTTTTTGGCGCGCAGAACGTCGGCGTCGAAAACCCCAGCTGGATGAGTGGCGGCGTGCAGGTGCTGGGCAACCTCTCACTGCCATACAACCGCATCATCATCATCGGTTTCGCTTTCGCGGTATTGGGTGCTGTGGCGTGGTTGATCAGCCGCACACGTTTGGGCCTTTTCGTGCGCGGCGTCACGCAAAACCGGCCGATTGCTTCGTGTATGGGTGTCAACACCGCAAGGGTAGACACCTATGCGTTTGCGCTGGGCAGCGGTATCGCAGGCCTGGCTGGCTGCGCGCTGAGCCAGGTCGGCAACGTGGGGCCAGACCTCGGCCAGGGCTACATCGTCGACTCCTTCATGGTGGTCGTGTTGGGCGGCGTGGGCCAACTGGCGGGCACGGTTTATGCGGCACTGGGCCTGGGCGTGCTCAACAAATTCCTCGAAGGCTGGACCGGCGCCGTGCTCGCAAAAATCGCCGTTTTGGTGTTCATCATCATCTTCATCCAGAAACGCCCGCAAGGCATTTTTGCGATGAAGGGCCGGAGCGCCGAGGCATGAGCATGGCCCCCACGCTCCGCCGTTTCACGGGTCGCTGCCCCCCGAGGGGGCCGTCACGCCTTGGGACGGCCCGGCGGCATTCGATGGCTCGCCAAATATGACCACGTCGAACCTGCCGGGGCCAGGCCCGCTGCTCACCAAAACCGGCTGGAGCGCTTTCATGGTGGCGCTGATCGTGGTTTGCGCCCTTGCACCTTTGCTGAACCTGCTCGTGCCGCCAGGCAGCTTCTTTCACATGAGCGACTACGCCGTTGCGCTCATCGGCAAGATCATGTGCTTTGCCATTTGCGCGCTGGCGATGGATTTGATCTGGGGTTACACCGGCATCCTCTCGCTCGGGCATGGCCTGTTCTTCGCGCTGGG
>JANNMM010000149.1:0-3385 GCA_031397915.1 Rhodoferax sp. | reverse complement strand
AAAACACACAAAGTGCGCATCTATTGGCTGCAGTAGCCGCTGTTGGGTCGATCGCACTCATCTGTTATTTGGGCTCGCCGCAACTGGCCAAGCTTGGCAACACGAATCTCCTCATTTTTCTGGTGGGTTTTGTCGCTGTTTTATTGGTGGCAGGTGTACCAATTGCGTTTTGCTTTGGCCTGGGCGCAATGAGCTACCTGGCCTTTGCAACCACCATTCCGCTGCAAATTGTGGTGAGTCGCATGGACGAGGGGATGTCCAACCTGGTGTTGGTTTCCGTGCCCGTGTTTGTGTTGTTGGGTTGTGTGCTCGACTCCACCGGCATGGGCAAGGCCATCATCGATGTGTTGGCTTCGTTGATCGGGCATATCAAGGCTGGCATGTCTTACGTGCTGCTGGGCTCGCTGTTCATCGTGTCGGGCATTTCGGGCTCCAAGGTTTCCGATATGGCAACCGTCGCGCCCGCCTTGTTTCCTGAAATGGCGCGGCGTGGCAACAAACGCGCAGAAATGGTGGCATTGCTGGGAACAGGTGCAGCCATGGCCGACACCGTGCCGCCCAGCATCGTGCTGATTGTTTTGGGATCTGTCGCGGGCGTCTCTATCGCCGGCTTGTTTCAAAGCGGCGTGGTGGTGGCCCTGATACTGCTGATGACCCTGATCGCTGTGGCGCGCTGGAAAGCCAGAGGCGAAAAGTTGGACGGCGCAAAACGCCCCGCTTGGAGCCACATCGGTCGTTTGTTTTTGTTTGCAGCGCCAGCGCTGGCCTTGCCGTTTGTGATCCGCAGTGCAGTAGTTGAGGGTGTTGCTACAGCTACCGAAGTCTCGACGATTGCCGTCCTTTATGCATTAATTGCCGGTCACTATCTATACGGGGGTATCAGGCCGGCCAAGCTCTATGCCATGTTAGTTGAGACAGCGGCATTGAGCGGTGCTGTGCTCATCATCTTGGGTACGGCGTCAGCGATGGCCTGGGCGATCACACAAAGCGGCGTAGTGCAATCGCTGTCGCTGTTCCTCACATCGCTGCCCGGCGGTGCGGTCGCTTTCATGGCAGCTTCCATCGTGGTTTTCGTCGTACTCGGCTGCCTCCTGGAAGGCTTGCCCGCCGTGCTGCTGCTCGCGCCAATCATGTTTCCTATCGCCAAAAAGCTGGGCATCCACGACATCCAGTACGCCATGGTCGTCGTGTCCTCTATGAACATCGGGTTGATGTTGCCACCGGTTGGCGTGGGGTTCTATGTCGCTTGCCGCATTGGTGAAGGAAAGCCGGAGGAAGTCATGCAGGCAATCTGGCCCTACATTGCAGCACTTCTGGTGGGTGTGATCGTCATTGCGACCTTCCCCATTCTGTCCACTTTTACACTTTGAGTGTTGTTATTGAATGGATCCATTCCTCGCCGGCGCTGGCGGTTATATTGAAGCGTTGCCAACAGACTTTTGTCTGCAAAGGCACCAACTGCGCGGCCTGGTGAGGGACGTCGAGAAGGCCGATCTGCCACAAAAGCGCGGCATTTTTCCTGTACTCCGGGATCTCGACGACGGCGAGTATTGATTCCATAGCATTGTCTAAGTACGGATTGGCGTCTAACATCCGGCCCGATGAACCCAGAGGATTTTCAATACTGTCGCTACGAGACTGTCGGCGCGGTCTTGACCATCACACTGAACCGCCCGCAGGTACTCAACGCGCTGACGCCCGAGGCGCACTTTGAGCTGGACGCGGTATTCAACCGCTTCCGCGACGACGATTCGCTGCAGGTGGCGATCCTCACCGGCGCGGGTGAAAAGGCGTTTTGCGTCGGCACCGATCTGAAGGCTTTGGCGGCGACGAATAACCACCAAAAACCACCCACCGGTTTTGCCGGCATCACTTCGCGTTTTGACCTGTTCAAGCCGGTGATCGCAGCGGTGAATGGCATGTGTTTTGGCGGCGGCGCGGAAATTGTGGCGTCTTGTGATTTGGCGATTGCGGCTGACCACGCTCAATTCGCGCTCTTGGAGCCGCGGGTCGGTCTGGCGGCCTTGGGTGGGGGCGCGCTGCAACGGCTGGCGCGGCAAATGCCGATGAAGGACGCGATGAAACTCATCCTGACGGGCGAACGCATTGGCGCGCAAGAGGCCCAAAGCATCAGACTCATCAACGAGGTGGTGCCGCGTCGCGAACTGATGGCCGCCGCCCGCGCGCTGGCTCAGACGATCCTGTTGAACGCGCCTTTGGCGGTGCAAGCCTCCAAACAGGTGATGTTGCAAAGTTTCAACGAGCCGGATTTGCAACGCGCCATGATGGCGCACTACGACGCGGCCGAACGCATGCTGGCCAGCCACGATGCGGTGGAAGGCCCGCTGGCGTTTGCGCAGAAACGCCCGCCGGTGTGGACAGGACAGTGACATGAAAATTTGTATCCTGGGCGCCGGCGCCCTGGGCTCTGCCATCGGCGGCACCCTGAGTGAAGCCGGCAACGAAGTCTGGCTGGTCAACCGCGACGCGAAACACGTCGACGTGATGAACCGCGTGGGTTTAACGATGCGAACCGGCAGTGGCGAACTCGCCATTGACCGTGTCGTCAAGGTCCGCGCCGCCACACACGCCAAGGGTGTCGATCTGTCCAGCGGCCCGGTGGCGCTTGTCATCGTGCTGGTGAAGTCGTTCCACACGCGCGAGGTGATTGAATCGGCGGCGTGCATCCTGGGCGAGAAGACGGCTGTTCTCTCATTGCAAAACGGCGTCGGGCATGAAGAGGTGTTGGCCAGTGTGGTGGGCCGCGCGTGTGTGTTGGCCGGAAAAACCTACACCGGCGGTGTGATGCTCGCGCCCGGCCATATCATTGCAGGCATTGAGGGCAAAGAAACCATCATTGGTGAATTGACCGGCCAGGCCAGCGAACGCGTGGCCCGCATCGCTGAAGTGTTCAGCCAGGCTGGTCTGGCAACCACGGTCAGCCCGAACATCATGGTGACGATCTGGGAGAAACTCTTCGTCAACGTGGCCACGGGGGCCTTGAGCGGCATCACCGGGCTGAACTACGGCAATTTGTACCAGGTGCCCGAAGTCGAGGCCTGCGCCATCGCGGCCGTGGCCGAAGCCATGGCGGTGGCCAAAGCGGCAGGTATTGCCGTCACCACCTCTGACCCGCGCGCGCCGTGGCTGAAGGCGGCAGCCGGTTTGCCGTTCGAGTTCAAGGCCTCGATGCTGCAAAGCCTGGAACATGGCGCCATCACCGAGATTGATTTTGTGAATGGCGCGGTGGTGGAACAAGGTCGAAAATACGGCGTTCCGACGCCCGTCAATCAAACGCTCGTCGCCTGTATGAAGGGTGTTGAAAAAGCGTTGACGGCGTGAGTCCCAACCCGCCCCGTCTGTGATCCATCCTCTGTCATCTGTC
>JANNMM010000134.1:0-3347 GCA_031397915.1 Rhodoferax sp. | reverse complement strand
GCTGCTGGACGTGACACCCCTTTCCCTGGGCATCGAAACCCTGGGCGGTGTGATGACCAAGATGATCACCAAGAACACAACGATTCCGACCAAGTTTGCCCAGACTTTCAGCACCGCAGACGACAACCAGCCGGCCGTGACGATCAAGGTCTTTCAGGGCGAGCGTGAAATCGCCGCTGTGAACAAGATGCTCGGCGAGTTCAACCTCGAAGGCATTCCGCCAGCAGCACGCGGCACGCCGCAGATCGAGGTGAGTTTTGACATCGACGCCAACGGCATCTTGCATGTCGGCGCGAAAGACAAAGGCACCGGCAAAGAGAACAAGATCACCATCAAGGCCAGCTCCGGCTTGACCGAAGCCGAGATCCAGCAGATGGTGAAAGACGCCGAGCTGAACGCGGCTGACGACAAGAAGAAGCTCGAGATCGTCCAGGCCAAAAACCAGGGCGAAGCCAGTGTGCACAGCGTCAAGAAGAGCCTGACCGAATACGGCGACAAACTCGACGCGGGCGAGAAAGAGAAGATCGAAACCGCCATCAAAGACCTGGAAGCCGCCCTCAAAGGCGACGACAAGGCCGCAATTGACGAGAAGAACACCGCGCTCATGTCGGCCAGCCAGAAGCTGGGCGAAAAAATGTACGCCGACATGCAGGCCAAGGAAGCGGCTGCGGGTGGCGACGCGCCTGGCCCGGAAGCTGCAAACCAGGCGCAAAGCGCCAAACCGGCCGATGACAATGTGGTGGATGCCGAGGTGAAGGAAGTCAAAAAAGGCTGACCGTGGACGCTGTGCGCAGCGCCAGGCCCGCCGCGTTCGAATTGACCCCCGGGCAGTTCAGCGCGGCGTCTCTCATTCAAAATTCCGGATTTTTTTGCGACTGACCTCGACCCAACCATGGCCACCAAACGCGACTACTACGACGTCCTGGGCGTCCCCAAAAACGCCTCTGAGGACGAGATCAAGAAGGCCTACCGCAAACATGCGATGAAGCACCACCCGGACCGCAACCAGGGTGACGCGTCCAAGGTCGCTGAGGAGAAATTCAAGGAATCCAAGGAAGCCTACGAAATGCTGAGCGACGCGCAGAAACGCGCCGCTTACGACCAGTATGGCCACGCCGGTGTTGACCCGAACATGCGCGGCGGTGGCGGCCCGGGCGCCGAAGGTTTTGGCGGTTTCGCCGAAGCTTTTGGCGACATTTTTGGCGACATGTTTGGCCAGCAGCGCGGCAGAGCCGGCGGCGGTGGGCGCCAGGTTTTCCGTGGCGGCGATTTGAGTTACGCCATGGAGATCACGCTGGAAGAAGCGGCCAACGGCAAAGACGCGCAGATCCGCATTCCGAGCTGGGAAGCCTGTGAGCCCTGCAAAGGCAGTGGCGCCAAACCCGGCACCTCGGCCAAGACCTGCGGCACCTGCGCTGGCCAGGGCCAGGTGCAGATGCGCCAGGGCTTCTTCAGCGTGCAGCAAACCTGCCCGACCTGCCGCGGCGCGGGCAAGATCATCCCCGAGCCTTGTGCCACCTGCCACGGCCAGGGCAAGATCAAGAAACAGAAAACACTCGAAGTCAAAATCCCGGCTGGCATCGACGGCGGCATGCGCATCCGCTCCACCGGCAACGGCGAGCCGGGCACCAATGGCGGGCCGCCGGGCGATTTGTACATCGAAATCCGGCTCAAGAAACACGACATCTTCGAGCGCGAAGGCGACGACATCCACTGCGCGGTGCCGATCAGCATCATCACCGCTGCACTGGGTGGCGAGATTGATGTGCCCACGCTCGCGGGCAAGGCTGCGATTGACATCCCCGAAGGCACGCAAACCGGCAAGCAGTTCCGCCTGCGCGGCAAGGGCATCAAGGGCGTGCGCGCCAGTTACCCGGGCGACCTGTATTGCCACATCACGGTGGAAACGCCGGTGAAACTCACCGAGCACCAGCGCAAATTGCTCAAGGAGCTCGACGAGTCGCTCAAAAAAGGCGGCGGCAAACACATGCCCTCAGGCGATTCATGGACCGACCGCCTGAAAAACCTGTTCAGTTGATCTGAATCAGCCGCGCACTCAGCGGCTCACGCGGCATGGCGTTTTGGGTTGAGGAGGGCTTCGCCAGTAAATTCCACGCCGGTTCAAGCTGGCCCTGCTGATTCAAAAACCGTAGCGTCGCTACCACTATGCTAGCTGCAATCTGTTACGCAGAGCGGCCTGAATCTGCAACAATGGCTGGTCAGTCGATCAAGAAAATGGCCAACGTCAAACTCTTCCGCGTCACGGAATTCGCTGAGTCGGTGTTTCAGTCGCCGCTGTCACACCGCACCTCGTTGCACCCGCTGTGGGTGATGTTGGGCGTGGCCCTGTGGATCGCTACCGCTGGCCACTGGCCGCTGTGGCAAACGCTGCTGCAAGCCGGCCCGGGTGCGGCCAGCCCGGCCATGATGGCGGCGCTGGGGGCGCAGCTCGCGCTCGGCGCCCTGCTGTGGCTGGCGCTCTTCGGCTGGGGCTGGTCGCTCAAATGGGCCATCACGCTGTTGCTGTTGTGGGCGGCGCTGGGCAGTTGCGCCATGTGGCTGCAACGCGCGGCGGGCGAAGCCGTGGCACTGTCGCCCGGCGCGCTGCTGGCGTTTTACCTCAAGAGCGAAAACTGGTCGCTCCTGCAAACCTGGCCATGTGTGGCAACGCTGCTGGGGGTGGCCGTGCTGCCTGCCGCGTTGATTTTGCGCGGGCGCATCCGGCGCATTCCGTTTGTGCAGCGTTTGCTCCTGATCATTCTGCTGCTGGTCGCAGCCCTTGCCCTGCTGGCCTTTCTGGACGGCCGCTTCAGCCACAACCTCCCCTCGCCGCTGGACCCGATGGCGATCTTGCGGCAGTTGCCCAAACCGTAACGGCCCCTCAAAACAGACTCGCCTGCCCCGACCCATGACGCGCCAGCGCGTCCGGGTCAAACTGCGTGGTGTCATGCGCCACACGCGCCTGGTTGAAGCCCAGTTTGGCGCAAGTTTTCTCGAAGCGTTGTTTGATCAAATCGGCCCACAGGCCCTGGCCCTTCATGCGGGTGCCCCAACTGGCGTCGTAGGTTTTGCCGCGCGCGGCGGCGGCACTGTCGATGGCATGCAGCTCGCGCACCCGCGCCATCACCCGCGCGGCGCGTTGCGGGTAATGCAAGCCCAGCCACTCCTGAAACAGCGGGTTGAGCTCCCACGGCAACCTTAAAACCGTGTAAAACGCGCTGCGAGCGCCGGCCTCCCAAGCCGCTTCCAAAACATGCTCCAGGTCTTCGTTGATGAAGGGAATCTGCGGCGCCACACTCACGCCCACGGGAATGCCCGCCTCGGCCAGCGCGCGGATGGTGCGCAGG
>JANNMM010000128.1:0-15907 GCA_031397915.1 Rhodoferax sp. | reverse complement strand
TCGACTTTCGCCGCTTCTGCCTTGGCCGCATCCAATTTGGCTGCCTCGGCCTTCGCAGCGTCACCCCTGGCCGCATCGGCTTTGGAGGAATCTACCCTGTTGGCAGCATCAGCCCTGGATGCGTCTGCCCTTCGCTCCTCCCGGGACTTGCCCGCCGGCGCGGTGACGGGCGGCGTTGCCTGCGCGGCGGGTGCCGGCACGCTGGTCACCACGCTGACTGGAGCTGCCACTACTGCAGGGGCCGTTGTTGTCAACAGAGCCCGCCGCACGTCGTCAATGGGCCTGCCAGGCAAGGCGGCCAGTTGCGGCTGCTGGCTCGCAAACGCAACTGGCGGCGCTGGGGGTGGGGTGCGCGCAACCACAACCCGCTCACGGCCAGTTGGCGTCGCGCTGGCGATGGCCGCACCGCCATGAACACTTCGCTGAGTGGGCGCGACCGCGGCAACACTCGCCACTGGTGCAGCCGCAGCCGCTTCGCTGGCTACCACCACAGCCGCCCTGGCGACCGGTTGCGATTGCGCAAACGCCAGCGCCGGCACTGCGACCACCGCACCTGTGACGACCTGGTTGGCATACACAAGCCGGTTGACGTTGGTCGTGTTGTTCACAACCGTGGTGTTGTTGATGACGGTGGTGTTGTTATAAACATTGGTGATGGCGGCAGGCGCGATCACCGCATTGCTGCGATTGATGTTGTTGAAATAACCCCGGCTCACCGGGTAGGAGGGCTGGTAAACCTCGCGCGGCGCCAGCGGAAACCAGCCGACTGCCGCTGCGCCACCGGTCGCGGCCGACAACTGGAAGTTGTTGCCCCCCACAAAAGCCACCAGTGCGGGCGCATACACGGCCTGTTCGCGCGCCGGGCCAGGTACCCAGCCCCAGGTGTTGCCAAGCCGAGCCCAGCGCCCGTAATGCGACACCGCGTAACCCCATGGCGCGTCGTCGACCCAGGTCCAGCCCCAGGGGTCAACCCAGGTCCAGTGGCCGTCGCGATACGGCGTCCAGCCGGCAGCCACCCGGTTCGGGATCCAGACGTTGCCGTAGTTGGCGTCAGAGCGCCAGGTGCCATTGGCGTCCAGGTCTTCGTAGCCCACGATGTTTGACGACAGGTAACGTGCGGATTTCGACGTGTCTACCCGGCGATCACGCTCACGCGCCCAGCGGTCCAGCGCGTCGTCGCGTTGTGCCTGCATGGTTTCATAGTCAGACAGGCCAGTGCCGTAAAAACGGTACGACTTGCGCTGGGTGACTGTATAGGAGGCCCCTTCGCCATAAACCTCGCCCCGACCGCTTTGTACCGTAACGGCCGTTGCGTTGTCGTTGAGGTCAACGTCAATTCGGTATTCGCCGGGAACACGGAAAGTGAACGCCAGGTTGGGCGTGTTGACTTCAAAACTCTGGTTGGGCCCCATGCGCCGCACGCGCACTTTCAAGCTGCCCTGTGAGAGGCGCACTTGCGCAATGCGGTCATTGAGGTTGAGCAGCGTGACGCTGGTGGCCGGCCCCAGGCGCATGGCCGCGCCGCCAATCTGCAACTCGGCCCGCGCATTGGCGGCGCTCCAGAGGCGGTCGCCGGTGGTCAGAGGCCTGTTGACAACAGCCTGCAACCAGTCGCGGTCACCCGCGGGGGAAAAACTGACCGAGCCGCTCGTATAGCCGAGCCGTGCCACACGGGAGGGTGGATCGGCGTTGGCCCATCCGCTGGCGATCAGCAGCGCCAGGCCAATGCCAAAGGCGCTTGCCTTGCTTCGCAGGTTCTTGATTGTCATAAGGATTCCTTTACTTGTGGGCGTGCCCGGCATTCACGGAGCAGACAAAGCGAACACGCCGCCACACCTACAACGCCGCGCAGTCGATTTGCGCGGGCAATGCTTACTGCTTGTTTCCAGAATTACCCGGCATTCATCACGGCTCCTACAGTGGACCCGCAATGGCGGTGTGACTGTGCGCTGCCACACACAAAACTGGCACAAATTGCCAAAACCACGGTCCATCGGGTCGAACCCATGCAGCAATTGGGTGCCGTGGGCCGCTGGTATGCATCTTGCGTACACTACCGACGGTTACCGCGCCTTCCCCGTTTTTTAACCCAAATGACCGCTCTCTTATTTTTTCGGGCTGTCACATTCAGGAGTACTTATGAAGCGTCGTGAAATAGTGGCCGCAGCGGCCTCCCTTTTGGCAGCCCCAGCGTGGGTGGGTGCCCAAAGCGCCTGGCCGACCCGGGGGGCGGTCAAGCTGATCGCCCAGTTTCCGCCGGGCGGACTGGTGGACACCGTCTCGCGGCTGATGGCACCGCACCTTTCAGCGGCGTTGGGGCAAACGGTTTTGGTGGAAAACCGCGCCGGCGCGGGTGGCTTGATCGGCACGGAATACGTTTCCAGACAACCCGCCGATGGCTACAACCTGCTGGTGAGCCACGCCTCGGTTCACGTTTACGCCACCGCCACACGGCGCACCATGCCCTTTGACGCCGTGGGTGATTTCACCCACGTGGGCATGTTGGTCGAAGCGCCGATGGTCTTGCTGGTGCGCGCGCAGTCGCCCTTCCAGAACCTGGAGCAGTACGTGACCGCTGCAAAAACCAAACCGGTGCGTTATGGCTCCTCGGGCATCGGCTCGGCCAACCACCTGTTTGGCGAGTTGCTTAAATTGGAAGGCAAAGCGCCGCAACACGACCACGTGCCCTACCAGGGCAGCGCACCCGCCATGCAGGACTTGCTGGGCGGGCAGATCGACAGCCTGTTTGATCCCATCACCACCAACGTTGCCCAGCTCAAGGCTGGCTCGCTGCGCGCCCTGGCCGTCTCGACACCCGCACGGCTGCCAGCGCTGCCAAACATTCCCACATTTGCCGAGCAAGGTTATGGCAAGTTGACCGGCTCTCAATGGCTGGGCCTGTCCGCACCCAAAGGCCTACCCGCACCCATCGTTCAACGCCTCACGGCGCTCATCCCGGAAATCCTTGCGAAGCCTGATTTTTCTGCCCGTCTGGAGGAACTGCAGACCTTGCCGCGCAAAGGCGGTGTGGTCGGCGACGAGTTCGTGTCGCTCATTCGCTCACAGATCGACACCTGGCGCGCTGTGGCCAAGGTCGCCAACGTCGAAGTCATCACATAATCAGGGGCGTTTAAACAGCAATAATCCACATCAGCCACAGGAGAACTTTGTTTGAAAACCGATCACGACACCCCGCTTGCGCCGGTCACTGCCGCAGAAGTCGTCAACGAGTTCCTGCGGCTGATCATGATTCCTGACCCGGCGGCTGCCAGCCGCTACACGGCGCCGGACATGAAAATCCTGTTCACCGGCAAACGCCCGATGCGCGAACCGGCCGATTGCACCAAATTCAACGCCTCGCGCTACAAATGGGTGAAAAAGAAGATCGAACGCACCGAAACGGTGATTGCGACGGCGCAGGAAGCGGCACGCGGCGAAACCACCGTCTATAGCCTCGGAACCCTGTACGGCGAATGGCCCGACGGCACGCCGTTCGAGGGCAACCGTTATGTCGACCGTTATGTGGTAAAAAATGGCTTGATCACGCACATGGACGTGTGGAACGACAGCGCCGAGTGGATTCTCGTGCGGGCTGGCATGGCGAAATTTTGATGGGCTGTTGTTTTGATGTGCTGAGCGGCTGATGGCTGCCCTTTATTCCGGCGAACTGCCAACGCACGGCCGGTTTGACTACAGCGCCATCCACCGAGGCACCAACTACCGCTGGCCGAATGGCGCGGGCCTGGCGGTTTACCTCGGCTTCAACATCGAGCACTTCGCTTTTGGCGAAGGTTTGGGCGCGGCCATCGGCCCTGCCAGCCCACAACCCGATGTGCTGAACTACAGCTGGCGCGAGTACGGCAACCGCGTTGGCGCGTGGCGCTGCCTGGAACTGTTTGACGCACTGGGCCTGCCGGCAGCGGCCTTGATCAACACGGCCTTGTACGACCACTGCCCGGAGCTGGTGGCCGCCTGTGTGGCGCGTGGCGACGAACTCGTGGGCCACGGCCATAGCAATGCCGAGCGACAAGGCGCACTGGACGAAGCCAGCGAACGCGCGCTCTTGCACATGTGCCGTGAACGCATGCAAAAAGAAAGCGGCCAGTCGCCAGCCGGTTGGCTGTCACCGTGGATCTCTGAAAGCCTTGTTACGCCTGATCTGCTGGCCGAAACCGGTTATGGCTACACCCTGAACTGGTGCCATGACGACCAGCCCCTTCCAATGCGCACCCGCAGTGGCAAGCCTTTGTGGGCGGTGCCGTATCCGCAAGAGCTCAACGACATCCCGATGATCATCGCGCGCCAGATGGACGGCAAAGACTTCGCGCAAATGATCATCGACCAGCTCGACGAGATGCTCGATCAATCGCGGGCGCCGGGCTCCGCGCCCTTAGTGATGGGTATCGCGCTGCACCCCTACATCGTTGGCCAGCCTTACCGGCTGCGCCACCTGCGCCGTGTGCTGCAGCACGTGGCTGCCGCGCGCGACCGGGGCGATGTGTGGATGACGACGCCGGGTGCCATCTGCCAACATGCCAGGCACAAAGGGGGTTGACGCCAGCATGCGCTCGGACTTCGGTGGTTTGTCGTCAACCAGCACATTGGTCGCGACCCTTCCCCGGTTCGCTGGCCGGCACCGCCCCTCACCGTTCGAGGTTCAAAACCTCGCCGGGTTCCAGAACACGCACCTGGGTAGCAGGCGCAACCTTTTTGACTGCGTCCAGAAACCGCGCGGGCGTTCCGTTGTAAGAGAGGATGAAGCTGTCGGTAAACCAGCTGCCTTTGAAACGGTAGTGCATGGGCACTGCAACCTCCGCGCCCAGCAAGCCCGCCAGCTCCGCGGCCTCTTCGGCATTCATGACCACCTGCTCGCCCAACACGCCAAGCCCGTTGATGGCCAGCAAGGCCAGTTGAATCGACGGAAACCGCTTGGGTAGTTCACGCAATTCCGGGATGAGTTTTGAATCCCCACCGAAGTACACCGTCGAGCCGTTTGCCTGAATCACGAAGGTGATCTCCGGCACTCTATGGGCCGCCGGAGCGGCGGTGATGGTCAGCGGCCCCACTGTTGCAGCCTCCCAGGGTTGAAGCTCCCGCACGTTGGTGAAGCCCGCGGCGCGGGCAGCGTCCACCATTGCCGGCCCCACAAAAAAGGGAACCGCCTTGTCCGGGTAGCGCTTCAATGTATCGATGTCGAAATGGTCGTAGTGGGCGTGGCTGGCCACGATGGCGGTCAATTTCGGCAGTTGGTCCATCGACATGGCGAGCGGCTCGCCATGGTGGAAATGCGCCTTCTCACTGAACCACGGGTCCGTCAAGACTTTGGCGTTTCCAAAGTCCAGCAACACCGAGGCGTGGGCGATGCGGGTAACGCTAAAGGCGTTCGCCGGACTGTCTGGTCGACCACGCAGCGCAATGGCCTGCGCGGGCGGTGCGGCGCCTGCGCGCACAGGCGCGGACTCGAGCGGTGCGTAGAAGAACGATGCGGCCAGCGCGGCAGCACCGCCGACGATGATCAGGGCTGGCAACAACAGCCAAAGGAGTTTTCGCTTCATGGGGGCCTTTCAGTAAAACCATTTCGAGTGGAGTCTGATTGGCTGGAAGCACCTTGTCATTCACCCAGGTTAATCGACCAACTTTTTTCTGAGTCGGGACAGTGACTGTGGCCGGATGCCGAGATAGGACGCGATGTAGTACTGGGGTATGCGGTCTGCGTGTGGCCCAAACTGTTCGCAAAATTGCCGGTATCGGGCTGGCGCATCGAGCAGCAAAAAAGACAATTCACGCTGCTCCTTGCGGATATACAGCAGCTCCGCAATACGGCGGCCCAGCTTTTGCCATTCAGGGTCCGATGCGTACAAATCCAACAGCAATTGGTAGGGCCAGACAACGACTTCCGTTGGCACCACAGCGGCAATGGCCACCTGCGCCGGCCGCCCTGCCACGGCACTGCCAAACGACAGCGTAAAGCCTCCGGCAACGCTGAAATCCTTACTGGCCTCCTCGCCATCGGGCAACGTGACGAAGTACCGCACGATGCCAGATTGGATAAAGGCGACCTCGTGGAATTTTTGTCCCAAGCTGCAAAAACTCGCGCCCGGCTCCAGCGATCTGTGCTTTCCCAGCCCCACAAAATGTTCGATCTGCGCTTCTGGCGGGTTGGCCACCCGCTTGAAATAGGCAGTGATGCTGGCAACGAGTGCGGCGTCGGTCACAGGGTTATTTTCGCACCGGCGGCAAGGCCGTGCAACTCTCTTGGGCCACTCCCCGTGTACCGCTCCCGTGTGTACGAACGCGGGTATTTCCTACACATCAAGGGCACGTGCACTGACTAACCAGTTGTTGAAACACTGGCTCAATCCAGCAAGGGCAACGCGCTGGCACACCACAACCTACCTGGCCCGGTTACCTTTGAGGAATCAAGCAAGATGAACACCACCAATCCCGAGCAAGCACGCACCCACCTGTGGGACCTGATCAAAGACATCCGCTTTGCAATGTTCACCACCCGCCATGGCAATGGGCATCTGCACTCCCGCCCCATGACCACGCAGAACACCGGGATCGGCGAGGATTCGAGCCTGTGGTTTTTCATGTCCCGAGCGGGGGAGCCGGTGGCCGACCTGGCCAATGACCCGACCGTCAACGTCACTTACGCAGACCCTGGCGAGGACACCTATGTGTCCATTTCAGGAACCGCCGCAGTAGTGGAAGATGCATCCAAAAAACAGCAACTCTGGTCGAAGATGGCAGTGGCCTGGTTTCCAGGCGGTGTAACCGACCCCGACCTGGCGCTGGTTCAAGTGACGATGTCGCACGCCAATTATTGGGACGTAGATCACAGCAAAGTGGTTCAGCTGTTTCAAGTGGCAAAAGCCATTGTGACGGGCAAACGACCCACCGAGCTCGGTGAACACGCCAAGATTCCTTTTGCCACCTAGGAGAAAGACCCATGTTGCACCTCAATTTCAGGGCGATGGCGCAGCTGCCGTGTTGCAGTTCAAGCCCCGACAGCTACAGCGGCTGGAAAACCCACATCGTCTGGATCAGCCTGGCACTGGCGGTTCTGCCCGGCGTGGCCCTGACGGGCTGTACCGAAAAAGTCAAACCCCCAACCCCAACGCTTGCGGCACCCAATTCGGAACCGGCCGCTATACCCAGCACCAATGTTCTGGGTGTGGCGCCGGCAGACCCAACCCGGGACAGCGCTGCGTCCAGGGCGCCGGCCAAGTCCGATATGAGCCAGGCGCAACAGTCCAACGCGATGCCGATGGCCGGTCAGGCAAACGACCATTCCGTGCTGGGCCCCAAGCCGGTTGAAAAGCCTCCCAATCGCTGACTTTGACCATCGAGTGAAGTAACCGGCCCGTCAAGGAGGCTTTGTGCAAAACCTGGTTCAGACGACCGCCCCCACGTCACCGTTTATTTTTTTGGTCGAACCCTCGGCCAATGCGTCGTCTGGTGTAGCTCTGCGCGCGCCCTCGAGCCTTGCGGATCACCAATTCATTGAAATGCTGGACGCCTACCGCCAAAGTGGCGGCTTGGCGCGGTTGCAGGAGCTGGTCAACCTGCGTGGCGGCGGCGCTCAAGTCGATATCGCCAATCTGGCCAACTGCATTTCACGCCGCGAGTTGATTTGTTTTGAATGGCAGACTTACGCCTGGCTGCCGCTGTTCCAGTTTGATTTAAGCGACATGACGCTGCGCCCCCAGCTACAGCGCATCGTCGCCGAACTCAGCTGCATCTATAACCCTTGGGAAGTGGCGTTCTGGTTCACCCAGCCCAAGCCCTGGCTGTCGTATCGCGCGCCAGCGGACACTGCGGCATCCGAATTCGCCACCTTGCTTCAGCACGCCCGCGCAGACCGGCCCGGGGCAGCACCATGAAACTGGCAACCACCGTCGTTTCGGTACTGGGCTTTTCGGTGTTGGTGGGCTGCACGGGAGGAAATCTGGTGGATATTGCCACAAGCACCGGGCCACGTCCCACTTTGCCAGAACCGCGATCAACGTGGATCCCGACGGTGAACATCGCCCCCGCGGTCGGGTGGCCTTCCGGTGCCTTTCCCACAGCGGCACCCGGCACACGTGTTGCACCATTTGCCAGCGGCCTGGACCACCCGCGCTGGTTATACGTGTTGCCCAATGGTGATGTGCTGGTGGCTGAAACCAATGCACCACCCAAGCTCGACGGGAACAAGGGTTTTGTCGGCTGGGTGATGGGCCTGGTGATGAAGCGTGCCGGTGCCGCGACCCCCAGTGCCAACCGCATAACCTTGCTGCGGGACACCAATGGCGACGGCATCGCCGACGTGCGCTCCGTACTGCTTGAAGGTTTGCATTCGCCTTTTGGAATGGCCCTCGTAGCCGGAAATCTGTACGTGGCCAATTCAGATGCCGTAATGCGGTTCGCGTACAACGTGGGAGATTTGCGCATTGCGGCACCCGGTGTGAAACTGGTTGATCTGCCGGCCGGGCCGATCAACCACCATTGGACCAAGAACCTCATCGCCAGCCCGGACGGCACCCACCTTTACGTCACCATCGGTTCCAACAGCAATGTGGCTGAACGCGGCATGGCGGCAGAGGCAGAACGTGCTGCGATCTGGCAGGTCAATTTGAAATCCGGCCAACACCGCGTCTTTGCATCTGGTTTGCGCAACCCCAACGGCCTGGCGTGGGAGCCCTCCAGCGGCGTTTTATGGACGGTTGTCAACGAGCGTGACGAACTGGGCAATGATCTTGTGCCGGACTTCCTCACATCGGTGCGCGATGGCGCTTTTTACGGCTGGCCCTTCAGCTACTTTGGCCAGCATGTGGATGTCCGCGTCACGCCGCAGAACCCTGCCAAGGTGGCCAGTGCCATTGCGCCGGACTACGCGCTGGGTGCGCACACGGCGTCGCTCGGTCTGGCGTCATCGGTGGGCACGAGTTTGCCTGCGCCCTTTGCAAGGGGCATGTTCATTGGCCAGCACGGCTCCTGGAACCGGCGGCCGCACAGTGGCTACAAAGTGATTTTCCTGGCGTTTGAAGCGGGACAGCCTGTGGGCGCGCCGGTAGACGTATTGACCGGTTTTCTCAGCGAAGACGCCAAGGCTTTTGGACGCCCGGTGGGCGTGGCCCTCGACCAGCAAGGCGCATTGCTGGTGGCCGATGACGTGGGCAACGTCGTGTGGCGCGTCACCGCCGTGCCGTGAACGTCTCGCACAGCCCGATCTTGCGCCGGCGACTTCAACCGACCGGACAACGTCGAGCCCTGCCAATAGTCAGAAAAGTTAACTTACATGTTAACTTTTGTAAAAAAAGCGGAAAAATCCAAAACTATTGGAATTTTCCGCCTCCAAGTCACGGAAAGACTCAGTAATATGCTATTTTTTTAATAGTAAACGACGACCCAAAAATCCCGTTCTTGTGTTGCGAAGGGGCCCATCCTCCAGCCCGCGCGGTCAAGGCAAATTTGCCACGAGGTCGCGCGACGATTCCTTGACAATGGTTTTCATGGAAACGTATTCCTCCGCCATCGACTCATGCGAAACCGTTGATTCCTGCGCACCCTCCCAGGCGATCGAGCCGTCCCGGCTGTCCCATATTTGAAGAAATAGCCGGATCGTGCTGGTTTTGGTTTCCAGGAGGCGAACACCCAAGAACCCAAACCGGCTTTTGGACTCCTGCTTGAACGCGCCCAACTTGAGTTGGGCGAGGTAGCGCATTCCAGTGGCGCTCGAGACCTTGCGCAGCGTGTCAGGGTCGAATATCCCGGCCAGCCGATAGTCTTCAAACATCTGCCGGTATTCGCGCGTCAGCCCATTTCGATTGATCGCGCTCAGGGTCTGGGGAAGCGGCAAGATCCGCAATTCGGGACGCCCGTTTCTCAGCATTTCGGTGAAGGAAAGCGCCAGGGCCTGTCTGTCGTCTTCCTGCCCAATGGCGGAAGACGGAGTAATCAAGGCAATGCCGCCGTCGCGCAGGTCCTCTGTCCTCAGGCTGATCGCCAGCACCTGGATCGTCGGGCTGTTCTGCACGGTTGTGGTTTCAAGTTTCTGACTTGCGCAGCCAATCAGCATCAGTCCAAGACCCGTTGCCAGCATTGCCACCACCCGGGTGGAATTGGCTGAAATTGACATGATGTGCAAGCCCTCGAATGAAAATGCGGGTGACCTCTGTCCGGTCGGCTGGAGCGCACCACCAGCATTGCGCGCCATGGTCACCAACTTAACCCAAACCAAGCCGCCGCATTGTTCGTTACCGCACCAAGCCCGATTTAATTGGCGGGTCGACCCGGTGCGTTGTGTTCGACAGCGCACAGCGCCAACCCGGGTTTGCGTGCATCGTCAGCTGAAACAACAGCCAGAGCAGATGATTCAAGTTCGCCCGTCCTCCAAAGCCTTCGGCATGACAATTGTCAAGGCCTTCAAGTGGCTTGCCACCCTGCTCCTGGCGATCGCTGCGGTGGTGATTTTGTTTATCACGCTGTTTGGCTGGAACTGGATGCGCCAGCCGATCGAGAAATTCGCACTGAACAAAACCGGGCGTGTGCTGGCCATCCGGGGCGACCTGACGCTCAAGTTCGACTGGCCTCGGCCGCGTTTTCAGGCCATGGACGTGACTTTCGCCAACCCCGCCTGGGCCAAAGAGCCTTTGATGCTCACTACCCCGGCGGTCGAGGTCACGCTGGACCTGTCCGCCCTGTCTGCCCTGTTGGCGCGGCGCATCGTGTTTCCGCAGGTGCACCTGGAGCGCCCCGTGGTCATGCTGGAGCAAAACCCCGAGGGGCGCAAAAGCTGGCTGCTTGACCTGAACCAAATGGACGAATTCGCGCACGTCGAAATCGACGTGCTGACCCTGGACCAGGGAACACTGGGCTTCGACGATGCGGCCAGCAAGACCCGGCTGCGCGCCGAACTCAGCACACGGCAGCCGGGCGCAGCCGCGTCCGTTTATGGTCTTGATTTCAGTGTGCAAGGGCAATTCAAGGGCCTGCCGGTCAAGGCCAAGGGCAGCGGCGCGCCAGTGCTGGCCCTGCGCGACGAGACAACACCCTATGCCTTGAAAGTTGACGCCGATCTGGGCCGTACCCATGTGCGGGCCGAGGGCCACGTGACCAGCCTGCAAAAGGTTTCGGCCCTGGACATGGCCCTCGCACTGCGCGGCGACAACCTCGACCAGCTGTTCCCCCTGATCGGGATCGCCACACCCGGCACGCGCGCCTACGTCACGGATGGCCGCCTGGTCCGCGCCGGCAACCGCTGGCACTATGACAAATTCAAGGGCCGCTTTGGTGACAGCGACATTGCCGGGTCCATCGCAGTCACGACCGGCGGCCAACGCCCAGCACTGGTGGCGGACTTGAGTTCAAACCTGCTCGACATTGCCGACCTGGGGCCGCTGATTGGCGCGCGCCCCGGCAACGTGAAAGCGGCCAGGCTGGCAGCCCCTGCCAACACACCCGCCAGCCTGGCCACCACCGCCCCACCCATGCCCCGTGTCACGCCTGCACGCGTGCGTGTGTTGCCCGACCTGCCGTTCAATACCGAACGTTGGGACAGCCTGGACGCCGATGTCCATTTGCGTGCCAAGACCATCCGCAGGGCCTCGGATATGCCACTGGACAACCTGACGGCACATATGCTGCTGCGTGATTCAGTTTTGACGCTCGACCCGCTGGATTTTGGCCTGGCGGGCGGGCACCTCAGCGCGGTGATTACGCTGGATGGCCGCAAGAAACCGATCCAGGCGCGCGCTCGCGTAAAGGCGCAAAAACTTCAACTCGCCAAACTGATTCCTGGCGTCAAACTCAACCAGGCCACCATTGGCCAGGTCAACGGCCTGTTTGACCTGAGCGGCACCGGGAACTCGGTGGGCGCCATGTTGGCAAGCGCCAACGGGCAGGCAGGGCTGGTCGTCGCCGGCGGCCAGATCAGCCGCCTGATGATGGAGAAGATCGGCTTGCATCTTTGGGAGATGCTGGCGCTGAGCCTGAGCGGCGACCAGCAGATTGAGCTGCGCTGCGCCGTGGCGGATTTCGACGTGCGCCAGGGCACCATGCGGACCAATACCTTGCTGCTGGACACCGCAGTAACCACCATCAGCGGCACCGGCAGCATCGACCTTGCGCAAGAGCGGCTTGACCTGACGCTGAACCAAAAGACAAAAAATACCAGCCCGCTGGCTTTACGCAGCCCCATTTACATCCGGGGCAATTTCGCCAGGCCAGTAGCGGGTGTCGACAAGGGCCGGGCGGCGGTGCGTGCCCTGGGTGCTGTGGCGCTGGGCTTGGTCAACCCGCTGCTGGCGGTGATCCCCTTGATTGACCCGGGTCCGGGCAAAGACAGCGACTGCGGGCGTTTGCTCGCATCGGGCAAATCCCCAGCCTCGCCCAAGGAAAAAAAACCCGCGCCGGGAAAATGAAACCCCTAACTCGCTGGCTTGAGCGAGTTGGCAATTCAGCCAATGGCAAACGCCGATTCAGATTTTGTTAACATAGGAGTTAACTTTCCCATGGAAATTTCGCTTCGACCGATTTTTCATGAAAAGTTAGTCATGAAGTTTCGTGTTTATTGTGTTTATAGCTATTTTTGTAGTAGCTAACATAGACACAGAAATTCAAGCCGGCCAGGCAGAAATTTATTCTGTGAGTTGCCACCCAGTGTTCGCCACGCAACAGAACAAAAAACACCTGCGCTGCCACGGCGATGGCGAACGCGGATAAAAATTTGAAGCTTGACGGGTAAGACAGCGCCGACAGGCCATCGCGGTGCCAACCGATGGACTCCCTGGGTTCACTGGGCGCATGCTGTGCATGCCGGCCCCATCTACTTTCCCCTATCCGCATGTCTGTTTTCTTCAACATCACACACACGACTCATTACCGCTACGCGCAACCCGTCACTTTAGGCGAGTACCGCGTGCTTTTTCGCCCGCGCGACAGCCACGACCTGCGTGTGTTGGCGACGGACATGCAGGTTTTTCCGGAGCCACTGGACATCCGCATGATTCAAGACCCGTACTCCAATTCGGTGGCCCTGGTGCAACCGCAGAGCCCGGCAACGGAGCTGAAGGTGGTGTGCACGTTTTCGGTTGAACACACCGGCACACCTTCGGCGGGATTGCCGTTGCGGCCCTGGGCACAAATCTACCCATTCGATTACAACGACGAGGAGCAGCTGGTTCTGGCGCATTACCTGCGCCCCTACTACGACGATCCAGGCGGCGTGCTTGAAAACTGGGCGAGGCAGTTCGTAAACGCGGACGGCACAACTGACACCCGCCAGTTGTTGGTGGAAATGACAGCTTTCATTCGCAACAGCCTGCTGTACCAGGCCCGCTTCGACCCCGGCGTACAAACGCCTTTTGAGACCCTGCAGCGGCAAAGCGGCACCTGCAGGGACTTCGCCACGCTGATGATCGAGGCCATTCGCCAGCTTGGTTACGCCGCGCGTTTTGTCTCAGGCTACCTCTATACACCCTGGCTCGATGGCGGGCCAAACGAGATCGTTGGCGCAGGCGCCACCCATGCCTGGGTGCAGGTGTACCTGCCCGGCGCGGGCTGGATTCCGTTTGATCCCACCAACAACCTGATCGGTGGAACAGACCTGATTCGTGTGGGTGTGGCTCGCCATGCCAGCCTGGCGTTGCCGGTCAGCGGCTCATGGAAAGGTTTTCCCTCCGACAACCTGGGCGAGTTGGTGGATGTTCAGGTGCGCAGGCGCGTTTGAAGAAGCGCCATTTACCTATTTCCGCACCGACGGCAAATCGGTGCAACCGTCATGCGTCACTTCCACCGACGAGCGCGCCGGCAGCACAGTGCACTTGGACTTGACCCGTTTGAGCAGATTCATATAGATCTCTTGGGCCCAAGTTTTCAGTGACCGTAAAAGAGGGTATTCGACTACCCCGATCAACCGTTGACAACCAGCATGCGGCAAGCCTAGACTCAATTCGCGCCGCCATGGCGTGAAAAACACTTTGGAGGTGAGCATGGGACAAGTTCAGCGAAAACACACGCGCATGACCCGTGCGTGGCGGGGCGGTTCGGTCATGGTCGCGGCCCTCGTCCTGGCGGCCTGCGGCGGCGGCGGCGAAGCGATGGCTCCCAACGCACAAGCGAATGCGCAAGGATCTTCCGCTGCGTGTGCCAACCGGGTAAACAACACCTTCGACAAACTCCTTCAATGCGTCACGCTCGAGGGCGTTCGCGCGCATCAGGCCGCGCTGCAGGGCATTGCCGACGCCAACGGCGGCACGCGTGCCGCGGGCACGCCGGGCTATGAGAAGAGCGTCGAGTACGTCGCAGCACAAATGAGGGCAGCAGGCTACGACGTCACGCTCAATCCGTTTGCTTTCGTCTATGTCGCGCTGCCAACGCTGCGCCAGATCGCGCCGACCACGGCCAGCTATGAAACTGGCGCGTTCACCGGAAGCGGGTTTGGCAACGTCACGGCTGTCGTCACGCCGATCGACATCAATCTCGTGCCACCGCGTGCCAGCACGAGCGGCTGCGAAGCGGCTGACTTCGCCGGCTTCCCCGCTGGCAATATCGCCCTCGTGCAACGTGGCACATGCACTTTTGCGGTTAAAGCGCTCAATGCCCAGGCTGCGGGCGCTTCAGCCGTCATCATCTTCAACCAAGGCAACACGCCTGAGCGCGAGGGCCTCATCCTCGGAACACTGGCGCCGGCCTCGGTCATCATCCCTGTCATCGGGGCCTCGTTCGCCGACGGCACCACCCTCGCCCAGGCCGGCTCGCAAGCGACGATCACACTGGCGCCGCCGCAGAATATCACCCAGTACAACGTGATTGCGGAGTCGCGCTCGGGTGACGCGAACAACGTCGTGATGGTCGGCGCGCACCTCGACTCGGTGCAACGTGGGCCGGGCATCAACGACAACGGCTCCGGCAGCGCCGCCATCCTCGAAACCGCGCTGCGCATGAGCAAGGTCAATCCGCGCAACAAGTTGCGTTTCGCATGGTGGGGCGGCGAAGAGTCGGGGCTTATCGGCTCGACAGCCTATGTGGCAGGCCTGAGCGCTGCGGAGCGGGCCCGCATCGCGCTGTACCTGAACTTCGACATGGTCGGTTCGCCCAACCATGTGTTCTTCATCTACGACGGCGACAACTCCGACAACGTCGGCGCACCGGCAGGGCCCGCAGGGTCGGCGCAGATCGAGAAGGTGTTTGAGAATTTCTACACCGAGCGCGGCATACCGTTCAAGGGCACCGATTTCTCGGGCCGCTCTGACTACGGACCGTTCATCGCCTTGGGCGTCGACATTCCGTCGGGCGGCTTGTTCACGGGGGCGGAAGGTGTCAAGACACCCGAGGAGGCGTCGATTTTCGGCGGCACTGCCGGCACGCCCTACGACCCTTGCTACCACCTTGCCTGCGACAGGTATGCCAACAACAACGATCGGGCGCTGGATGTCAATTCCGACGCCGTGGCCTACGCGACGCTGTTCTTCTCGATGAACACCGAATCGGTCAATGGCCAGCGCGGCAAGGGCAACTTCTCGCGGCCAGCGCTGACGTGGCCAGAGCATCCGCCGGCTCTAGACTGATCCGGCGCCGGAGCGATCACGCAGCCAAAAAGCCCGGATCTGTGAAGATCCGGGCTTTTTCGATGGGGAAAGCGGATTGGTCTACTTGCGCACCGGCGGCAAGTCGGTGCAACTGCCATGCGCCACTTCCGCCGCCATGCCAATGCTCTCGCCCAGCGTCGGATGCGGGTGAATCGTCTTGCCGATATCCACGGCATCTGCACCCATCTCGATCGCCAGCGCAATCTCGCCGATCATGTCGCCCGCATGCGTGCCGACCATGCCGCCACCCAGGATCTTGCCGTGGCCGTGGGCCTCGGGCGAGTCGTCAAACAGTAGCTTGGTGACACCTTCGTCGCGGCCATTGGCAATGG
>JANNMM010000094.1:0-7160 GCA_031397915.1 Rhodoferax sp. | reverse complement strand
AAAGCCTCGGAAACAGGACTGTCAGGATCAGAGATGAGAATCGGTTCGCCGGAATCGCCTCGTAGTACGACTTTAGGGTCTAGGGGAATCGCCCCTAAGAAAGGCCGACCAAACTTGCAGTAATTGCAACCATTTTCTTCTCCTAATCAACTAAATTCCTGAATTCAACTTGTTGGGCACGCAGCGAGTCAATCTGGCGTTGGCACCCGGCTAAAAAAAAGGGGCCCTCAGCCCCTTTTTCACCACCCTGGATCAGCGCTGAAACGCTCGATCAGGGGGCATTTATCAAGCAGCTGCTTCGTCCACTTCGACAAATTCGTCGGTACCTTCTGCGGCCACGGCTTTGACCACATCATCCACCGCATTGGCACGACCTTCCAGGATCGCATCTGCAATACCACGCGCGTACAGCATGACGGCCTTTGAGGAATCATCATTCCCGGGAATGACATAGTCAATGCCTTCGGGTGAATGGTTGGAGTCGACCACACCAATCAAGGGAATGCCAAGCTTTTTCGCCTCAAGCACGGCAATCTTGTGGTAACCGACGTCGATCACAAAAATCGCGTCTGGCAAGGCGTTCATGTCCTGGATGCCGCCGATGTCTTTTTCGAGTTTTTCGATCTCGCGGGTAAACATCAGCTGCTCTTTTTTGCTCATCGCATCAAGGCCGGCTTCCTGCTGGACCTTCATCTCCTTGAGCCGCTTGATCGAAGTCTTGACCGTTTTGAAATTGGTCAGCATGCCGCCAAGCCAACGCTGGTCGACAAAAGGCACGCCGGCGCGTTGCGCCTCGGCTGCAACGATTTCACGGGCCTGGCGCTTGGTGCCCACCATCAGAACCGTACCGCGACGGGCGGTCAACTGCTTGGCAAACTTGGCCGCGTCCTGGAACATCGGCAGCGATTTTTCCAGGTTGATGATGTGAATCTTGTTGCGGTGGCCGAAGATGAACGGGGCCATCTTGGGGTTCCAGAAACGGGTTTGGTGGCCAAAATGGACACCGGCTTCCAGCATTTCACGCATGGTAACTGACATGTTTAACTCCAAAGGTTTGGTCTAAAATCCAGCCCGCTATTGCCAGAGTTTCCATCGGTAACCCGGAAGAAACTTTGTGCAACACCTTGATGAGGCTGGTTTGCGATTGAGAATTGCAAATGTTTTGCAGGGGAATCCAGCAAAACCCAAAGATTATAACACTCTAGAGTAGCCGCCATGACGCCCCCCCGCCCTGCCACCAAGCCCACAGCCCTTAACGACCTGCACGCAGCCCGCCACTCGGTACGCGCCGGCAAAACCGCAGCCAAGGAACACATGGAAGCTGCCATTCAGGTGGCCGAATCCGCCAGCAACCGGCATGTTTTTCTGAGAACCCTGTTTGACGAGGCCATGCATGGCGCATCTGCCCGCGGCGTCGACGTCTTGCCCCTGGCGGGCTTGGCGATCTCCACCAAAGACCTGTTTGACATCAAGGGACAGACCACCACCGCCGGCTCTGTCGCATTGAAACATTCCCCACCTGCGCAAGCGGACGCCGTTGCGGTTGCCCGACTCAAAGCCGCAGGTGGCGTCGTGATTGGCCGCACCAACATGGTGGAATTTGCCTTCTCGGGTGTGGGCGTCAACCCCCACTTCGGCACGCCGGCCAATGGTAGTTGCAGGGATCTGCCTCGCGTGCCCGGTGGTTCGTCGTCAGGGGCTGCTGTATCCGTCGCAACCGGCTCATCTTTCATTGGTCTGGGGTCCGACACCGGGGGCTCGATTCGCATACCGGCGGCACTCAATGGCATTGTCGGGTTCAAAAATTCCGCCCGCCTGGTGCCAACTGAGGGTGCGTATCCGCTTTCCTTCACCATGGACACCATTTGCGCACTCACCCGCAGCGTGCGCGACGCGGTGCTGGCGCATGAGGTGCTGTCGGCCCAACGTGTAGTTCGCAGCGACGCGCCATTGACCCAATACCGGCTCGCCGTGGTCAAACCGCTGATGCAAGACAACCTGGACCCAACCGTGTCGCGCGCATGGGAAAGCACACTGGCGCTGATGCGAGCAGCCGGCGCAAATGTGTATGAAATTGACCTCGCCGCCCTCAACGACCTGCCCGCCATCAACGCCACCGGCGGATTTTCCCCGGCCGAAGCCTACGCCCTGCACTACCCGATGCTCGACGCGCACAGTCGCGAATACGATCCGCGCGTGCTGGCCCGCATCCTGCGCGGCTCATCCATGTCGGCTCGTGAATACATTGAGCTGCAGGCCGCGCGCAGGCACTGGATTGCAAAAGTCCAACTGAGCCTGGCCGATTTTGACGCCGTCTTGTCGCCCACGGTTCCCATCGTCGCTCCCCCGATCGCGCAGGTCGAGCCCGGCGCCGAGCGCGACAGCCGCTTCTTCGAAGTCAACGGACTGCTGCTGCGCAACACTGCCGTGGTCAACATGCTGGATGGCTGCGCGATCTCGATCCCTTGCCATGAACCGGACGAGCTGCCGGTTGGCCTGATGGTGTGGTCCACTGCCCTGCAAGATGACGTGGTGCTGAACATTGCGGCGCAAATCGAAAAATTGCTGCAAACCCGCTAGCTTGGACGGCCCCATCAAAGGCGGGCAAACCCTGAATTTATCCAATGAAAATTGCAGTAATCGGCGCGGGCATCATCGGCATCGCGACCGCCTGGGAACTGGCGGCAGACGGCCATGAAGTCACGGTTTTCGAACGGCGCGGCGCAGCCGCAGAAGAATCGAGTTTTGCCAACGCAGGCCTTGTGGCACCCGGTTACGTCACCCCCTGGGCCGCGCCCGGCATGCCCTGGAAGGTCCTGAGCCATATGGCGAGCCGTTATGCACCCGTGAAAATAAGCGCGTCTTTGAGTGCCAGAGACGTCGCCTGGATGGCGCGGTGGTGGCGGGCCTGCAAGCCCTCGCGTTATCAGGCGGCGCGCTCGAGTCTCCAGAAGCTGGCGTTCTACAGCCGCGAGCGTCTTCATGCCATCACCACCGACCTGAAGCTCGAGTACGACCGCAGCGACGGTTACCTGGTGTTGTTGCGCTCGGAGTCAGACCGCAAAATGATCCAGCCCAGCCTGCAAGTCCTCAAAGACGCAGGCGTGAACTTTCACGACCTGGATGAAAAAAGCGCACGCAAGGTCGAGCCCGCGCTGAACGCCGACACCGCTTTTTTCGGCGCCATTCACCTTCCCCAGGATGAAGTCGGGAACTGCCGCCAATTTGCGCTCCTCCTGAAAGGCGAGTGCCAGCGCGCAGGTGTGACGTTTGAATTCAACAAGTCCGTCACCCATGTCAGGCCCGTTTCGGACCTCAAGGGTGTGGCCATCAAACTTGCCGATGAAGCGAGCGCCCGCGCTTTCAATGCCGTGGTGGTATGTGCCGGGCTCGCCGCCAGGGATTTGCTCAGTCCGCTGGGCGTCAGGGTGCCGATGACCGCTGTCTATGGCTATTCAGTCAGCGCCCCCATCCGCGAGCCCATCGATGCGCCTGTGAGCGCCGTGATGGACGAGCGCTACAAGGTGGCAATCTCGCGGCTGGGGCAACGCGTCCGGGTCGCTGGCTGCGCTGAGCTGGGTGGCCGCGCCGACCACCATCGCAAGTCATCCATTCAAACCCTTTACAAAGTTCTGCAAGACTGGTTTCCGGGTGCCGCCATCCAGTCCAGCGGCGTGCAGGTCTGGAAAGGCGCGCGACCGATGTTGCCCGATGGCCCGCCCGTGGTAGGCGAATGTGTCGTGCCAGGGCTTTGGCTCAATGTGGGCCATGGCTCCAGTGGCTGGGCCCTGAGCTGCGGTTCGGCGCGGGCACTGGCCGATTTGATCAGCAGCAAACCCGCTGCCATTGACCTCAGCGGCTTGCGGCAAAGCCGGTTTGCCTGATGACGGGCCACGGTTATGACCGATAGACCGATTGATCCGCAGCGGGTTTTTCCGCAGCGGGTACTGACGCCAACGGCATCCAAGCGGTCGCTGCAGCGTGGCTACGACCTTCACAGCATTGCCAACACGCGACGCGTTGAAACCATGTTCGCAGCGCAGTTGCCCACGCATTCGCTGATGCAGCGCGCTGGATTGTCAGTGGCCCGCCTGGCGCTCGCGCTGTACCCGCATGCACAAACCTTCTGGATCGCCTGCGGGCCGGGTAACAACGGCGGCGACGGCCTGGAAGCCGCCCATCACCTGCGCCAATGGGGCAAAACGGTTGATTTGACCTGGGTTGGCAGCCCCGAGCGGTGCAGCCCCGACACGTTGGCGTCTTTCAAACGTGCCCGAGCGAGCGGCGTTGAGGTTGCCAGCGAGCCGCCGCGCCAGTTTGACGTGGTGATCGACGCGCTCCTGGGCATTGGTTCCTCCCAAGCCAGCGACACCGGCCCGCGCGGCAACTCGGGTCAGAACCAGGGTCCCCTGGCCAACTGGATTGAACTGATGAACCGCCACACAGCGCCCGTGTTGTCGATCGACCTGCCCAGCGGTCTGGACGCCGACACCGGCTGTGCCGGCCCGCAAACTGTGCGCGCTCAGGCAACCCTGAGCCTCGTCACGCTCAAACCCGGTACCTTCACGGCCTTGGGGCGCGACCACGCTGGCGACATCTGGTTTGACCCACTGGGCTGCGACGCCTCAACGGTGCCCGGCCTGCAAGCCTCAGCGCGGCTTCCTGCAGCATCATCGCGGCTAGCCAGCAGGGAGGGGGCACCACACGCCTCGCACAAAGGCGCCTTTGGCGACGTCACTGTGATCGGCGGCGCGCCTGGCATGACTGGCGCGGCTTTGCTGGCAGCAACTGCAGCTTTGCACGCAGGCGCTGGCCGTGTACTGGTTGGGCTGCTGGACGGCGGTTCCATGGCGGTTGACGTACAACTGCCCGAGTTGATGTTCAGGCCGGTTGAATCGCTTGATTTGAGCCAGGGCGTGGTCGTCTGTGGCTGTGGCGGCGGCAACGCTGTGCGGGCAGTTTTGCCCAAGGTGTTGTCGACCGCCCTGATGGCCGTGCTTGATGCCGATGCGCTCAATGCCATCGCGGTAGACGACAACCTGCAAACCCAGCTTCGCCACCGTGCCGCACGCGGCAAACCCGCCGTGTTGACGCCGCACCCACTGGAAGCCGCGCGCCTCTTGGGTTGCAGTGCTGCGCAGGTCCAGGCCAACCGGCTTGACGCAGCGGGCCGCCTTGCCGAACGGTTTGCCTGCTGTGTCGTTCTGAAAGGATCAGGCAGCGTGATTGCGATGCCAGGCCAGATTCCGCAGATCAATCCAAGTGGCAACGCGCGTCTGGCGACGGCTGGCACCGGCGACGTGCTGGCGGGCCTGCTCGGCGCTGCGCTGGTGGGCAAACGCAGCAATGAGGAAGTTTTTCAGGCAGCCTGCGACGCGGTATATCGACACGGCGAAGTGGCCAGCGATTGGCCGACCTCGCACCCTTTGACTGCCGCAGGCCTGGCCAGCCGGTTGTGACGCTTTCGGAAAGGCGGCACGAGAATTCAAACCGGGGGCACACTCACCAATAAATATTTTTTTCCTGATTGCAAAAGATTAATAGGGCAACAAGTCACGAATAATGTAAAATTATAGCTATGTTATTATTATATTTTTCGATATTCGTATAGACAATATTACTAATAAACTGCTGTTTACACGAAATTTTACTTGCTGCTATCAACCGCGCCCCACAAACGGCATTTTGGTCGCCATCACCGTGTGGAACAAAACATTGGCCGAGAGCGGTAGATTGGCCATATAGAGCACCGATTGGCCGACGATATTCACGTCCATCAAAGGCTCGATGGCGATTTCACCGTTGGCCTGGATCACCCCTGAAGCCATGCGTTGCGCCATCTCTGTCGCGGCATTGCCTATGTCGATCTGCCCTACCGCGATGTTGTATTTGCGGCCATCAAGCGACGCGGTTTTGGTCAAACCCGCCACGCCGTGTTTGGTTGAGGTGTAGGCAATTGAGTTGGGCCGCGGCGCGTGGGCGGAGATCGAACCGTTGTTGATGATCCGGCCACCCTGCGGGTCTTGCGCCTTCATCACGCGAAAAGCCTCCTGGATGCAATAGAAAACGCCGCTTAAATTGATGTCAACCACGTTCCTCCATTGGGCGAGGGTCAGGTCTTCCAGTGGAATGCCGGGTGCATTCACGCCCGCGTTGTTGAACACCACATCCAGGCGGCCAAACTTTGCCTTGGCCGCCGCAAACAGGGCCTTCACGGAATCCGGGTTCGCCACATCTGTCGGCACTGCCAGCGCCCGAGCGGGCACACCGCTGTCTGCGATGACTTCCGCAAGCGGTTCGGCGCGCCGCCCGGCGAGCACCACGTTGTAGCCGTCAGCGAGCATGGCCAGCGCGGCCGCTTTGCCCACGCCAGTGCCGGCACCGGTGACGATGGCGGTTTTCGAAGTGTTGGTCATATTTTTGTTCTTTCTTGAGAATGGTTTTGTTCAGGATTTGCGATTGCTCTTGCGATTGCGCCCGCTGTCTTTGTCTTTGCCCCGGGTCTTGACCGCACTCTTGCCCTTGCCAGACGCCGGCGCACCTCCGCGTGCGCCTTGTCCGGCAGCGCCAAACCCATTGCCCTTCTTGCGGGCGGCGGCTTTCTTGCCACCGTCGCGCGGGGCGCCGTCGCGCAACAGCCCTTTGTCTTTCATGGCCCGGTTTTGCAAGGCTTCGTCATCCCGCACAAGGCGGAAATCAATGCGCCGGCCGTCCAGGTCCACCCGGCTCACCTGCACCCGCACGCGGGTGCCAATGGCGTACCGGATACCGGTACGCTCGCCGCGCAGTTCCTGGTGCATCTCGTCAAAACGGAAATATTCACCGCCAAGCTCGGTGATGTGCACCAGGCCTTCCACGTACATCGCGTCCAAGGTCACGAAGATGCCAAAGCTCGTGGCCGAACTCACCACGCCGCCATATTCCTCCCCCAAGTGCTCACGCATGTACTTGCATTTGAGCCAGGCTTCCACATCGCGGCTGGCTTCGTCGGCACGGCGCTCGTTGGCGCTGCAGTGCAAGCCTGCCGCTGCCCAGGCCAGTTGGTCGGCACTGGCCTTTTTGGGCTTCTGGTTGGGGTCCGCAACTTTTGAGGCCAGGCCTTTCTCCAGCCGGCGAGCCAATTTGGCGTGCGCCTCGCCAGGCGTTGGCAGGCTGGGCAA
>JANNMM010000059.1:0-11364 GCA_031397915.1 Rhodoferax sp. | reverse complement strand
CGATCATCAAACAAGAAAACAAATGGGGCCACATCAATGCCAAGGGGGAATACATCATCCACCCCCTTTATGACAAGGTGGGAAAATTTGGAGACGACGGTTTGGCAACAGCGACACTCAATGGAGACCTTGGGTATGTCGATATGAGCGGCAAATTCACCAACTTACCGCAACTCAGGCCTTGACCCCACTAGAGCGAGTCCTGAGTCTTGGTAGTGACATTGTTGGTTCGACCCGTGTCCACTTCTACTGACAAAGAGAGCCGCTTTAGGAACAAGGCCGGCCACCCTGAATCACAGCAGACTGGCAAGCCAAATCTTGAAATTGAGTTGTTAGAAAGCTGTCGGTGGTGGATGACAACAAGCGCCAAATCGCAGTCGGTCATACCAAGACGCTGACGAACGGCTTTGGCCTCGAACCAACCCCTCGCCACAGCCCAAACAATTTGAACCCCTGCATCCATCCCGCACGAAAACACCCAATGAGCGCGGTGATCGGGAAATGCGACCGGGCTTTGGTGGGAAAGGCGCGTGGAAGCGCTCTGGGCGGGAATAACAAAAATGTGCGACCACCGTGTCGCAAAACATTTTCGTGTCGCGCGTGCTTTCACGCCAAAACCGCATGCGCATTGCCCGGTCGCCGTGCGGTGCTTGCGGAAACAGCCAGCTGTTAACTTACATATTAACAATTGGCGTTTTCAGCTCGATTTTCAATAATTTCAAGGACAATTGGCCTCCAAGTCACGTAAAACGTGCCTAAGCAGCTCCCAAAACAATAGCGACTTGATTTCGCTACTGGCCAGTTCAATTTGCCATTTGGGGTGGAATGGTAGAGATCAGCGAGTGCCGCAGGGTGTAAATTCACGCGATGACAACCCAACCAAGAGCAGGCCGTGTGGCCAACAAAGTGGCTTTCATCAGCGGCGCCCTGGGCGGCATTGGCTCGGCCATTGCGCGGCGGCTCGGGCAGGAGGGCGCGCGCATTGTGTTGGCAGACTTGCCGGGCGAGGCCAACCGGGCCACGGCGGCTTCCGCGTTGGCAGCACTCAAAGCCCAGGGCATCGACGCGATTTACGTTGAACTCGATGTGCGCGAAGAAGCCAGTTGGCAGCAGGTGGTGGCGCAAACCGTCGCCCATTTCGGCAAACTCGATGTGTTGGTGAACAACGCCGGCATTGGCCTGCCGCCGCCTGAGTCGTTCGACCAAACCTCGTTTGCCGACTGGCGCAAGATCATGAGTGTGAATCTGGACGGCACCTTCCTCGGCACCCGCGAAGGGGTGCGGGCGATGAAAGACACGGGTGGCGGCAGCATCATCAACATCGCCTCCATTGCCGCCTATGTGGGCACACCCGGCGGCTCGGCGTATGGCGCGAGCAAAGGCGGCGTGCGCACCCTCACCAAACAGGCGGCGGTGCAGTGTGCGAAGAAGGGTTACAACATCCGCATCAACGCCATCCACCCGAGTTACATCCGCACGGCGCTCACCGAAGGGGCCACGGTGAAACGCGTGGGCAAGGAGAACGCGGTCAAGGCGCTGAAGGATTTGCACCCGTTTCAATGCCTGGGTGAGCCCGATGACGTGGCCTGGGCGGCGGTGTTTTTGGCGTCTGACGAGTCACGGCTGGTGAACGCGGCAGACTTGGTGGTGGATGGGGCGTTGTTGGCGAGTTGAGTCGGCGGGCCGAATTGGCGAGCGGAATTGCCGATATCTCGCGCGCGCGATACAAAAAGTTGATTTATTGATTTTAATTAATTAGTTAATTAATAAATAGGCAAATTACGATCATAATAAATAGCGTTAATTTGAATAAAAACGTGACTTTACTCGGAAGTAATTTCTTTATATCGATATTACGAAAAGTTTTTTACTTTATTTGATTCGAGCGAGCCTAATTAGACAGGCGCGGCTTTACCCCAATTGACAATTTGCTCGCCGGCGATGTATTCTGTATACGGAGTACGCGCCATGCACGCCAGCAAACTAGTAAAAATCGACACCACGCCGGATTTGGTTGACCAGGTCTACCGCAGCCTGCTGGACGCCATCAGCGACGGCTCGATGGCACCTGGCGCGCGCATTGGGCAGGAAGACATCGCCGCTCAGCTTGCAGTGTCGCGCCAGCCGGTGTTGCAGGCCTTGCGCCTGCTGAAGAAAGACGGCTTCGTGCTGGACGCGCCGGGGCGGGGCGTCTTGGTTGCGCCGCTGGATGTCGATTGGCTGAAGCAGATCTACCAGGTGCGCTGCGCTCTGGACGCGCTGGCGGCCAGGCTGGCGGCGGGCAAACGGCAGGTGATCGACGCGCGTTTGATCGCGCAGGGCCGCGCGGCAACAAGCGCGGGCAAGGTCAAACCGATGATCAGCGCTGACATGGCCTTCCACGCGGCCATTTACACGGCTTCCGGCAACGCCATGATCGCGCAGAGCGCCCACATGCACTGGCAACACATCCGCCGCGCCATGGGCGCCGTGTTGCAGGTCTCTACCGTGCGGGATGCCGTGTGGGACGAACACGAGGCCATCGCCCACGCCATCGCGCAAGGCGATGCGGCCGGGGCCGAGCGCTTGATCCGCCAGCACGGTGAAGACGCCAGCCGCAACCTGGCCGTCTTGCTGACCAACACCCTGCAAACCACCGCGCCGCTCCAATCCAAATCCGCTTGACTCTTTCGACTCAATCGACACACCAACTTTCACCTACCCACGTCAGGAGACCACCATGAACCTCACCCCCGACCAAAAAGCCCAATTCGACCGCGACGGTTACCTCTTCTTCCCCGGCCACTTCACGGCGGGGGAGACCAAGAACCTGATCGACGCCGTACCCGCCCTGTACGAGCGGCGCGAAGACTACAACGTGCGCGAAAAAGGCAAAGAGGCCGTGCGCACCAACTTCGCCGCGCACATGTACAGCGAGCCCTTCGCGCGGCTTTCGCGCCACCCGCGCATGATCCAGCCGGTGGAGGATTTGCTGGGTGAAAAACTCTACATGCACCAGTTCAAGATCAACGGCAAGATGGCCTTTGAGGGCGACGTGTGGCAGTGGCACCAGGACTACGGCACCTGGCTCAATGACGACCTGATGCCTTCTGAGCGCGCCATGAACATTGCGATTTTTCTGGACGACGTGAACGAATTCAACGGCCCACTGATGTTCATCCCCGGCAGCCACAAGAAGGGCGTGGTCGATGCCAAACACGACCTGACCACCACCAGTTACCCACTGTGGACGGTCGATAACGACCTGATCCGACAGCTTGTGCAGCGCGGCGGCGGCAAAGATGGTGGCATCGTCAGCCCCAAAGGCCCGGCGGGCTCGATGATCCTGTTCCACTCCTGCCTGGTGCACGCTTCGGGGGCCAACCTGTCGCCCTTCAACCGCGTGGCGGTGTACCTGAGCCTGTGCGCCGTGAGCAACCACATCCGCCGCTTCAAACGGCCCGAGTACATCGCGCACCGCGACTTCACGCCAATTGAATGTCTGCCCGACGATTGCCTCGTCAAAGATTACCCGGTGGATCTGCCGTGGAAAGACGGCGTGCCCGCCACCGCGATGCCGACCTCGATGAATGAGATTGCGGCGGAGCGTTAAGCGGCTTGAGACCACCCAGAACAGATTGCCCATGAACCTTTACACCAAACTCCAGCAGCGCGCAGCCGACAACAAGCCGATTCGCATCGGCCTCATCGGCGCCGGCAAATTCGGCTCCATGTACCTGGCGCAAATCCCCCGCACGCCGGGTGTGCACCTGGTGGCGATTGCCGACCTGAACCCCGAGGCCGCACGTGTCAATTTGACCCGTGTGGGGTGGAATACGGCCTCAGGTCTCGCAGAATCAGTCCAAATAGCTATTAAAACGGGAGCGACCTGGATCACCGACGACTGGCAAGCTGTGGTCACGAACCCGCAGATCGACATCATTGTCGAGTGCACTGGCAATCCGGTGGCCGCGGTTGAACACTGTTTGCTGGCGTTCAAACACGGCAAACATGTGGTCAACGTGACAGTGGAGGCGGATGCCTTTTGTGGCCCACTGCTGGCGCGCAGGGCTGCAGAAGCCGGCGTGGTGTACTCACTCGCGTTTGGCGACCAGCCCGCGCTGATTTGCGACCTGGTCGATTGGGCGCGCACCTGCGGCTTCCCGGTGGTGGCAGCAGGCCGGGGCCACAAGTGGTTGCCGCATTTTTCCGAATCGACGCCCGACACGGTGTGGGGCAACTACGGACTCACGCCCGAGCAAGCGCTGCGCGGCGGCCTGAACCCGAAGATGTTCAACAGTTTTCTCGATGGCTCCAAACCGTCCATCGAATCGACCGCTGTGGCCAATGCCACCGGCCTCACGGTGCCGAGCAACGGCCTCTTGTACCCGCCCGCGAGTGTGGAAGACATTCCGTTTGTCACGCGCCCGATATCTGAAGGCGGTGTGCTGGAACGCAAAGGCATGGTCGAGGTGGTTTCCTCGCTCGAAGCGAACGGCCGCAAAATTCCTTACGACATCCGCATGGGTGTGTGGGTCACCGTCGAAGGCGAAACCGAATACATCCGCAACTGTTTTGAAGAATACAACGCCCACACCGACCCGAGCGGGCGCTACTTCACGCTCTACAAACGCTGGCATTTGATCGGCCTGGAAGTCGGCGTTTCAGTCGCGTCCGTCGCGCTGCGCGGCGAGCCGACGGGCGTTGCGACCTGCTGGAACGCCGACGTGGTGGCCACGGCCAAGAAAGACTTGAAACCCGGCGATATGCTCGACGGCGAAGGTGGCTACACCGTGTGGGGCAAGTTGTTGCCGTCTGATACGTCCATGAAGCTGGGCGGGTTGCCCTTGGGCCTGGCGCATCAGGTCAAGGTGATTCGCCCTGTCAAAAAGGGCCAGAGCCTGAGTTGGGCGGATGTGGCGATGGATACGGCCACCGATGCCTACAAAGTGCGGCGCGAGATGGAAGCGATGTTTGCGCCGGCCGAGGTTTTGAAAAAAGCGGCCTGATTCAGGCAACCGGCACGGCCAGAAACTGGTCCACCGTGGCGAGGAAGGTGCGCACGTCCAGCGGCTTGGTCAGGTAGGCATCAAGCCCGACCGTGCCGCCTTTTTCGATATCGCGCGGAATTGCGTTGGCAGTCACAGCGACGATTGGAATGTTTTTGGTACGGCTGTAGGTCTTGAGCACGTCGAGCACCTGGTAGCCGTCCATGCCGGGCATGTTGATGTCCAGCAGGATCAAGTCTGGTTTTTGCGCCAGCGCGATCTGAATCCCCAGCCCGGGGGTGGGCGCCGTGATGACTGCGATGTTGGGGCGCTTGGCCAGAATCTGCGTGATCAACCGCAGGTTGACGGGATTGTCGTCGATGCATAACACGCGGTAGAGGGCGCCGTCCGGGCCGGTCAGTGCTTCTGGAGGTTCAGGTTCAGCCATCACCTCAACCGTGTCCTGCACGTGCAGCGGCAGCTCAAACCAGAATTCGGTGCCGGCGCCCAGTTCGCTTTGCACCCCAACGGCGCCGCCCATCAACACCACCAGTTGTTCGGTAATGCTCAGCCCGATGCCCGTCCCTTCACCTTCTTTTTGGCCTTTGCCGACCCGATTGAACGGTTTGAAGGCATCTTTCAGGCGCTCGGGAGCGATGCCGGGACCGGTGTCGCGCACTTCGACGCGCACCTTGTCGGGTCCCTGCAGTGCCACCCGGATACCGATTTCACCCTTTACCCGGTTGTATTTGATCGCATTGGACAACAGGTTCAGCAGCACTTGCTTGAGCCGGATGCGATCGGCCATCACCATGGCCCCGGCAGGAACCTTCTTGTGAACGACCAGCTCACGCGCCACGGCCAGCGGATTCAGCAGGCGCCAACACTCGTCGATCACGTCGCCGACTATTACCGGTTCTGGCGCCAGGGTGACCGTGCCCGATTCAATTTTGGCCAAATCCAGCACTTCATTGATGAGTTTGAGCAGGTGATGGCCGCCGCGCGATATCTCCGCCAGCCGGGCCTTCTGCTCGGCGCCGAGGGTGTCGTCGAAGTCCATGATTTGCGCGAAACCGAGAATCGCATTCAAGGGCGTGCGCAGCTCATGACTCATGCTGGAGAGAAACTCCGACTTGGCCCGGTTGGCGCGCTCCGCGTCTTCCTTGGCCAGCCGCAGTTCTTCACGTTGGGCCAACAGCTCGGTGATGTCCGTGAAGATATTGAAGAGGTACTGGATTTTTCCGTCGCTGTCTGCAATTGAGCCGATCCCGCTGCGCGACATGAACTCGCTGCCGTCCTTGCGGCGAAACGGAAGCAAACCGCCCCACACACCGGTTTCAACCAGCGCCTTGCGGATTTCGCGCTCAATTGCTTCCGCAGAATCTTTGGGCAGCGCCCGCATGAATTGCTGGCCGGCCATTTCCTCGTCTGAGTATCCCAGTGCCTTCATGTGCGCCGGGTTCTGGTAGAGGCCCCGCCCGGTGGCGTCGGCGACGACAACACATTGGCTGCTGGCTTCAAAAACGCGGCGGAACAGGGTCAACTTCTCCTGGGCATCTTTTCGCTGCGTGATGTCAACGACAAAAGCCGTCAACGACGGGTTCTTGCCAACCGATGATCGGGTGAGCGCGATTTCCACCGGAATCGCCATGCCGCTGCGGTGGTGGGCCAGCATTTCCACGCGCCTGGCGGAACCCGGCCCGCGATCATCGACCAACTGGTTCAATGGGCTTGCGCTGCCATCGCCTGGCTGGACCAGTTCGACGACATCGTCAAAGGCGTTGCCCAGCACTTCTTGCTGACTCCAGCCGAACAGCGATTGCGCCCGCGGATTCCAGCTCGTGATGCGCCCCGCGCCATCCAGGGTGACCACGGCATCCGGTGCGGTGTCCAGAATGCCTTGCAGGCGTAACTGGGTTTCAACTTCGGTCCGAATGATGGTGGCCAAAACGCTGCCAACGCCAATGATGAGGGCCATGCCCGCCAACAGCACAGCACCCGTCACTTGCTCAGCGCCGCCCGGCGCGAAAAAGGCCGATATGGCGGGCGGCAACATGGCCGCAACCACAAAGGCCTGCATCGCAATTTTGACCTGCGCTACGGAGATCATTGCAACCACACACACGGCAAACAGGGTCGCCACGAGCAGCACGGTCGCCTGGCCGGTGGATTGCCACAGCAGCAAGGTCGGCCCGAGGGACCAACCCAGGCCGCCAGCGACAACTTGTGCCGTGAAAATGAGACGCCAGCGTGCCAGGGTCGCACCCGCCGGCGCAGCACGCTTGAAAGCCAGAACGTCCATTGCACCCAAGGCGCTTGTGCCCCAGATGGCGAGCAGCCACGTGATCATCGCCCAGGCCGGGAAAAACGACCAAAACAACATAACAGCCAGCGGGGCAATGATGACCGACATCCAGACGTTCATCGGCTTGCGGGCGTACCCTGCGTAGAGCAGTTTGTGTTCAACGTCCAGGTTGTCCTGGCCAGGCGCTTCAGTATCAGTCGTCATGCGGTCACAGGTCCTCGTTGCATATAGTCGCGCGCAAAATTGACATACCAGGCCAGACACCCCGGGTTTGCCATGGCTTCCTTGTTGATGACTTTCTCCAGGGGCTGGCCCAGCAGCAGTTTTTTGATCGGCAGTTCCTGTTTTTTGCCAGACAGGGTGCGCGGAATCTCGGCCACCTGGTAAATCTCGTTGGGAACAAAACGCGGACTCAGTGCCACCTTGATTGAATGGTTGAGCCTGGCCCGTACGCCGTCATCCAGCGCCACGCCTTCACGCAACACCACAAACAGGGGCATGTAACTCTCCCGCCCCAGATACTCGAGGTCAACGACCATGGAGTCCAGCACCTCGGGCAGGGTCTCCACAGCGCTGTACAGCTCGCTGGTGCCCATGCGCAAGCCATAACGGTTGATGGTGGCGTCACTGCGACCGTAAATGATGCAGCCGCCGCCTGCATTGCCGATGATGGGATTGATCTTGAGCCAGTCGCCGTGGCGCCAGGGCGCGCTCAGGCCATTTTTACCGGGGTACATGTCGAAATAACTGGACAAATAGCGCTGGTTGCCGGGATCGTTCCAGAAGTAAAGCGGCATGGAAGGAATCGGGCGGGTGCAGACCAGTTCACCCACTTCGCCAATGACCGGCTCGCCCTGTTCGTCCCAGGCTTCGACGGCACAACCCAAGATACGGCATTGCATTTCGCCGGGGATCAGCGGTAACTCGCGGTTGCCGCCGATGAAAGCGCCGGCGAAGTCGGTCCCACCGCTGATGTTCGCCCACCAGATGTTCTGTTGGCTTCCAACTTTGGCGAACTGTTCGCCGCCCCAGTTCTGAACATCGGCCGACAAGGGCGAACCGGTGGTTCCCAGCGCGCGCACGGTTCTCAAGCCGGGGTACTGTGACAGGTCAAGCCCGGCCTTCATGCAGCTGGCAAAAAAAGCTGCTCCGGCGCCGAAGAAGGTCACACCCACTTCGGCTGCGAAACGGTACAGGGTGCTCCAGTCTGGCGCCAACTTGTTGCCGGCCTCATCGACAGCACGGCCTGCCGGGTTGCCGTCAAAGGTGCAACAGGTCGCGCCAAACAGCAGGCCGTTGGTTTGTGCGTTCCACATCACCCAGCCGGTGGAGCTGTACCAATGAAATTTCTCGCCCCGGTTGTTGTCTGAATAACTCGCGCCCAGGTCGTTGTGCAGGCCCTGGCCCATCATGGCGACGATGAGCGTGCCACCGTGCCCGTGCACGATCGGTTTGGGCAAACCCGTGGTGCCGCTGGAATAGACAATCCAGAGCGGGTGGTCAAACGGCAACCAAAGGGGTTCAAATGCCCGGGTCAACGCATCGTTTCTGCCACTGGCGCGCTCGAACCACTCCCGGCTCGCCACGGTATCTATCGCGTCTAAGTCAAGGCCCAAAGGGTCATGCAGCACCAGGTGGGTGACCGTCGGCAGGCTGGCACACAGTTGTGCCACGACGTCGCGCCGGTCCAGGTTTTTGCCGCCATAGGTAACCCCGTCCACGGCAAACAACACCTTGGGCTCAATTTGCCGAAACCGGTCCAGCACGGCCTGGGTGCCCATATCTGGCGCGCAGATGCTCCACACGCCGCCAATACTGACGGTGGCCAGAAAAGCCACCATGGCTTCGGGAATGTTGGGCAAATAAGCGGCAACCCGGTCGCCCGGCTGCACACCGTGTGATTGCAAGTGCAAGGCGAGCGACGCCACCTGCTGCTGCAGTTGCGGCCAGCTTGTTTGACGTGGCCCGGACTTGCCCAACGAATTTTCATTGTGGCTGATGATGGCAATGCAGCCCGCCTTGTCGGCAGCGACCACGTGGCGAAACACCTGGCGGGCGTAATTGACCTGCGCACCAGGAAACCACTTGGCGTCGATCATCCTCGGCGAGCCAGCATCAGGCGTGGGCTCTACCAGAACAGCAGTGTGTGCCGTTGGCGATTGCAATTCAAAGTAGTCCCAGACGCTTTGCCAGAACCCGTCCAGATCAGTCACGGACCAGCGCCACAACGCGTCGTACGAATCAAAGACCCTGCCACGCTTGTCGCGCAGCCAATTTTGATACAACCGGATTTGGGGAGTCTGGGTCGGGATCATGGGCGAAAGCGTACCACTTCCGCCCACCCCGCCGCCTCAAGGGAAGCGCTTAATAGGAGCGCTTCATCATGATTTCCATTTCCTCGCGGGACACGGCGCCGTTGGACTGTTTCAAACCGCTCCAGCTTTTGCCATGGTAGGCATTCCACTCGGCGCGGGAGACCCGGCCGTCGCCATTGGCGTCCATTGCCACGTACATCTTGGCGTTGCGGGCTTCCAACCGGGTTTGAAATGCAGCCTCATTTGCCATCGCTCCAGGGCCGTCCTGACCAATGGGCATCGGTTGTTGCGTCGTTGGATTCGGGTTGCTGGCGTTGCGTGCATCAACCTTGTTTTGTGAAACCGCGTCGCTGGGCACATTTTTCGGACCGTCCTGCCCCACCAAATTAGGCTGGCGGGTCGTCGGGTTGGGATTGCTGGCGTTGCGGGCGTCAACCTTGTTTTGCGCTGCAGCACCACTGGTCGGTGCGGCTCCTGGGCCATCCTGGCCTACCAGCGGCGGTTTTTGGGCAAACGCGGCGGCGCAAGCAATGGTCAAGGCGGTAGCAAGAAGTACATGTTTCATTTAAAGATCCTTAAATCGGGGCGGGTTTGCCCTGCAAGCATTCTTCAACGTAAAACTCGCAGTGGCTGTAGGACATCCCGGCTGGATCCTGTAGGGCCATGGCCTGGCGTGACGCGCTCCTGCGGCCTTTCAACCTGGCTCGCCCGGGTTTCGTATGATGGCTTCCAAGGAGCCACACGCATGAGCCGCAAATTTGTAGACCTCTCCATATTCCTTGAAAACGATGTGCTGAGCGACCCGCCCGCCTTCGCGCCCAAGATCCAGTACTTCACCCACGAGAGCACGAGTGAGCAGATTGCCTCGTTCTTCCCGGGCCTGCAAAAGGGCGACCTGCCGGACGGTGAAGGTTGGGCGGTGGAAACCGTGGCACTCTCCACCCACAACGGCACCCACCTGGACGCGCCCTACCACTTTCACAGCACCATGGACAAAGCCCTGGGCGACAAAAAGCCCGCGATCGCCATCCATGAGGTGCCGCTGGACTGGTGCTTCCAGCCCGGCGTGAAACTGGACTTCACCGGTTTTGCCGATGGATACGTCGTGACGGCGAAGGACGTTGAAAACGAACTCAAACGCGTCGGGCACACACTCTCACCGTTAGAGATCGTGGTGATCAACACCCGCGCCGGTAAAAAATACGGAAGTCCCGACTACGTGAGCAGTGGCTGCGGCATGGGCTACGAAGCCACCATGTACCTGCTGGAACGCGGCATACGCCTCACCGGCACCGACGCCTGGAGCTGGGACGCGCCCTTCGTCCACACCGCGAAGAAGTACGGCGAGACCGGCGACGCCGGCCTGATCTGGGAGGGCCACAAGGCCGGGCGCGACATTGGGTATTGCCATCTGGAAAAGCTGCACAACCTGGAGGTGCTGCCGCCCACCGGGTTTTACATCTCCTGCTTCCCGCACAAGATTCGCGGCGCCTCTGCCGGCTGGACACGCGCCGTCGCCATCTTCGACGACGCACTGATGGCCAGCGCCAAGTAAAAGGATATGACGATGCCACTCAACCCCACCCTCAACCACACCCATAACCCGTCTGCCACAAGCTGGCTTGCGGCTGCCAACGGCCATGCGGACTTCCCGATCCAGAACCTGCCCTACGCCATGTTTGCGCAAAACGGCAAACACGCAGATTGGCGCGCAGGCGTTGCGATTGGCGACCAGGTGCTGGACCTGGTGGCTTTGCACGGCCAACAACTGCTGACG
>JANNMM010000390.1:0-7369 GCA_031397915.1 Rhodoferax sp. | reverse complement strand
GTCATCGGGCCGGGCAAGGTGAATTTGAGTTTTTTCTTCGTATGGGCGCGTGCCAGCTGCGCCTCAAAGGCGTGCACGCGGCCCTTGAGCGTCAACGCCGCAATGACCTGCGGCACCTGCGCGTCGTAACGGTTGTCGCGGATGCCCATGGTGACTTTGTGCTCGAAGTCGATGCCGTCTACCTGCTCCAGAAAGCCGTGCACAAAATGCTGGCGCGACTGCTCGCCGTCGCCGATGATGTCCAGGCCGGCGTCTTCCTGCTCCTTGATCCACAGCAGCGTGGCGTCCCGCTTGGCCTGCTTCAGTTCATCGCCCTGCAGCTTCCACTGCGGCCAGAGTTTTTGGGTTTCCGACAACCAGCCCGGTTTGGGCAGGCTGCCTGCGATGGCGGTTTCAAACATTTTCTGCTTCCTGCAACGCCCGCCACATGACTTTGCCGCTGCCACTTTTGGGAAGGGCGTCGACAAACTGCACCGTGCGGGGTACTTTGTAAACCGCCATTGTTTCACGGCACCAGCCGATGATGTCTTCCGCCGTGGTGTTCTTGTGCGAGCCGCGCAGCACGACCACAGCCTTCACCGACTCGCCCCGATAGCTGTCTTTGGTTGAAATGATGCAGGCTTCCTGAATCGCCGGGTGTTTGAACATCAGGGCTTCAACCTCTGCCGGCCAGACCTTGAAGCCGGACGCGTTGATCATCCGTTTCAAGCGGTCGGTGATGAAGAAATAACCATCTTCGTCCACCCGTCCCAGGTCGCCCGACCGAAAGAAGCGCTTGCCCTCGAATTCGATGAAGGCCTGGGCGGTGGCTTGCGGGTTCTGCCAGTAGCCCTCGAACACCTGCGGGCCGTGGATGATGATTTCGCCCTGTTCACCCTGAGGCACTTCGATCAATGTAACTGGGTCGACAACGCGCGAGTCGGTGCCGAAAATCGGAATGCCCAGGCATTGCTGCTTGGGGTTGTCGGGCGGGTTGTTGTGCGACGGCGCGGCGGTCTCGGTGAGGCCATACCCTTCAACATACCGCAGCCCATATTGCTCAAACAGGCGCTGTGCCACCGCTTGCGGCATGGCCGCGCCGCCGCCCCCAATGCCGGTCAGGCTGGAGAGGTCGAAACTGGCAAAGTTGGGGCTTCCCAACAGGTCGATCACCATGGTCGGGATGTTGGTCCAGCCGGTCACCTTCCAGCGGGAAATCATGCGCCCTGCAAGCTCCCGGTCCCAGCGCGGCATGATGACCATTGTCACCCCCATGCGAATGCAGCCGTGCATCAACGGCACGATGCCGGTGATGTGGAACATCGGCACCACCATCAAGACCACGCCCTCGGGTGAACCACCACTCCACAGACCGGAGGCGATGGCGTTGTGCATGATGCTGCTGTGGTTGTGCATGCAACCCTTGGGCAGGCCGGTGGTGCCACTCGTATAAGGCAGAAGTGCCAGGTCGTTTGGGCCCACCGTCAAGGCCGGCGCCGACGCGGTGGCGCTCAAGGCAAATTGCCAATCATGAACCTGGCCGCCCGCTAAAACCGGCGCTGCATGCCGTGTTGTCAACCATTCCCGCCACCCTTCAGGGGGTGCATCGTCGCCAGTCATGCCGGCATCAAATGCATCGGTGAAATGGCTCGTGATCAGGTGTTTCAGACGATCACCCGGGGCCAGGGCGTCGCTGGCCTTGACCCACTCGGTCGCCAAATCGGCAGTGGTAAAGGCGACCCGGGCTTTCGGGTCGGTGATGTAGTGCTTGAGCTCTTCGGCCCGGTTCATCGGGTTGACCGGTACCACCACGGCGTTGGCCCGCAAAATTCCAAAGTGTGCGATGACCAGTTGCGGGCAGTTTTGCATGGCCAACACCACCCGGTCACCTTTTTCGACACCGAGACCCTTCAAACAGGCCGCGACACGCTCGGCCTTCTGCAGCAGTTCCCGGTAGGTAACAACGCGGCCAAAAAACACAAGTGCCGCCTTGTTGGGGTAACGGCGTGCGTTGGTTTCCAGGTTGTCCCACAAGGAGACTTCGGGAATGGTGATGGAATGGGGAAGCCGCTTGGGCCAGAATTTGTAGTGGTTTTGCATTCGAAACGCAGAGTGGTTTTGCATTCGAAACGCAGTATCTTGAGCACCATCGGGGGGGTCAATCAGGGTTTTCCTCGCGAATCGTGCCCGCGACCCGTGCAAACCCGAAGGCTGGCATGGTTCCTGCAAAGCTATGATGCGCGCTTGATCCCGCACCAATCTGGAACGGATTTGACGCACTTTATTTGGAGATTCGCATGAGAGCTAAACATATCAAGCTGGCTGGCGCTGTGCTGGCCACACTCGGTGCCGTATTGGCCATGCCAGCGCACGCTGGCAAAACCCTGGACGCCATCAAGGCGCGCGGGCAGGTGGTCTGCGGCGTCAATACCGGCCTGGCTGGCTTTGCGGCTGCCGACTCTTCAGGCAAATGGTCCGGGCTGGACGTGGATGTGTGCAAAGCCGTCGCTGCAGCGGTTTTGAGCGATCCTGAAAAAGTCAAATACGTGCCCCTCAACGCACAGCAGCGTTTCACCGCCCTGCAGTCCGGCGAAGTGGACCTTCTGGCCCGCAACACCACCTTCACACTCACGCGTGACGCCTCACTGGGCCTGACCATCACGGCCGTGAACTACTACGACGGCCAGGGCTTCATGGTGCCCGTCAAGAGCAAGATGAAGAGCGCCAAACAACTCAAAGGCCAGACCGTGTGCGTGCAATCGGGCACCACTACAGAAAAGAACCTGACCGACTACTCCAAGGCCAACAACCTGGGCATCAAGCCGGTGGTGTTCGAGAAGCTTGAGGCCGCCGAAAACGCCTATTTCACGGGCCGCTGCATCGCCTACACCACCGACGCCTCGGGCCTGTCGTCTACCCGCAGCAAGGTGGCCAAAGACCCCAAAGAACACATGATCCTGCCCGAACTGATCTCCAAGGAGCCCCTGGGCCCGATGGTGCGCCGCGGTGACGACGAGTGGTTCTCCATTGTGAAATGGGTGATCTACGGCACCATGGAAGCGGAAGAATACGGCGTGACCCAGGCCAATGTGGACGCCATGAAGTCAACCAGCACCGACCCGGTGGTGCAACGCTTGCTCGGTGGCGGCAATGAAGACACCGGCAAGCTGCTGGGTCTGGACAAAGACTGGATGGCGCGCGTGATCAAGTCCGTGGGCAATTACGGCGAAAGTTTTGAGCGCAACGTCGGCCCCAAAACGCCCCTGAATTTGCCGCGTGGCATCAACAACCTGTGGAACCAGGGCGGCCTGATGTACGCCTACCCAATCCGCTGATTTGACCCGGAACAAAGAAAGCCGCCGGCGCTTGGCCCAAGTGCTGGCGGCATTTTTTTGATTTTTCAATTCCTTGCGCCTTGAAAACGCCCGTTCATGATGCGGTCTGACGCCAAACCCCCCAAACCCAAATTCTCCTGGCGCGGCCAGGCGGCGCGCGGCTGGCTCTACCAGTTGATTGCCATTTGCGTGGTCGTGGCCGCGGTCTGGTTTTTGGCCAGCAACACGCTCTTCAACATGAAGGCGCGCGGCATCCAGAGTGGCTTTGACTTCATGCTCGGCCCCGCCGGCTTTGACATTGGCGAAAGCCTGGTGCCGTTTGATTCTGGTCAACCCTACTGGCAGGCATTTCTCATCGGCCTCTCGAACACACTTCGCGTGGCGATTCTCGGCATCATCCTGACCACCATTTTGGGCACCTTGCTGGGCGTGGGGCGGTTTTCACGCAACGCTTTGGTGCGCGGCCTGTGTTATGCCTATGTCGAATTCTTTCGCAACGTGCCGGTGTTGCTGCAATTGCTGATGTGGTACCTGCTCTTTACCGAAGCCTTGCCCGCCGCGCAGGAGGCCTGGACTTTGGGGCCGCTGTTTCTCAGCAAGGGAGGCCTGAGTTTTCCGGTGCCGCTGTGGGATACCGGCCACCTGTGGGGTGTGTTGGGCCTTCTGGCGGGCATCGCGCTGGCGTGGGTCTACCGGCGCTGGGCGTTTGCGCAGTTTGAGGCCACGGGCCGCATCCGCAGCATGTTTTGGGTGCCGGTCTGGATCGTCCTGCTGATGGGCCTGTTTGGCTGGCTCGCCGGGGGCGCACCGTTTGAGTTTGATATGCCCGTCAAGGGCGATTTTTCGATTGAAAGAGGCGGCGCCCTGACGCCCGAATTTTTGTCTGTGCTCCTGGGGCTGACGGTGTACACAGCGGCCTTTGTGGCCGAAGTGGTGCGTTCGGGTATCCAGTCAGTCTCCCGCGGTCAGGCCGAAGCGGCGGCGGCATTGGGGCTGGCCCAGGGGCAGACCATGCAATTGGTGATGCTGCCACAGGCGCTGCGCGTGATCATCCCGCCCATGACCAACCAGTTTTTGAACCTCACCAAAAACTCCTCGCTGGCAGTGGCGATTGGTTACCCGGACGTGGTCTCGATTGCCAATACGGCGCTGAACCAGACCGGTCGCGCCGTCGAGTGCATCGCGATCGTGATGCTGGTGTACCTCACGACGTCGTTGACCACCTCGCTGTTGATGAACTGGTACAACGCCCGTTCGGCGATCAAGGAGCGTTGAGCGCATGAACGCTTCAAGCTATCAAATCATTGCCCCGCGCCCTGCTCCGGTGCAGACCGGCGGCCTCTTCGGCTGGGTGCGCGCCAACCTGTTTGGCGACTGGGTCACCGGCCTCATGACGGTGTTGGTGGTCGCAGCCCTCTTGTATCTGGTGCCGCAATTTCTCAGCTGGGCGTTCTGGCGCGCCTCCTGGCAAGCCAATTTTGACGTCTGCCGCCTGCCCGGAGCAGGCGCCTGCTGGGGCGTTGTCACTGAAAAATACCGCATCATCCTGTTTGGCCGTTATCCGTTCGAGGAGCAGTGGCGTCCGCTCGTCGCTACGGCACTTCTGCTGGGTTTGCTGGTGGCCAGTTGCATGCGTGCCTTCTGGAAGCCCTGGCTGGCGCTCCTGTGGGCGGTTGTACTGGCGGCGTTTTTCACGTTGATGTACGGCAATGTGCTGGGCCTGTCCAAGGTCGAGACCGACCGCTGGGGCGGCCTTCCCCTGACGATCCTGCTGGCCTCGCTGTCGATGGGCATCGCCTTTCCGATTGCCATGGTGGTCGCACTGGGGCGGCGCTCCAACCTGCCTGCGATCCGCACTTTCTGCACCATTTACGTGGAGCTGATCCGTGGCGTGCCGCTGATCTCGGTGCTGTTCATGGCCTCGTTCATGTTTCCGCTGTTCATGCCGCAAGGCTTCAGCATCGACGTGCTGATCCGCGTGCTGGTGGGCCTGACGCTTTTTGCAGCAGCCTACATGGCCGAGGTGATCCGGGGCGGCCTGCAGGCGATCCCCAAGGGGCAAATCGAAGCGGCGGCCACGCTGGGCCTGTCGTACTGGCAGACGCAGCGCAAGATTGTGCTGCCGCAGGCGCTGGCGATGGTGGTGCCGGCGATCATGAACAACTTCATTGGCCTGTTCAAAGACACCTCGCTGGTCACCATCGTGAGCCTGTATGAACTCACGGGCGCGCTGTCGCTGGCCCTGAACTCCGACGCCAACTGGCGCCCGTTCAAGATAGAAGGTTACCTCTTCATCGCGATGATCTATTTCATCTTCTGTTTTTCAATGTCCCGCTACAGCATCTGGGTCGAAAGCCAGGTCAACAAAGGCAAGCAGCGCTAGGCAACATCATGACCGAACCCATCATCAAATTCGACAAGGTCAACAAGTGGTACGGCAACAATTTCCATGTGTTGCGCGATATCGACCTCAACGTCACGCCCGGTGAGCGCATCGTGGTCTGCGGGCCATCGGGCTCTGGCAAATCCACGCTCATCCGCTGCATCAACCGCCTGGAAGAGCACCAACAGGGTCACCTGTTCGTCGATGGCGCCGAGCTGACCGACGACGTGAAAGTGATCGACGACGTGCGCAAGAAAGTCGGCATGGTGTTCCAGCAGTTCAACCTGTTCCCGCACCTGACCGTGCTGGAGAACCTCACGCTGTCGCCCATGTGGGTCGGCAAGATGCCCAAGAAAGAGGCCGAAGAAAAAGCCATGGCGCAGTTGCAGCGCGTGCGCATTGCCGAGCAGGCGTACAAATACCCGCTGCAGCTTTCAGGCGGGCAGCAGCAACGCGTGGCGATTGCCCGCGCGTTGTGCCTGACGCCCAAGATCATGCTGTTCGACGAGCCCACTTCGGCGCTCGACCCGGAGATGATCAAAGAGGTGCTGGACGTGATGGTCGAGATGGCCAGCCAGGGCATCACCATGCTGTGCGTCACGCACGAGATGGGTTTTGCGAAGGCCGTGGCCGACCGCGTGATCTTCATGGACCAGGGCCAGATCGTCGAGCAGAACAACCCGCACGACTTCTTCAACAACCCGCAGAACGAACGCAGCAAAGACTTTCTGTCGAAAATCCTCGGGCATTGACGGCAATTTTGTGCTGATTTGGTTTGCTATTTTTTATATAGCAATAAAGCCAGTTAATCCGTGACTTCAGGTCGATTTTTTTACAAATTCGATCAATTTTCCGAAAAAACGACAATTTGTTAACACAGGTGTTAACAAATACCGGGTTTACGGAAAATGGCGCCCGATTCCCAAGATGGGTCTGGTTACAAGACTTGCACCTTGGCGGCCAATTGTTAGCGCCACGCGCCGTACCATGAATTCCTCTTCGAAAGGAATCCAATTGGCTATTCAATCACCCTTTTTCAACAAACGCGATGGCGAGGCAAGCGCCAAACCCGTTACACCCGGATATGCCAACACCACGCCCGGTTACGGCGGTGCACAACAGGCTTCAGGCGCCAATCCAAGCGGCAGCACCGGCATCACGGCCGCCGGATCAGCGAGCCCATCGACTGCAATTCCCAAGGAAAGCGCCAGCAAGCTCACGGTCGGGCCCAACATCAAACTCAAGGGTGTCGAGATCACCGATTGCGACACCTTGGTGGTTGAGGGCACGGTGGAAGCCACGATGGACTCGCGCCTCATGCAAATCGCCGAACAAGGCGCGTTCAACGGTTCGGCCGAAATCGACATCGCGGAAATCCATGGCTCTTTTGATGGCAACCTCACCGTGCGCCAGAAGCTGGTCATTTATTCCACCGGCAGGGTCACCGGAAAGATCCGTTACGGCAAAGTCGTGATCGAAGAAGGCGGGCAACTTTCTGGAGAAATCCAGTTTGGCACCAGCAGCCCGTCGGGCGCCGCACGGCCTGCCATCGCGAAACCTGCGCTTCAAGCCATCGGCTGATGCCTGAAACGGGTCGGTTTTGGGGCATTCCGCCCGGCCCGGCCCGTGTTGCAGCGGCTTTCCCGAGGGAATGCGTGCGATGCCGTTGCGG
>JANNMM010000332.1:0-10702 GCA_031397915.1 Rhodoferax sp. | reverse complement strand
TTAATTATTGGCAGCTCCGGCCAGCGACAGGCTGTGGTGCTTGCCGTGAAACCGTCTGCCGTGGCCAGCGGGTAGGGCTCCATGCGGTAGGGGCGTGCGGTTCACCCGCTCGGGGCCCCGGGACGCGCCGCGCAGTCCCGGGGCCACGGTGACACCCGGGTGAGGTTTGTCGGCCATGCCGGCCTTTGGTCCTTGAATTTCGTCAAGTATTATTTGACAGTCCGTCAGCAATTCAAGTGTTTCACCCGATCCTCACCCTGCCATGAGCGTCACAACGCTTCTCAAAAAACCCGCGGACGGCCGCGCAAGCGGGTGAGTCCGGGCGACACGGCGGGGCTGAATCGCGAAGTCATCATCGCCCGGGCCGTTGAGCTCACCAAAACCGAACGCTTGAGCGACATCTGCAATTTAAACGGCAAACCATGCGCAACCTGCTCATTCTCAACCCCAATACCTCGGCCTCTGTCACCGCGCTCCTGCAGCGCCATGCGCAGGCCGCCGCAGGGCCAGAGGTCACCGTGCGCGCCGTCACGGCCCGCTTTGGCGCGCCCTATATCGCCTGTGAAGCCAGTTATGCCGTTGCCGGCCACGCCTTGCTGGACGCCTGGGCGGCAGCGTCGACCGATGGTCAACCACCCGTGGACGCCGTGTTGATTGGCTGCTTTGGTGACCCCGGCCTGCTGGCACTGCGCGAGACCAGCCGTGCGCCCGTGACGGGCCTGGCCGAAGCCTCCTTCATCCAGGCCGCCCGGCACGGCCGTTTTGCCGTCGTCACCGGTGGCGAGCGGTGGAAGCCGATGCTGACGCGTTTGGCGCACAGCCTCGGCTTCGCCGAATCACTGGCAGGCATCCACACGGTGGCGCCCACCGGTGCCCAACTCGCCGCCGACCCGGCCGGTGCCATCGAATTGCTGGCGCAGGCGGCGCGTGAAGCAGCACGGCGCACCGGTGCAAAGGCCGTGGTCATTGGCGGCGCGGGGCTGGCGGGTTTGGCCGTCAAGCTGCAAGCGCTGGTTGATGTGCCCCTGATCGACAGCGTTGCGGCCGGCGTGCGCCACGCCTTGCATGCGTCAACCGCCGTTCACCCCGGCGCCAATGGCCGGTTTGACGTGGCCTGGCAAAACCTGTCGCCGGAACTCATCGCGCGCGGTCTGTCCGCGCCTTGAACCCCTCAGCGCTGGCCGGGCCGCCAGCGCTTGAGCAACAAGGCGTTGCCCATCACGCTCACCGAACTCATCGCCATTGCGGCCCCGGCCAGCACCGGGTTCAGGTAACCCAACGCGGCCAGGGGAATGCCTGCCGCGTTGTAGGCGAAGGCCCAAAACAGGTTCTGCCGGATTTTGGCCACGGTCCGGTGTGAAATATCCAGTGCCGCCAGCACCAACATCGGCTCGCCACGCATCAGCGTGATGCCCGCCGCATGCATGGCCACGTCGGTGCCGTTGCTCATGGCCATACCCACATCCGCCGCCGCGAGCGCCGGTGCATCGTTCACACCGTCGCCGACCATGCAGACTGTGACGCCCCCACGTTCGCCCACTGCGTGTGCCTCTCTGCCGCCCGAGGAGACTAATTTTCCTCGGGAGCGGCCTTTCGGAAAATTGTTGCTTTCATCGCCGCCCTTCAGCGCGGCGATGGCTGCCGCCTTGTCACCCGGCAGCACCTCGGCCATCACTTCACCTTCCTCCGGGCGAAGACCCAGGCGCCGCGCCATGGCCTCTGCCGCGCCCTGGTTGTCGCCGGAAATCATGATGGTCTTGATGCCGCGCCCGCGCAGGGCTGCCAGCATTTCCTTGGCACCTTGTTTGGGTTCGTCGCCAAAGGCCATCAGGGCGCGCAGGGTGAGGCCTGTTGTGGTGCGCTCCGCCATGGCAGAAACCGTGGCGCCTTGCGCCTGCAGGCTGGCCGCTTCTTTGGCCAGTGCGCCCAAGTCCACCGCCAGCGCTTCCATCCAGCGCAGGCTGCCGATCAGAAAACGGCGCGCACCGACCTCACCCTCGGTGCCACAGCCCGGCACGGCGCGGGTGTTGTCCGGTGCCTCGAAAGCGAGTCCCTTTTCCTGTGCCGCCACCACCACCGCCCGCGCCAGCGGGTGTTCACTGCCGCTTTGCAGGCTGGCGGCCGCCTTCAACACGGCCGCTTCGTCCATCTCCGCGCCAGCAGGCATGCGCAAGGCCGTCAGGCGCGGTTTGCCCATGGTCAAAGTGCCGGTTTTGTCAAAGGCCACCACCGTGACTTTGTGGGCCAGCTCCAGCGCCTGAACGTCCTTGATCAAAATGCCATATTTCGCCGCCACACCGGTGCCGGCCATGATGGCAGTTGGTGTGGCCAGCCCCAGCGCGCAGGGGCAGGCGATCACCAGTACAGCCACGGCATAAATCACGGCTGTTTCAAAGCTGTGTCCGGTCAACCACCAGCCGAGCAAAGTCATCAAGGCAATCACCAGCACCACCGGCACAAACACGTTGCTGACCTGGTCCACCAGGCGCTGGATCGGCGCCTTGGTGGCTTGGGCGTCTTCCACGAGGCGGATGATGCCGGCCAGCACCGTCTCCTTGCCCACAGCCCGCACCTGCATCACCACGCGCCCATCGCCGTTGATCGAGCCGCCTGTCAACGCGCTGCCAGTGTCTTTTGCCACCGGCAAAGGTTCACCCGTCAACATCGACTCGTCAACCTGGGTGTGCCCTTCGAGCACGGTGCCATCCACCGGAAAACGTTCACCTGGCTTCACCGCGACACGGTCGCCCACCAGCACTTCTGCGACGGGCACGTCAACCTCGCCCTCGGGCCCCATCAAATGGGCAATGTCAGGCCTCAGCGCGTGCAGCGCGCGGATCGCCGAGGTGGTTTGCCGCTTGGCGCGCGTTTCCAGCCATTTGCCCAAGAGCACCAGCGTGATCACCACCGCCGAGCCTTCAAAATACAGGTGCACCATGGTGTCGGGTTCGGCGGTGAGCCACAACCACATCGACAAGGCCCAGCCCGCAGTGGTGCCCAGCGCCACCAGCAGGTCCATGTTGCCCGTGAAGTTTTTCAGGGCGCCCCATCCCGCCTTGTAAAACCGGGCGCCGAGGATGAACTGGACGGGTGTCGCCAGCAGAAATTGCCACAAGGACGGCAACATCCAGTGTTTGCCAAACAAGTCCGCCACCATGGGCAATACCAGCGGTGCAGACAGCGCCAAGCCCACACCGACTGGCAAAAAGCCAGCCCAGGGCGAGGCGTCCACCTCGTCGACGGCGGCTTGCGCGGCGCGGGGTTCATAACCCGCGTCGCGCACCGAACGGCGCAGCCGCGCGTCCATCTGGTCGGCGGCTTGGTAAGTCACGCGCGCCGTTTCCGTGGCCAGGTTCACCGACGCGCTTTGTACCCCCGGAACCTTTTTCAGCGCCTTTTCAACGCGGGTGACACAAGACGCGCAAGTCATCCCGCCGATACCGATATCGGCTGTCAACACACCTGCGGGGCTTGAATCCTGTGCCATCAATCTGCATATGATCACAGAAGTGGTGCATTCAAGCCTTGCGCTGCATCAATCCGCCTCAACAGGAGTACGCCATGAACCAGATCTTCACCGTCACCGGCATGACCTGCAGCCACTGCGAAAAAGCCGTGACGCGCGCCGTGAAATCGGTTGACCCGCATGCCGAAGTGCAGGTCGACCGCGCGGCCAATCAGGTTACGGTCGAATCCAATGTGCCTCGCGAACAAATTGCCAAGGCCATTGAGGCCGAGGACTACACCGTTGCCGCTTGAACAGTTATTCGAGCTTGACGCCGGTGTCTTTCACCACCTTGCCCCAGCGTTCAAGCTCCAGCACCATGTAGGCACCCATCGCCTCCGGGCTGGAGGGCGCCACTTCCACACCAGCGTCTGACAGCGCCTTCGCGGTTTCAGGCGACGCCATCAGCTTGGCGATTTCGGTGTTGAGTTTCATCACAATCTCGCGCGGTGTGCCCGCCGGTGCCAGCAGCGCCAGCCACACCGAGGCGTCGTAACCGGCCACGCCAGCCTCCTGCATCGTCGGTACATCGGGCAATTGCGGGATGCGTTTGGACGTGGTTACTGCAAGCGCCTTCAACCGCCCCTGCGGCACCTGCGACAAGGCGTTGGGCACACCGGCAAAACTGCTCTGCACCACACCGGCCACCAAATCGGTGGTGGCACCCGCACTGCCGCGGTAGGGCACGTGTTTGAGCGGCGCGCCGGTCATGGAAACAAACAGGCCACCCATCAAATGTTGCGCGCTGCCATTGCCGCTGCTGGCGTAATGGATCGTCTCCGGCGCGGCCTTGGCGAGTTTGATGAACTCCTGAACGCTGTTGGCGGGCACCTTCGGATTCACCAGCAACACGTAGGCCGAATCGACCAGTTTGCCGACCGGCGCAAAACTCTTGATCGGGTCATACGGCATGTTTTTGTACAGCCAGGGGCTGATCACATGGGTGCTGGAGACCATCACCAGGGTGTAGCCGTCTGGCGCCGACTTGGCGACAAAATCGGTGCCGATGGTGGAGCCCGCGCCGGCCTTGTTTTCAATCACAAACTGCTGTCCCAGCGCGACGGAGAGTTTTTGCCCGAGGATGCGCGCCGTCACGTCGGTGAAACCGCCGGGCGCAAACGGCACGATCAGGCGCACCGGTTTGTTGGGGTAGGCCTGCGCCCAGGCGCCTGTGGACAGGGTGGCAGCGGCCAGCGCCACCAGAGACAGGGTCAAAACTGAGCGGCGCACGTTGTGCATGGTGGAACCTTCCTTGTCAGCCGAGGTAAGCCGGCTTTGGCATGGTGAAAAAACTGTGCAGGATCTGGTACACCATCATGTAGTTTTTTTGCTGGAAACTGGCATGGGAGATACCCGCCATCACGCTGAACTGTTTGTTCATGTTGGGCAGCAGCTTGTAGAAGTTGATCAGGTCGTCCAGCCCCGCGATACCGTCGTGTTCGCCCCGCAGGATGATCGTGGGCGCGGCAATCTTGCGCGGGTCCAGCAGCGGGAGTTTCGAACACATGTCCACATAGGTGCCAGTGGGCATGGAGTCGTCGAGCGTCAAAATCGCGTCGGCAAAGGCCTCGACGGTCGCCATGTCGGCCGTGCCAGGATGGTCGCGCTGGAAGATGCTGTGCACAAAGGGCCGGTCGATCGGGCGGCGGTTTTTGGCCAGGAACTCGGGCAGTTTCTTGCGGCGCTGCTCCAGCGTGGGGCTGCCCTCTCCGGTCCAGACAAACGCATCCAGCGCAAGTTTGCTCACGCGCTCCGGATGGCGCTCGCAAAACAGCGCGGCTTTCAAGGCGCCCGAGGAAATACCGTAAAACAGCATCGACGCCACACCGGTTTGGGCCATCACATAGGCGCTGCCGGCGGCGAGGTCGTCGGCACCGTTGCTGATGTCGCTGTTGATGTTGCGGAACTTGCTGGAACGCCCGTACCCTTCGTTGTCCATCGTCCAGGTGTCGAAACCGGCATTCGCAAACCAGTCCATCGCTGACGACCAGGGCCGCCCCGGCACATTCAAATCAAACGTCGGCTGCGACGCCATCGACGAGCCGTGCACAAAGAAAATTGTGCCCAGCCTGGGCACCGCCGGGTTGGCCTTTTTTTCCCACAGAAACAGCTTGACTTCGCACTCGGGCGTCGGTCGGCTTGTCCAGTGCTCGGTGCCGCCAGTCCAGGTAACCTTAACCATTGAATGTCTCCTTGTAGGACCCGAATCGTAGCGCCAGAGGCGGCCTGCAGCCTGCGCCGCTCTGAAATTCACCCTTCCACCACCTCGCCGTCCAGCGCCTCCAGCAGGTCCGGAATCAGCGCCGACAGCTCACTTGTGGCGATCGCCACGTCGGCGTCAAAACCGTCGTCCTTGCCTTGGGCCGCGCTGCCCTCAAACACCACGTCGAGAAACGCCAGCTTCTTGATCTGCAGCGCATCGGTCAACACCAGCGAGACGCGGTTCTTCCAGGTCAAGGCGACACGCGTGGGCTGTTTGCCGCTCTCCACATGGGCGCGCACCTCGTCGATGTCGAGCGCATGGCGCGCGTAACGCACCACGGCCTTGGTCTCGTCTGCCGCCTTGAGCTCACACTCGCGGTCGACGCTGAAAGCCTGGGGTGGCTCCTGCGTAGTGAGCCACTGGCCCATGGCCACAGCAGGCGAGGTGGTGGTGTTGATCAGCGTCACGGCAAATCCGCTCAGGCATTGCACCAGCAGCGTTACCACCTCGTCGGCCTTCTTGGGGCTGCTGGCGTCGATCACCAGGGTTTTGGCCTTGGGATCCATCCACACCAGCACGCTGGACTGCTTGGTGAAAGCCTGCGACAGCAATCCGTGGCGAATGTCTTCCTTGATGTCGCGGGTTTCCTTCTTGCCGGGTTTGCGCCCGGTGCTGGCCTCGATCTGCGCGACTTTCTCCCGGGCCTTGTCGTTCACCACACTGGCGGGAAGCAACTTGGCTTCGAGCATGAATTTCAGAATACGCTGGCCGCCTACCACCTCCAAAAGCGGGCCATGCGCCTGCCCGCGCGGCTCGACCCAGCCAAACGAGCGCTCCATGCTGGCGTCGCAGGGCACAAACCGCGCCGCCTGCAAACCGGCCTCCATGTTTTCGGCAGACGCTCGCCAAGCCGGCGTTATCCGGTACACCAATAAATTTTTGAACACTTTTTCCTTTTTTACTTCATCGAAGAATCATCAAACTTTACCCTGCGTACATGCGGTGACACTTGAGGATTACACGGCGCGCGCAAACTTCGCTTCAACCTGATGCCGATTTGTGCATCCGGCTTTTTGAACCAAGGAGCCTTTCATGTCTTACAGCCTCAAGTCCCACCTCACCCACCTTCAACCCGTGTTGCTGGCCGCCCTTCTGGCCGTTGGTGCCGTGAGCGCCACAACCGCGTTTGCCCAGTCGGCCCCACCCGCAACACCAGGCGCCACACAAACACAGCCGCAAGCCCAACGCGGCATGCGCCACGACCACGGCCACCGCGCTGCCTCACCCGAGCGCATGCAACAGCACATGGCCCGGCGCGCTGCCGACCTGAAAGCCCGCCTCAAAATCGAGCCGGCGCAGGAATCTGCCTGGAACACCTTCACCGAGGCCATGAAGCCGCCCGCTGACATGATGCAACGGCGCCAGGCGATCCGCACCGAGATGCAGAAGCTCACCACCCCCGAGCGCATTGACCGCATGCGCAGCCTGCGCACCGAACGCCAGGCCAGCATGGACAAGCGCGGTGACGCCGTCAAGACCTTCTACGCAGCGCTCAACGCCGAGCAGAAGAAGACCTTTGACAGCCGCCCGATGATGCAGGGCCGTGATGGCCGTGGCGGCAAACACGGCGGACACCGTGGGCGCATGCACAGTGACACGGGTGGCCAGGAACACGGCCAATCCCACAGCTAAGCCGGGGCTTCAGGCCAGCAGCTTTTTGAGCTCGCCGCTGGTGATCAGCTTTTGCAGGTCATCAGCGCCACCCACCAGCATGCCTTTGACAAACACCATCGGAAAAGTGGGCCAGCCGGTCCACAACTTCAGCGCATTGCGTTTGCGCCAGGTGTTGAGGTAGTTGCCGTACTCCAGGTATTGGTAAGGCACAGCGGCGTCTGTCAACAACTTGCGCGCCTTTTTGGGCATCGGGTTGATGCCCATGCCGACCACCACCACCGCATTGGCAGCCACGGCCTCTTGCACCTCCTTCACGACGGCCCGGTGGTGGCTGGCCACCTTGTCGCGGATGGCCGGGTGGATGCGGGATTCTTCAAGCACGGAGCGGGGCATGGCAGTCCTGGAACAGTAAAGCGCCAATTATCCGGCGCGGGGCAGGCTGATCAACCGCCCGGGCACCTTTAACCCAGAGGGCGCACCCCAATCAGCCAGCCGTGCAGCCAGAAGGCAAACAGCACCCAGGCTGCCCCACCCGCCAGCACCGTGATGGCGGTTCCTTTGGCATGGCCCGGCGGGTAAACCACGCCATTGGCGCGGTCACGCCGTCGCGCGGCAACAAAATTCCACACCGCCCACGCCAGAAACGCGCCAAACAAAACCACGTGCGCCCGGTTGCCATTGGCCAACAGGTGGGCCAGAGACCAGGTTTTCACGGCCAGCACCATCGGGTGGTGCAGCCGCGCCTTGATGGCGTTGCCCGGCACATAGGCTGCGGCCAACAGGATGAAAGACGCCAGCATCAGCAGGCTGGCAACGTGTTTCATGGCAAAAGGCGGTGCCCACAGCTGCAGCGGTTGCTGGCGCGCCAGGCCAAAGCCATACACGATCAGGCCAAAACCCAGGAGCGCGGCAACCGAATGGATGCCCTTGTACGGGCCTTCACCCAGGCGCGCGAGGGTGCGCGCGCGCCAGCCATCGGCAACCATGCGCACCGAATGCACCCCGAGAAAAATCACCAGCCCAAGAATCAGGACAGCCATGTGCACCTCCAGTGGGTGCCAAGCTTATCAAACGCCCAGCACGCGGTCTTTGCCGGCCTGTTTGGCGCGGTACATGGCGGCGTCGGCGCGTTCGATAGCCTCCATGCCGCCTTCGTCGGCGGTGAGTTGTGCCACGCCGGCGCTGAAGGTTACCGCCACCGGTTCGTTGCCATTAAAAAACGGCCGCAGCACCAGTTCGCCGCGCAGCCTGTTGACGGCGTCCAGCCCGCGCTCTTGCGGGGTGTCGGGCAGCAACAGCACAAACTCCTCACCGCCGTAACGCGCCACCGTGTCCTGGGGCCGCAGCACCTGGCGCGCCACCACCGCCAGATGGCGCAGCGCCGCATCGCCGGCGGCGTGGCCCTGGGTGTCGTTGAGCCGCTTGAAATCGTCGATGTCGAGCATCGCCACCGACAACACCGTGCCCATGCGCCGCACCTTGGAGACTTCGCGGTTGATCGACTCGTCCAGGCCGCGGCGGTTCAACGCCCCGGTGAGCGGGTCGTGCCGCGCCAGCACGTTAAGGCGGTCCAGCTCGGCGTGCAGCCTTGCGATCTGCTGGTCGGTGTTGAGCACGCGCTCCTGCATGCCGCGCAACTCGTCGTGTACACCCAGGCTGTCGCGGGCCATGGTTTTGGTGGCCTTGAGCAGGTCTTTGAGCAGGCTGTCGACCTCCCGCAAATCGTTGGCGCCGGCCATCTGCACCGCGCTTTTTTCCAGCTGTTTCTGGTAGCTGCCGCTCACCTGGGTGGCCTGACGCAGGCGCCCCATGAAGGTCGTCAACAACTCGTGCAACTGCTCTTCGGAAGGGGTGAACTCTTCTTCTTCGTCCGCCGGACTGTCGGCCATGGCGCGCTCCTGTGGGGTTGGTTTTGCCAAACAACTGGCAATTCACCGTCCACGCACCTGCATGTTACGACTTAGTTACAAGCCGGGATAGGGCAAACCGTCGCGAAAGTGGCCGATGGCAAACCGCTGGCGGGCGCTAGCCCATCACCAGCCGCAGGTGCGTGATCTCCGAAGGCACGCCAAAACGCTTGGGCGGGCCCCAGTAACCGGTGCCGCTGTTGGTGTACACCCACAGGTTTTTGAGCTTGTTCAGCCCGGCGGTGAAGGGCTGCTGGTACTTCACAAAATGCATCCACGGCCAGAACTGCCCGCCGTGGGTGTGCCCCGATATCTGCAAGTCAAAGCCGGCGTCTGCCGCCGCCTGGGCACTGCGCGGCTGGTGCGCCAGCAGGAGGCGCATCTGCGCTTCCACGGGTGCGCGAGCCATGGCCGCCGCCGGGCTGCTGCGGTGGGTTTCATCAAAATGGTGGGCGCTGAAGTCGGCCACGCCGGCCACCACCATCGGTGCGGTGCCGGTGCGCGGGGCATCACCCGCTGGTGCACCGCCCACTTGGTGGCCACTGTCGTGGTGCAGCACCACGTGTTCGTTCATCAGCACCGTCACACCCAGGCGGCGCAGCTCGTCAATCCACGCGTGCGCGCCGGAGTAATACTCGTGGTTGCCGGTTACAAAAAAGGTGCCGTGGGTCGACGTGAGCTGGGGGAGCGGCGCCACATGCCGCTGCAGGTCGGCCACCCGGCCGTCGACCAGATCACCGGTAATGGCCACCATGTCGGCACCCAGCGCGTTCACCCGCGCCACGATGCGGGTGAGGTACCGGTGGCGGATGGTTGGCCCCACGTGAACGTCTGAAATCTGCGCCACGGTAAAGCCGTGCAGCGCGGCGGGCAGGCCGGCAATCGGCACGTCCACCCGCACCACCCGCGCCGTTCGCCGCGCGTTCCAGAAACCCAGAACGGTGGCCAGCAGGCCCAGCAGCGGCACCGCCACGGCGCTCCACAGTTGCAGTGGCGCCAGAACGCCCAGTTCCACACCCGCCAGTGCGGCCAGCCCCGAGGCACCCAACGCGAGCACCAGCAGCACATCGCGCAGGAAGGTGAGCACGATCAACGACGAAAACAGCCCCATGACCAAGAGCCCGAGCCAGGTCAGCACCTCTGCGGCGCGCCCACGCGACACCCGCCGCGCCGCCAGGCCCAAGGGCATCAACAGCGCCGAAGCCACCAGCAGCGCTGCAAACAGCGCGCCGCCCAGCGGAAAAGCCGCCACATCCGCCAGCGCAGGCACCACGCGCCAGCCGACCCAGGCATGCAGCAATAGAGATATCAGCAACAGCGGCGCAATGGCCATAAGAAGCAGTCAGAAGGGAACAGACTACCTAGATGGAGGGTGCTGGCGCTGGTTCAAGGGCGTGGGGCACTGGCGCGGGG
>JANNMM010000302.1:0-6897 GCA_031397915.1 Rhodoferax sp. | reverse complement strand
CGCCATCGTGCCACCCAGTTCACACAAAGACAACGCAGGTGTAATTGCACCAGCTCCGGTCATATATGGCTTAGGCTTTGCTCTTGGACTGGCCGCTGAATTCATACTACCCACCGTGCCTCTACCTCGGACGGTTGCACTTTGGCTCGGAGTCGTCATCATTGCGCTTTCAATCCCCATCGTCATTTCAGCGTTCAAAGCACTTGCTCGAGCACGAACGACCTTTGACGCACGAAAGCCAACGAGCACCATCGTCAGCGATGGAGCGTTTCAGTACACCCGCAATCCGACGTACCTGTCACTTACGTTGCTACACGTAGGTCTCGCATTGGTCCTGGGCTCGCCTTGGGTCCTGCTCATGGTCGTGCCGGCTGTAGCGCTCACGCAGTGGGGCGTTGTCCTGCGCGAGGAGCGGTACTTAGAAGCAAAGTTTGGTGAAGAGTACCGTCGTTACAAGACGAACGTTCGCCAGTGGCTATGAAGTCGCGGTCTAACCCTTTTAGAAGGACTTCCAAATAAGTCAGGTGCGGAATTTGGATTTCGGTATTCGGTTTTCTTCCTTGATAAATGGTATTCCTGCAGTACTGTGATCACAAGCTGCGGTTAAACGGGAAACAGACTGCTCATCTAGAGACGGCCTTGTTGCACCGTGGTGGGTGCGGACCCAGATACGAACCGCTGACCTGATCCGATCGAAAGTGACGGATGTTCAACCGTTGCAGGAGAACTCCCGCTATTGACGGGGAGGTCGGGATGGGTAGCGCAGCGAAATAAAGGAGGAGCAGTCGGCGAAGGCCGCTGCGGGGGACATTCGCGGAGCTACCCACCCCGGCCTCACCGGTTCGCCCACCACCAGCCCGGAATAATTGCCCCCGAAACGCGAAGAAAGTTTCGAAACGCCCGGTAAATTCAGCGCCCGCCGCGCGCGAGATAACGCTTGCGCCAGAAAAACGTCACGGTCGCTACGGCCACGGTGACCATCACGCTGAAGGTCCACCAGAACGCGCCTTCCATGTGGATCAGCGGCATGAACTCGAAATTCATGCCGAAAAAGCCGGTGATCAGGTTCAGCGGCAAAAAGATGGCCGTCAACACCGTGAGCGTGCGCATGATCTCGTTGGTGCGGCTGCCTTGCACGCTGAAGTGGATTTGCACCGCTGTCTCGGCGCTTTGCTCCAGGCGGCGCACGTGATGCACCACACGTTCGATGTGTTCGAGCACGTCGCGGCTGCGCACCTGCAAGAGGTCGCGCTCGCGCATCTGGGCCGGTGAGTTGGCGTCGGGCCAGGTTTTTAGCGACTCGATCCAGTCTTGCACGGCGGAGCGCTGGTCTTCACAGACTTCGTCCAGGTAATGCAGGCTGCGCCGGGCTTCCAGCAGCGAGCGCCAGTTGCTGAAACGCGTGTGCGGGTTGATCAGCTCGCTCTCCCAGTGGTCCAGCTGGTGGGTGAGTTCGCGGCGCAGCTCGAGGAAGCCGTCGACCATCAGGTTGATGATGCGCAGCATCAGGTCGGCCGGGCTGGTGGGCAGGCGCGCGCCGCTGGATCGGGCGTCGGGCGGGCGCGGTTCCACTGGCGCGGTGTTCAGCAGCCTCGCCGCGAAAGTGTCGCGCACGGCGCAGTCGGTCGGGTGCACGGTGAGCAACACGCGGTCAAACACGGCAAAGCCGACCGGGCTGGTGTCGATGCGTTTGAGGATCGGCGGGCCGCCTTTGGCCGGCTGCGGCAACTCGGGCGGCACGGTTTCGCCCTTCGCCTCATGCGCGCCGGCGGCGAGGCGGCGAAACACCAGCACATCGTATTGCGACGTGAAGTCGAAATGCGAGGGCAGGTGGTTGTTGATGAGGTCGGCAATGTGCAGGTCCACCAGTTGCAGCCCACACAGGGCCTGCAGACTGGCTTGCACCTGTGCCTGCTGCACCTCAAACTCGCGCCGTCCGCAGGCGATCCAGACGAAGCCGGAATCAGCCAGGCTGTTCGGCAGCTCGCTGCTTTCGGTGACGGCGCTGGCGGTGATGCTGAAGACGCGCATGGTTGCAGACTAAGCGGTTATTGGGCGGTGACTCGACGGCGACCCGACGCTGTTTGGACCTAAATTTTAGGCAGAAGCCGTGCGGCGTCCAAGGCAAAGTAGGTGAGCACCCCATCGGCCCCGGCGCGTTTGAAGGCCAAGAGGCTCTCCATCATCACGGCGTCGTGTTCGAGCCAGCCGTTTTGCGCGGCCGCCTTGAGCATGGCGTATTCGCCGCTGACCTGGTAGGCGAAGGTGGGCACGTGAAACTCGTCTTTCACGCGGCGCACGATGTCCAGATACGGCATGCCGGGTTTGACCATCACCATGTCGGCGCCTTCGGCAATATCAATCGCCACTTCACGCAGGGCTTCGTCGGAGTTGCCGTGGTCCATCTGGTAGACCTTTTTATTGGCCCGCCCGAGGTTGCCAGCGGAACCCACGGCGTCGCGAAACGGGCCGTAAAAGGCGCTGGCGTATTTGGCGCTGTAGGCCATGATGCGCGTGTGGATATGGCCTTTGGCTTCCAATGCCTGCCGAATCGCGCCGATGCGGCCGTCCATCATGTCGCTTGGGGCCACAATGTCCACACCAGCCGCTGCCTGCGTGAGTGCCTGCTTCACCAGCACCTTCACGGTTTCGTCGTTAAGGATGTAGTTGAAATTATCCAAAAGGCCGTCTTGCCCATGGCTGGTGTACGGGTCGAGTGCCAAGTCGGTCATGATGCCAAGCTCGGGGAAGCGTTTTTTTAGCTCACGCACCACTTTGGGGATCAAGCCTTTGGCGTTCAGCGCTTCCTTGCCGTCGGGTGTTTTGAGCGACTGCTCAACCACGGGGAACAGGGCCATTACCGGGATGCCCAGGGCGACACATTCTTCGGCCACAGGCAGCAGCAGATCCACACTCAGGCGCTCGACGCCCGGCATCGAAGGCACGGCTTGGCGCTGCTTTTTTCCGTCCACCACAAACACCGGGTAGATCAGGTCATGCACCGACAGCGCGTGTTCGCGCACCAGGTTGCGGGTAAAGGCATCGCGGCGCAGACGGCGCGGGCGCGCCAACGGGAAGGGGGCCGGGTTAACGTGGGTCATCGGGCTTGGAAAATTGACAGCGGTCAAGTATTGTCACATCAATGACAAAAAGTTGACGCAGTGGCTTGAAACCCGGGCGGTTGTTTGCTAAATTGCCAGCGGGTGGTTCGCCACCCCCCGCTTTTCCTCCCTGAGCGGGGCCTTGATGTGTGACAGCAAATAGGCTTACCACCCCGGCCCCGTGCCGGGGTTTTTTTTCGCCACAATCCACCCATGCTCTGGATCAAATCCCTTCACATCGTTTTTGTCGCCAGCTGGTTTGCCGGGTTGTTTTACCTGCCCCGGATTTTCGTCAACCTGGCGCAGGTGCCGGCGGGCTCTGAGGCTGAGCGGCAGCGTTTGTTGCTCATGGCCAAAAAGCTGCACCACTTCATGGGGCCGCTGTCTCTGCTGGCAATTGGCTTTGGCGTTTGGCTGTGGCTGGGTTTTGGCATCGGCAGTGGGCCGGACAATGGCTGGCTGTACGCCAAACTGTTTGTCGTGTTCTTGATTGGCGGTTACCACCACGCCTGTGGCAGCCTGCTCAAAAAATTTGAAGCCGGCGTGAACCAGCGCAGCCACACCTGGTACCGCTGGTTCAACGAAGTGCCGGTGGCGCTGCTGCTGTGTGCGGTGGTGCTGGTTGTGGTCAAACCGTTTTGATGCACCTTCATTGCCTTCGCTGAAGCCCGCTGCAGATGCATAAAACCTCTGCCTGGCCCCTGTTTCTCCTGTATGGCGGCCTGCTGGTTTACGCCAGCCTGTTCCCGTTTGCCGAGTGGCGCGATCAGGGTTTGAGCCCCTTGGCGTACCTGTGGCAGCCCTTGCCGAAGTACTGGACGGCGTTTGACGTCTGGATCAACATCCTGGGCTACCTGCCCTTTGGGTTCTTACTCACCTTGAGCGGCCTGCGCACCGGGCAGGTGCGCCACGCCGTGGCGGTGGGTGCGCTAGCCGGCGCGTTGATGTCGCTTTTGATGGAGGCCACGCAGAGTTATTTGCCGTCCCGGGTGCCGTCGAACCTGGACTTTGCCCTCAACACGGTGGGTGCGGCCGTCGGCGCTGCCCTGGCTTACGCGCTGGAGCACCTGGGCGCGCTGGCGCACTGGAACCGGGTGCGCGAGCGCTGGTTCGTGCCGCAGGCGCGCGGAGCCCTGGTGCTGATGGCCCTGTGGCCGGTGGCGCTGTTGTTTCCCACCGCGTCCCCCCTGGGCCTGGGGCAGGTGATGGAGCGGATGGACGCCACCCTCGTTGACTGGCTGGTGGACACCCCGTTTCTGGAGTGGCTGCCCATGCGTGACGTGGAACTGCAACCCCTCTTGCCCGGCGCGCAGCTGCTGTGTGTGGCACTGGGCGCGCTGGTGCCGTGTCTGCTGGGTTTTTGCGTGATTCGTGGCGGGCGGCGCCGCGTGTTGTATTTTGTGGCAGTGATGGCGGCTGCGGTGGGGGTGACGGGGCTGTCCAGCGCGCTGAGTTTTGGCCCGGCCAACGCCTGGGACTGGCTGAATTTGCCGACCCGCCTCGGGCTGGGCGCCGCCGCCGTGCTGGTGGCGCCGATGGTGTTTGCGCCCCGGCGGCTGTGTGCTGCCGTGGCCTTGCTGGCGCTGGGCCTGTGCATCGGGGTGCTGAACCAGGTCTCTTCCGGGCCGTATTTTGAGCAAAACCTGCACACCTGGGAGCAGGGCCGCTTCATCCGGTTCAACGGTGTTGTGCAGTGGCTAAGCTGGCTGTGGCCCTACGCAGCGCTGGTGTACCTGCTCACTTTGCTGGGAACCCGCGAGGCCAAAACTTAGGGTTGTCGCAGCGCCCGAAGCAAGCCAAGGGCACGGGGTACCTAAAATGCGGCATGTCCCAAACCGATCCATCCAAGTCTTATTACCAGCGCCACATCTTTTTTTGCCTCAACGAACGCAAAAACGGGGAAGAAAGCTGCGCCCACCACAACGCGCAAGCGGGTTTTGACCGCTGCAAATCCCAGGTGAAAGCCGCCGGACTGGCCGGCCCCGGCCAGGTGCGGGTGAACAAATCGGGCTGCCTGGACCGCTGCGCGGCCGGACCCGTCGCGGTGGTTTACCCGGAAGCCGTGTGGTACAGCTATGTGGACGCGCACGACATTGATGAAATCGTCGAATCGCACCTCAAAAACGGCAAAGTGGTGGAGCGTTTGTTGACGCCCGCTCACTTGGGGCGCTGAGTCTGGACCGTTTGCTGCATTTGTTGTAGTGTGACTGGAAAAAGTCACTTAAGAAATTTTTAAGGGTTTTTAATAGCCTTTAAGTCACAAAATTATTTAATTAATTGCTATTAATTTTATATTAAAATTGTTTAATTAATGAGCAATTACTTTGTTTAGTTTGTTTTGGTACGAATTTACCTCGAAGAATCAATGAAATTTTTGCCTTTCGTGTTTGCCTTGATCGCCCAACTGGTGGGCGCAACGGCGTTGGCCCAGGCGCCGCAACCGCCTGAAATTGCGGCACGCTCGTATTTGCTGCTGGACATCACCTCCGGACAAGTGCTGGCCACCAAAGACGTCGATTCGCCCGTGGAGCAGGCCTCGCTCACCAAGCTGATGACAGCCTACCTCGTGTTTGACGCGCTGAAGTCCAAGAAAATCGACCTGCAGCAAACCTTTGGCGTGAGTGAACGCGCCTGGAAGATGCCGGGTAGCCGCATGTTCATCGACCCCAAGATGAAGGTGCCGGTGGAAGACCTCATCAAAGGCATGATCGTGCAAAGCGGCAACGACGCCACGGTGGCACTGGCCGAAGGTGTGGGCGGCACTTACGAGCGTTTTGTGCAACTCATGAACGAGCAGGCCAAGGCGCTGGGCATGAAGGCCACGCAGTACAAAAACCCGGAAGGCCTGACTGAAGCCGGCCACACCACCACGGCGCGTGACTTGGGGTTGCTCGCCTCGCGGCTGATGCAGGACTACCCGCAGTACGTGCATTACTACGCCATCAAAAAATACCGCTACGAAGGCACACCGGCCGCCAACGACAACAACCGCAATTTGTTGTTGTTCCGCGATCCGACGGTCGACGGCCTGAAAACCGGCCACACCGAAGCCGCCGGTTATTGCCTGATCGCCACCGCCAAACGGGACGTGCCCGGGCTGGGTGCAGCGCCTGGGGGCACCGGCAGCCGGCGCCTGCTGTCAGTGGTGTTGGGCGCTTCGAGCGAAAACGCCCGTGCCAACGAGTCGCAGAAACTGCTGAATTGGGGCTACACCGCGTTTGAGGCGGTCAAGCTGTTTGACGCCGGCCAGGCGGTGTTGTCACCCCAGGTCTGGAAGGGCAAGGAAAAAACCGTCAAGTTGGGCCGCACCCAGGCCGTCATCGTCACCGTGCCAGCGGGCACGGCGTCCAAACTCAAAACCGAAGTCGTCCGCAAGGAGCCGCTGGTAGCGCCTTTCACCAAAGGCCAGCAACTGGCCACTTTGAAGGTGATGGCGGGCGACCAACTGATGTCGGAAGTGCCGCTGCAGGTGCTCGAAGGTGTTGAGCAGGCTGGTATTTTTGGGCGTGCCTGGGATTCGATTCGCCTGTGGATCAAATGATTTGATTTCCCGATCTGCTCAGGTGAGCCGGTGAGCCGGTAAGGCAGGAGTTTGCTTTCCGGTCAGGCCAGCGAGACCGCGGTGGGTGACTCCGCGAATGTCCCCCGCAGCGGCCTTCGCCGACTGCTCCTCCTTTATTTCGCTGCGGCACCCACCCCAGTCTCACTGGCAATTACGGTGGTTCTTGAGCAACGGTTTAACGTTCGCGGTATGCGGCGGCAAGGCCGTCCGTCATGACCAACCAGTTAGGGGATG
>JANNMM010000278.1:0-3107 GCA_031397915.1 Rhodoferax sp. | reverse complement strand
CTCTCGGGCGGCGAGAAACAACGCGTGGCGATTGCCCGCACGCTCTTGAAAAACCCGTCGATCATGATTTTTGACGAGGCCACCAGCGCGCTGGACAGCGCCAACGAACGCGCCATCCAGGCCGAGCTGCAAAACGTGGCGCAGAACAAAACCACGCTGGTGATCGCGCACCGCCTCTCGACCGTGGTGGACGCCCACGAGATTCTGGTGATGGACGCGGGCCGCATCATCGAGCGTGGGAACCACGCCGCATTGCTGGCAGCGAATGGCCGTTATGCGGCCATGTGGGCTTTGCAGCAAAGCAGTGAAGCGGTGTAATTGCTACAAACAAAGTAGCTAACTATGACCATTTCACGTGACTTGGGTGTCGTTTTTATCAAGAAACCGGCAAATCGCGCGAGGATCGCCCCAATCGTACCCAAAATGGGTATCAATGGCGGTCTGCAGTGCCTGGCGGCAGAACATCCAAACTGTACAATTTGCATTTCATGAATTCAATTTGTACAAATGATTGAACGCCAAGCCGCACAGCTCGCCAACAGCCTGGCCCGGGGTTTCCCGGTGGTCGCGTTGACCGGGCCGCGCCAGTCTGGCAAGACCACGCTGGCGCGGCAAGGTTTTCCGGACAAGCCTTATTTCACCTTTGAAGACCTGGAGGTGCGCCAGCGTTTCAATTCAGATCCGCGCCAGTTTCTGGCCTTGCTGCCCGAGGGGGCAATCTTCGACGAAGTGCAAAATTCCCCTGAATTATTTTCTTACCTGCAAGGCGTGGTGGACGCGCGCGGGCGTATGGGGGAGTTCATTCTCACCGGCTCCCAGCAGTTTGGCCTGCTCGGGCGCATCAGCCAGTCGCTGGCGGGGCGTGTCGGGCTGATCCAGCTGCTGCCTCTGTCGGCGTCTGAGCTGCGCCAGGCCGGGCGTTTGGGCAAAACCATGGAGCCCGCCGTCTGGCTGGGTGGTTATCCGGCGCTGTTTGACGCGCGCCGGCGCATTGCCAGCCCCGGCCAGTGGCTGGGCGCGTACACCACGACTTACATTGAGCGCGATGTCCGCCAGGTGCTGGGTGTTGTCAACCTGTCGCTGTTTCGCAGGTTTGTGCTGATGTGCGCCGCCCGCAGCGGGCAACTGCTGAACCTCTCGGCGCTGGCCTCTGACTGCGGCATCAGCCACACCACGGCCAAAAGCTGGTTGACCGTGCTGGAGGCGAGTTATGTGGTCTACCTGTTGCAGCCTTTCCATCAGAATTTCGGCAAGCGTTTGGTGAAGATGCCTAAGCTCTATTTTCTGGACACAGGCTTGTTGTGCCACCTGTTGCGCCTGGACAGCCCCACGACTTTGGCGACACACGCCATGCGCGGCGCGATTTTCGAAACCTGGGTGGTTTCTGAAACGCTCAAACACCGCTGGAACCAGGGCTTGAACGCAGACATTTACTTCTGGCGGGACAATCACGGCGTTGAAGTTGATTTGCTCTTTGAGCACCAAGGCAAGCTGCACGCAGTGGAGGTCAAATCGGGCACCACCTTCAGTCCAGAATGGCTTGGCGCCTTTGACCTCTGGAAGAAATATGCGGGCGGCGCAGCGGCAGACCCCATCGTCGTCTATGGCGGCAAAGAGAGTTTTTCGGCCAAAGGGGTGAATGTGATGTCATGGAACCATCTGGGATTGGCGCAATAAGCACATGGAAACCAAATGGCTTGAAGACTTCGTCAGCCTGGCTGAAACCCGCAGCTTCAGCCGCTCGGCGGTGTTGCGGCATGTCACGCAGCCGGCCTTCTCGCGGCGCATCCAGTCGCTGGAGGCCTGGGCGGGCGCCGACCTGGTCGACCGCAGCAGTTACCCGACACGGCTCACACCCGCTGGCGAGACCCTGTATGCGCAGTCGCTCGAAATGCTGCAGGCCCTGCAAAACACCCGCGCCATGGTGCGCGGCCACACAGCGGCCGGGCATGACGTGATCGAGTTCGCGGTGCCGCACACGCTGGCCTTCACGTTTTTTCCGGCCTGGGTTTCATCTTTGCGCGAGAGTTTTGGCGCCTTCAAGAGCAGCCTGATCGCGCTCAATGTGCACGATGCGGTGCTGCGCATGGTGGAGGGCAGTTGTGACGTGCTCATCGCCTACCACCACCCTTCGCAGCCGATCCAGCTTGACGCCGACCGCTACGAGATGGTCAGCCTCGGGCAGGAGGTGGTGGCCCCTTACGCCAAGGCCGATGAAGCCGGCGCACCCATCTTCCGGCTGCCCGGGCAGGCTACGGCCCTGTTGCCGTATTTGGGTTATGCGCCGGGCGCCTACATGGGCCAGCTGGTGGAATTGATCCTCAAACAATCGAGCGTGCCGATCCATTTCGACCGCGTTTATGAAACCGATATGGCCGAGGGCCTCAAGGCGATGGCGCTCGAAGGCCACGGCATCGCTTTTCTGCCGCACAGCGCGGTGCGCAAGGAGCTGCGCGCCAAACGCCTGGTCAGCGCCGCGCCGGCCGGCATGAAGGGGCTCGAGGTCACCATGGACGTGCGCGCTTACCGGGTGGCGCCAGGTGGGCGCGCCAGCACCGCCGCCAAAGGCGCCGCAGACGACAGCCGCGCCAACAAAAGCACGGCGCAGGCGCTGTGGGAACATCTTTTGGGACAATCACGCCATGAATCCCCCAAGCCCGCCGCCAAAGACCCCAAAGCTGCCCGATGAACTCACGCTGACCCGCCCCGACGACTGGCACCTGCACGTGCGCGATGGCGAAGCGCTGGCCACCGTGGTGCCGCACACGGCCGCCCAGTTTGCGCGCGCCATCATCATGCCCAACCTCACGCCACCGGTGACCACCGCGGCGCAGGCCGTCGGCTACGCCCAACGCATTGCAGCCGCCGTGCCGCCCGGTGTGAAGTTCGAGCCCCTGATGACGCTGTACCTCACCGACAACTTGCCCGCCGACGAAATCAAACGCGCCAAAGACGCGGGTGTGGTCGCCTGCAAGCTCTACCCGGCCGGCGCCACCACCAACAGCGACGCCGGTGTGACGGACTTGCGCAAGACCTACACCACGCTGGAGGCGATGCAGCGCGAAGGCCTGCTGCTCCTGGTGCACGGCGAAGTCACCTCACCCGAG
>JANNMM010000262.1:0-12762 GCA_031397915.1 Rhodoferax sp. | reverse complement strand
GCATTGGGGGACGACTTCGCGCCTCCTGCAATGAAGTTCACAACATCGACATAAGCCAGTCTCGCGCCGTCCAGGCGTTTCGCAACCGCCAACGCATCGCCAGTGCCGCTCGCCTTGAGTTCAGATACCGTGCTTTCAATTTGCCGGGCAATGGCCAAGGCGGTTTGCCCACCGTCGCGCGAGGTTTTACGGCCGACCAGGTCATTCGCCTGAATGGCGGTGGTGCCTTCGTAAATCGTCAGAATTTTGGCATCACGGTAATACTGTGCCGCGCCGGTTTCCTCAATGAAGCCCATGCCGCCGTGCACCTGCACGCCCAGGCTGGTGACTTCCAAACTCATTTCAGTGCTGTAGCCTTTGACCAGCGGCACCATGAATTCATAAAACGCGGCGTTTTGTTTGCGCACGTCGGCGTCGGGGTGGTGATGCGCCGCGTCATACCCGGCCGCCGCTGTGCAGGCCATGGCGCGGCAACCTTCGGTGTAGGCACGCATGGTCATCAGCATGCGGCGCACGTCGGGGTGGTGGATGATGGGCGCGCTCACGTTCATCGAGCCATCCACCGGCCTGCTTTGCACGCGGTCGCGCGCGAAACGGGCCGCCTTCTGGTAGGCGCGTTCGGCAATCGCCACGCCTTGCATGCCCACCGCGTAACGGGCCGCGTTCATCATGATGAACATGTATTCCAGGCCGCGGTTTTCCTGGCCCACCAGGTAACCCACCGCGCCACCCTTGTCGCCAAACTGCAGCACGGCCGTTGGGGAGGCCTTGATGCCCAGTTTGTGCTCAATGCTGACGCAGTGCACGTCGTTTCGGCTGCCCAAGGAGCCGTCTTTGCTGACATTGAATTTCGGCACCACAAACAGGCTGATACCCTTCACGCCTTCGGGTGCACCAACCACACGCGCCAACACGAGGTGCACAATGTTCTCGGCCATGTCATGTTCACCGTAGGTGATGAAAATCTTGGTACCGAAAACTTTGTAGGTGCCATCGGGCTGCGGTTCAGCGCGGCTGCGCACCATCGCCAAGTCAGAGCCAGCTTGCGGCTCGGTCAGGTTCATGGTGCCGGTCCACTGGCCGCTCACGAGTTTTTCAAGGTAGGTCGCCTTGAGGTCGTCTGAACCGGCTGTGAGCAAGGCTTCAATCGCACCGTCACTCAAAAGCGGGCACAACGCAAAACTCATGTTGGCGCTGTTGACCATCTCGATACAGGCCGCACCAATGGTTTTGGGCAGGCCTTGCCCGCCGTAGTCGGTTGGGTGCTGCAAGCCCTGCCAGCCGCCCTCGGCAAACTGCTTGAACGCGTCCTTGAAGCCGGGCGTGGTAGTGACCACACCGTCCTTCCAGCTTGAGGGATTTTTATCGCCTTCCCAGTTCAAGGGCGACAACACACCTTCGTTGAATTTGGCCGCCTCTTCAAGGACGGCCTGGGCCGTTTCAAGCCCCGCGTCTTCAAAGCCGGGAATCTTGGCAATTTCGTCGATGCGGGCGAGATGCTCGATGTTGAAGAGCATGTCCTTGAGGGGCGCTTTGTAGCTCATAACGCGGCGACCAGCTCCGGCACGGCCACAAACAAATCGGCCACCAGGCCGTAATCCGCCACACTGAAAATCGGCGCTTCCTCGTCTTTGTTGATGCAGACGATGACCTTGCTGTCTTTCATGCCGGCCAGATGCTGGATGGCGCCGCTGATGCCGCAGGCGATGTAGAGCTGCGGCGCGACGATCTTGCCGGTCTGGCCAACTTGCCAGTCGTTGGGCGCGTAACCCGCGTCCACCGCCGCGCGCGACGCACCCATGCCGGCGCCGAGTTTGTCGGCCAGCGGCGTCATGACGGCCATGAACTTCTCGTTGGAGCCCAAAGCGCGGCCGCCTGAAACGATGATTTTGGCGGCCGTCAATTCGGGCCGGTCGTTCTTGGCGATTTCGCTGCCGACGTAGGTGGCTTTCGTGCTGGCGGCGACTGCCGCCACAGTTTCAATCGGCACCGCTGCGCCACCGGTGGCCGCCGGGTCAAACCCGGTGGTGCGCACGGTGATGACTTTGGTGGCGTCCAGGCTTTGCACGATGGCTATCGCATTGCCGGCGTATATCGGGCGCTCAAAGGTATCGAGGCTGTCGATTTTGGAAATGTCGGAAATCTGCCCAACGTCCAGTTTGGCCGCGACACGCGGTGCCACGTTTTTGCCAGCTGCCGTGGCTGGAAACAGGATGTGGCTGTAGCTCGAAGCGATTGCCAGTACCTGGGCCGAAATGTTTTCAGCCAGACCATGGGCAAAACCTTCGCCCTCAACGTGGATGACTTTGGCCACGCCGGCAATGGTTGCCGCAGAGGCCGCAGCAGCGCCCGCATTGTGGCCTGCCACCAGCACATGCACCTCGCCGCCGCATTGCGTGGCAGCCGTGACGGTATTGAGCGTTGCGCCGCGGATCGATGCGTTGTCGTGTTCTGCTACTACCAATGTCGTCATTTAGATCACCTTCGCTTCGTTTTTGAGTTTGTCGACCAGCGCGGCCACATCGGCCACTTTCACGCCTGCTCCCCGCTTGGGCGGCTCGTTCACCGAGAGTGTCTTGATGCGCGGCGTCACGTCAACGCCCAGATCTTCGGGTTTGAAGGTGTCCATTTGCTTCTTCTTGGCCTTCATGATGTTGGGCAGCGTGACATAACGCGGCTCGTTCAGGCGCAGGTCGGTTGTGATGATGGCCGGGATGCTGATCGACAGCGTCTCCAGCCCGCCGTCGACTTCACGCGTCACCGTAGCCTTGCCGTCGGCCACTTCCACCTTGCTGGCGAAGGTGGCTTGCGGCATGTCGCACAGGGCGGCGAGCATCTGGCCGGTCTGGTTGCAGTCGTCGTCAATCGCCTGTTTGCCCAGAATCACGAGGCCGGGTCGTTCCTTCTCGACAATCGCCTTGAGCAGTTTGGCGACCGCCAGGGGCTGCAACTCAACCGTGGTTTCAACCAGAATCGCCCGGTCTGCGCCAATGGCCATGGCCGTGCGCAGGGTTTCGCCACATTGGGTCACGCCACACGAGACCGCGATCACCTCGGTCACGATGCCTTTTTCCTTGAGGCGAACGGCCTCTTCAATGGCGATTTCGTCAAACGGGTTCATGCTCATTTTGACGTTGGCAATGTCTACACCGGTATTGTCCGACTTGACGCGGACCTTCACGTTGTAGTCCACCACGCGTTTGACGGCTACCAGGACTTTCATTTTCACGACTCCAGAGTTTCAGATGGGATGCCCGCCATCAAACGGGCACATACAGGGTAACCGTTCATTCTATTCGGCAGCTGTTTTGCTTAGCGCGTTCGTCCGACAGCGATCGAATTTGAATAGAATAGCACGACCGTGCTTTTTTATTGTACGCGACTTTTTGGCAGAACAACCATTAGGCGACCATCTGGTTGGTTAATTCGGGTAAACATGGGCAAGGCGGTCCTGGAACTGGCATTACCATTCAGGCATTCCACCCACAGATTCCCGGAGAATTCGCATGAAACGCACTACTTTGACTTTTATCGCCTCGGCAATTTTGCTGGCCACTGGCAGTGCCAGTGCCCAAACGGTCCTCACCGCCTCAAGCTGGATTTTCCCAACGCACGCCCTCTCCATGGCGCAAAAAGACTGGTGTGACCAGCTGGACAAAAACACCAGCGGCAAAATGAAGTGCAACATCTTGCCGCGCGGCGTGACGGCCGGCCCCGGCACCTACGACGCCATCAAAAATGGCCAGGCTGATATTTCTTTCACCGTACACGGCTACACGCCGGGCCGGTTTGTCACCACCCAAATGGCTGAATTCCCCTTCCTGGGCAACAGCTCCGAGGCGATCTCCGTGGCGTTCAATAAAGTAGCCAGCAAAAACCCGGCCTTCGCGGCTGAGCACCCCGGCGTGAAGGTGCTGGCCTATTTCACCCACGGCCCCGGCATCATCTTCAACACCAAACGCCCGATTGCCAAAGCGGAAGACTTGAACGGCCTGAAATTCCGCGTAGGCGGCGGCATGGTCAATGAAATCTCCAAATCACTGGCGATGAACGTCACGTTGAAACCCGCGAACGATTCGTTTGAGTTGTTGTCCGGTGGCGTGATGGACGGCACCCTGTTCCCGGCGGAGTCGATTGAAGGCTTCAAGATCGACAAGCTCATCAAACACGCCACCACCTTCCCGGGTGGCCTGTACAACACCAGCTTCATTGCGATGATGAACCTGGACAAATACAACAAGCTCACGGCTGACGAGAAAAAAGCGGTTGACGCGATTTCCGGCGAACACTACGCACGCATGTTTGGCCGCAACTGGGACGGCGTGGACCGCCGCGGGCATGCCTTGATGCAGGCCAATGGCACTGTGGTAACCAAGGCCGACGCCAAGTTTGTCGGCGAGGTCAAGAGCAAAATTTCCGCACTCGAATCCAAATGGGTAATCGACGCCGAAGCCAAAGGCCTCAAGGACGCGAAGAAGGTGCTGGCCGAGTTCCGCGCCGAAATCGCCAAACAGGAAAAGTGACCCGGCGCTGACCCGCCCGGCAGCCTGTCTTGAAGAAAACGCTTGAAACCCTGAGCGGGCTGCTGTGCGGCTCCGCTCTTTTTGCCATCATGGCACTGACCTTTTTCGACGTGATCGGGCGCAAAGTGGTCAGCCAGTCCATCCCCGGCTCACTGGAGCTCACCGAGCTGTTGATGGTGGTGGTGATCTTTGCCGGACTGCCCCTGGTGTCTCAGCGCGGTGAACACGTCACCTTTGACTCGTTTGATGCGGCATTGCCTGCAGTTGCGCTGAAACTCCAGAAGGCGCTCGTTCATTTGCTGTGCGCCCTGGCCATGATTGGCCTGGCGGCGCTCATGTGGCGCACCGGCGGCCAGTTTGTCGAGTCGGGCGAGACCACGGCGCAGCTCAAACTGCTCAAGGCGCCCTTCATTTACGGCATGGCAGTGTTTTGCGGCATCACGGGCCTGGTGCACCTGCGCCTGATTTTCAGACCCGCGGCCGATCTGGCAGAGGGTGAAGGCGTTGCGCTTTGATTGAATCCCTGTTCGCCTTTGGCGCCATTTTTCTGCTCGCCTTGTTGCGTGTGCCTTTGGCGTTCGCCATGGGAGCGGTCGGCCTGGTGGGCATTGCACTCACGCGAGGCTGGCAGCCGGCGCTGGGCAGCATGTCCCAAGTGGTCTACGAGACCGGCTTCGCCTACACCCTATCGGTGATCCCGCTTTTTATCTTGATGGGCAATTTCGTTGCCCGCGCAGGCCTGGCGCATGAGCTGTTCCAGGCGGCCTATGCGTTCATTGGCCACCTGCGCGGCGGCCTGGCGCACGCTACGGTGGCCGCCTGTGCCGGGTTTGGCGCCATCTGCGGCTCGTCCATCGCCACAGCGGCCACGATGAGCAAGGTGGCCTACCCGTCGATGAAAAAGCTCGGCTACAGCGATTCACTTTCCACCGGCGTCATGGCTGCGGGCGGTACGCTGGGCATCATGATTCCGCCCTCCACCATCATGGTGATCTACGGCGTCATCACCGAAACCAACATCGGCAAACTGTTCGCGGCAGGGGTCATACCTGGGCTGTTGTCCGCCGCCATGCTGATGGGTGTGATCTGGCTGATGACCCTGCATGACCCGGAACACGCCCCTGCAGGCGAACGCACCTCATGGCCCGACCGCTGGCGCGCGCTGCGCGGCATTTGGGGTGTGGCACTCTTGGTTGTCGTTGTTTTGGGCGGCATTTATGGCGGCTTCTTCACCGCCACCGAAGGTGCCGGCTTTGGCGCGGCAGGTGCCTTCCTGTTCGCACTGGCGCGCGGGCGGCTGACCTGGGCCATTCTTTACCAGGTGCTGGTTGAATCAGCCCGCACCACGGCCATGTTGTTTACGTTGCTGATAGCGGCCACTGTGTTCGCCAACTTCGTCAACTTCACCAGCATGCCCGGCGATTTGAAGGAATGGATCACACACCTGGGCCTCTCGCCCATCATGATCGTCACGGCCATGATGCTGATCTACGTGGTGCTTGGCACCGTGATGGAAGAACTCACCATGGTGCTGTTGACCATCCCCCTCTTCTTCCCCATCGTCACCTCGCTCGGGTTTGACCCGGTCTGGTTTGGCGTCTTGATCGTGATGATCGTGCAGATCGGCCTGATCTCGCCGCCGGTGGGCATGAACCTGTTTGTGCTCAACGCCCTGCTGCCCGGCGTGGGCCTGGGCAATATCTTCCGGGGCTGCTGGCCTTTTGTGGCGGCCATGATCGTGATGCTCGGGCTGCTGCTGGCGTTTCCGCAGCTTAGTCTGTGGTTGCCGTCGCTAATGAAATAAAGTGGGCTTTGGGTCTGGCTAGACGTCGGCAAGGACCCGCACATGCGCCTCCACGCTGCGCCCTAGCGCTGACAGGTTGTAGCCACCCTCCAGACACGACACGATGCGCCCCTTGGCGTATTGCGTGGCGATGTCTTTGATTTGCCGTGTGATCCACGCGTAATCCGCCTCCACCAGTCCCATCTGGCCGAGGTCGTCGTCGCGGTGCGCATCGAAGCCGGCGCTGATGAAAACCATCTCGGGCCGGTGCGCGTGCAAACGCGGCAGCCAATGTTTTTCAATCAGGTCGCGTACCACAGCGCCTTTGGTGTAGGCCGGCACAGGCAGGTTGACAAGGTTGTCCGCTTGCGAGGTCGAACCGCCATACGGGTAAAACGGGTGCTGGTAAAAACTCACCATCAAAATGCGCTCGTCCCCGGCCACGATGTCTTCGGTGCCGTTGCCGTGGTGCACGTCAAAGTCGACAATCGCCACCCGTTGCAGGCCATGCTGTTCGAGTGCATATTTGGCGGCGATGGCGACGTTGTTGAACACGCAAAATCCCATCGCCTTGTCGCGGCAGGCGTGGTGGCCGGGCGGGCGGGTGGCGCAAAAGGCGTTTTCGAGTTCGCCCGCCATGACGGCGTCTGTCGCAGCCAATGCCGCGCCTGCGCCGCGCAAAATGGCGTTCCAGCTGCCGCCGCTCATGGCGGTGTCGGGATCAATCTGCGCCAGGCTCGCGCCGCCTTCTGCGATAGACGCCTGCAACCGGCTATTGAGCTCGTGCAGCGACTGCACGTGTTCTTCGCTGTGTGCCAATTCGAGGGGCGCCAGGGCCGCCAGCGGTGCGTCGCGGCGGTCCAGTGCATCCATCACGCCGGTGGCCAGCAACCAGTCTTCGATGGCGTCAAGCCGCTCGGGGCATTCGGGGTGGCCGCGCCCCATGTCGTGTTTGCGGCAGTCAGGGTGAGAGAAAAAACCGGTCTTGTGGGACATCGTGAAGGCTTCGACAGGGTTGTCTGATGGTTCAGGAAAATTTAGGGCAATTTTCGGGTAATGTCAGCGGCATGAATTCGCAACAAAAACTCAAAAGCCTGCTGGATCAGCTTAACACGGTGATTGTCGGCAAACCCACGCAGATCCAGGATTGTGTCGCGTGTTTGCTGGCCGGTGGCCACCTCTTGATCGAAGACGTTCCCGGCGTTGGCAAGACCACGCTGGCGCATGCACTGGCGACCACTTTTGGCCTGCAGTTTTCGCGCGTGCAGTTCACCTCAGACTTGATGCCCAGTGACCTCTCGGGCGTGTCGATTTACGAGCGCGGCAAAGAGGCTTTTGTGTTCCACCCCGGCCCGATTTTTGCGCAGGTGTTGCTGGCCGACGAAATCAACCGCGCCAGCCCGAAAACCCAAAGCGCGCTGCTGGAGGCCATGGAAGAAAAACAGGTGAGTGTGGAAGGCGAAACCCGCGCCTTGCCCACGCCCTTCTTCGTGATCGCCACGCAGAACCCGCACGACCAGTTGGGCACTTACGCCTTGCCCGAGTCGCAGCTCGACCGCTTCCTGATGCGCATCTCGCTGGGTTACCCCGACCGCGCTTCTGAGCGCGAACTGCTCGCCGGCAACGACCGGCGCGCCATGATCGACGCCCTGCGCCCCCTGCTCACACAACCTGAAATGCTCGCGCTGCAGCATCAGGTGCTGGCGGTTCATGCGGCCGACCCGCTGTTGAATTACGTGCAGGATTTGATCGCCGCCAGCCGCAACGGCAAGTGGTTTGTGCAGGGCCTGAGCCCACGCGCGGGCATCGCCGTGTTGCGTGCGGCCAAGGCGCAGGCGCTCTTGCAGGGGCGTGACTACGTGGCGCCGGACGACGTGCAGGCAATCCTGCCGCAGACCATCGCACACCGCCTGATCCCGGGCGGCGACGCCGGGCGCGGCTCGGTGGAGCAGGTGCGGGCCATGGTGGATGCGGTGCCACTGCCGTGACCCTGGGCGTTTCTTCTTGGCTACATCCGGTTGCATTTCTACGCGCCCGGTTTCAGCGCTGGTGGCAGGCCAGATTGCCGCTGAAGGACAGTCTCACCCTCACACAACGCACCGTCTATATCCTGCCCACGCGCCCCGGTTTCACACTGGCCGCAACGATTCTGGTGCTGCTGGTTGCCTCCATCAATTACCAGCTCAACCTGGGTTACCTGCTGACCTTCCTGCTGGCCGGCAGCGCGGTGGTGGGCATGCACGTCTGCCATGGCACGTTGCGCGGGCTCACCCTGAATCTGATCGCGCCGGAGCCCCAGTTTGTGGGGGCCAGCGCGGTGATTGGCGTCAATCTGCAAAGCGGGCGCGATACCGTGCGCCACGGCATTGGCATGAGTGTTTTGGGCGCCAACCAATGGGTGTGGACGGATGTTCCCGCGCTGGGCACAAGCACGGTGCACATTGCCTTCAAGCCTGAACGACGCGGCCTGCACCACGTGCCCGCGCTCACGGCTGAAACACGGTTTCCGCTGGGCACATTTCGCGTCTGGACGGTCTGGCGCCCAGCGTCCGAGGTGCTGGTTTACCCCGCGCCCGAAGCCTTCGCGCCGCCCTTGCCGCCCGGTGAGCCTCGTTCGGGCGGCGCAGCCCATGCCCAGCAAGCCCACAGCGGCGAATACGACGGTGTGCGCGCCTACCGCCGCGGCGACCCGTTGAAGATGGTGGTGTGGAAAAAAGTCGCCAAAGCCGATGAACTGGTGAGCCGCGACGCCGAGCAGGTGCAACGCTACGAGTTGTGGCTGGACTTCGCGCACTGCGGCGCGGCTGATACGGAGCACAAACTCTCGCGCCTGTGTGCCTGGGTGCTCGCGGCTGAAAAGCTGGGCCTGGACTATGGCCTGCGCTTGCCCGGCCGGGAGATCAAGGCCGCCAGCGGCGAAGGCCACAAACGGCGCTGCCTGGAGGCGTTGGCCTTATGTTGAGCTTTAAAAAATGGCAATTGTTAACATGGGTATTAACATTTATCGGAAAACCCGCCATTTTCTGGAATTTTAGAGTTTTTCTGAGCCTGAAGTCACGAATAATATGCATAGTTAGCTATATATATTATAGCAAACAAGGCTTCGACCACTCTCCCCGCAGCGCCGCCACAGGCCAGTCATGCTGAAGCTGCTCAACACCCTGCCCCGCGACAGCCGCGACACCTTGTTCCTGCTGGTGGTCATCGCCTGGGTTGTGTTGCCGCAAGTGAGCAACCTACCGCTGTGGTGCAGCCTGCTCGCGGCGGGCGTGCTGGTGTGGCGCGGCAGCCTGGCGCTGCAATCCAGACCGCTGCCGTCCAAATGGTGGCTGCTGGTGCTGCTGGTGGTCACGGTGGGTGCCACCTTCTACACGCACCGCACCCTGATGGGACGCGACGCGGGTGTCACCATGATCGTCGTCTTGCTGGCGCTCAAAACACTGGAGCTGCGCGCCAAACGCGACGCGTTTGTGGTCTTCTTCCTGAGCTTTTTCACCATGCTCACGAACTTCTTTTTTTCGCAGTCGCTGCTCACCGCGGCAGCGATGTTGATCGCCTTGCTGGGCTTGCTGACGGCGCTGGTCAATGCCCACATGCCGGTGGGCAAACCGCCGCTCCTGGAAGCGGCCAAAACAGCCGGCTGGATGGCACTGATGGGCGCGCCGGTGATGGCGCTTCTCTTTGTCTTGTTCCCGCGCGTTGCGCCTTTGTGGGGCGTGCCGAGCGACGCGATGAGCGGTCGCAGCGGCCTGTCGTCCAGCATGCAGGTGGGCAATATCGCCAGCCTGGCGCTGGACGACAGCATCGCCATGCGGGTGCGCTTTGCAGGCGCTGTGCCACCGCAGTCCGAGTTGTATTTCCGCGGGCCGGTTCTCTCCAGCTTCAATGGCCGCGATTGGCAACCGCTGCGTTCATTCCTTCCGCCGCGTCTGCAATTGCCGGCCAACCTGCAAGTGGGCGGCGAAGGAACACGTTATGAAGTGACGCTGGAGCCCAACAACCGGCCCTGGGTGCTGCTGCTCGACGCCACACCCGCCAAGCCGGTGCTCTCGGGCGCCATGGCTGCCGCGCAATTGACCATGAGCGCCGATTTGCAATGGGCCGCCGACCGCCCCTTCACCGACCTCGCGCGTTACAGCGCCGTGAGCCACACGCAGTTCCGTTACGGGCCCAGCCAGTTCCAGACCGGTTTGCAGGAGTACCTGGCGTTGCCTCCCGGCTTCAACCCGCGCACCCTGCAACTGGCGGTTGACCTGCGCGCCGAACCCGCCTTGCGCAATGCGGGCACACCCGAGCTGGTCAACGCCGTGATGGCCCGCTTGCGCACGGGTGGCTACAGCTACACGCTGGACCCCGGTGTCTATGGCCAACACACATCAGACGAGTTCTGGTTTGACCGCAAGGAAGGTTTTTGCGAACACATCGCTTCAAGTTTCGTGATCCTCATGCGCGCGCTCGACGTGCCGGCGCGTGTCGTCACGGGCTACCAGGGCGGCGAACGCAACAACGTCGACGGCTTTTGGGTGCTGCGCCAAAGCGACGCACACGCCTGGGCCGAAGTCTGGATTGCCGGGCAAGGCTGGGTTCGCGCTGACCCGACGTCGGCCGTCGCCCCCGGCCGCACCGGAAGCTTCACGCGCCTGCAGGCGCCGCAAGGGGCCATCGCCAGCGCGTTGTCGGGCGTTTTTGGCGTGGTCAACCCAAGCCTGCTGGTGAACCTGCGCGCCGCCTGGGAAGCGATGAACAACGGCTGGAACCAGTGGGTGCTGAACTACACCCAGACCAAACAGCTCAATTTGCTCAAGGACATCGGCTTTGACTCGCCGAGCTGGGAAGATCTGCTCTATCTGCTGTTGGGCATCCTGGTTTTTGTGAGCCTGTGTGGCGCTGCCTGGACGCTGTGGGAAAAAAGCCGCCACGACCCCTGGCTGCGCTTGTTGTGGCGCGCGCGCAAACGCCTGGTCAAGGGGGGCATCGAGTTGGCGCCCAACAGCCCGCCTCGCAGCATCGCGCTGCGTTTGGGCGCAAACCATCCGGAGATTCGCGGCTGGCTCCTGCGCATGGAAGCCCTGCGTTACAGCCATGCTCAGGCGCCACGTCTGCTGGCCTTGGCCGGTTTGCAGCGAGAATTCAGGCAACTGCCATGGCCCAAACCCGTCAAGTGACCCGTCTTCCTCTTTTGCCCTTTTTCCGATCGTTCACCCGCAGCTTGGCCGTTTTTGGGGTGCTCACCGCTCTGGGCTGCGCGGCCTCAGCACAGGCGCCCGCCAAAGCCAAAAAACCCGCTGCAGCCAAACCCGCCGCAAGCGGCCCCGCGTATGCCACACGCGCGGACGCCATGGCCTTTGCCGACGACATGGCCGAACGGCGCAACCTGGACCGCGACTGGGTGCGCCATGCCATCGGGCAGGCACGCAACCTGCCGGTGGTTGCCAAATTCATTACGCCGCCGCCGGTGGGCACGGTTAAAAATTGGCGTGTCTACCGAAGCCGTTTCATCGACGCCATTCGTATCCAGGCGGGTGTGAAGTTCTGGCAAGCCCATCGCGACACCCTGGATCGCGCTGAAAAAGAATACGGCGTGCCCGCTGAAATCATCGTCGGCATCATCGGTGTGGAGACCATTTACGGCCAGCAGGTCGGCACGTTCAGGGTGATCGATGCGCTGGCCACCCTCACCTTCGACTTCCCACAGGCGCACCCACGCGCAGTGGCCCGGCGCGAGTTTTTCCAGAGTGAACTCGAGCAGTTCCTGAGCCTCACCAGCCGCATGGGTGAAGACCCCCTGGCCTGGCGTGGCAGCTTTGCCGGCGCCATGGGTTTGCCCCAGTTCATGCCCTCAAGCTGGGTGAAATACGCGGTCGATTTTGACGGTGACGGCAAGGTCGATTTGTTCAACAGCTCCGCCGACGTGATCGGCTCGGTGGCCAACTATTTCAAGGCCTTCAACTGGCAGCCCGGCATGCCGACCCACTACCCGGTGAGCTTCGACAAAACCCGGCTCGACCTCGACGCCCTGCTCGCGCCAGACATCCTGCCGACCTTCAGCGTCGAGAGCTTCACCAACAAGGGCGCGGTGCTGGAAGGCGAAGCGCTGGAACACAAAGGCCCGCTGGCGTTGATCGAATTGCAAAACGCAGGGGCCGAGCCGAGCTTTGTGGCAGGCACCGACAATTTCTACGCCATCACCCGTTACAACTGGAGCAGCTATTACGCGATGGCGGTGATCGAGCTGGGACGGGAAGTTTCGAGAGAGATGACACGGTTGGCGGCGCGCTGAAGCACCATTTTGCGCAAATCCTTATGGCACCCGGTGATTCCAGTATCGTTGCCTGAGCTGGCGGTCACATTGCACCCCCTCGGGCTGCCTGCTTTGCCAAGTGGTGGCGCCGCAATGGGGCAAACCATGACAGCAACCCACGGCGGTGCTGTTGTTCAAGGCGCTGTCCAAGTGGG
>JANNMM010000248.1:0-6705 GCA_031397915.1 Rhodoferax sp. | reverse complement strand
CAGCTGCGGGATACGCCGCTTCTGAGTGGGTGGCAAACTGGAGCTGGTCCTGAATGTTGTCCAACAACACCCGGCAGTCCGCCTTCAAGTTGTCGAACAAACCGTCACGGTGGATGAAAAACGGCGCCCGAACGCCCCGGTGTTCCACCTGCGCCCCGACCTGGGTGAAAACGATGCCGAAGCGGCGCAATTGGCGGGCCAGCCTCGGCTCCATCATGGCAAAGACGCCATCAAGACCCTTGTTGAGCCCCATGGCCGTGATGGCCACGTACAGGCCCAGCGCAACTGAAGGGAAAAGGCGGCGCTCGTCTGATGCCGTACCGTCCATATCCGGGTTGTCGCCATTTCCCAGGGCCGCTTCACCGCGACGGCGCCGGAAGTTGGCGGTGATGGCCAGGCGGGAGATCTCGCCGTAGCGCGCGCGGGGCGTCTGCCCTTGCGGGTCAAAGTCCCAATCCAGCGACTGACTGCAGCTGCCCTCAAAAGGCAATTGCTCATCCACGTCGTCGTCAGGCAGAACCAGCCGGACACAGCCGGCGTAGGTCTGGCTGGCCTTGTGAAACAACAGGCAGTGGATGGATCGCGCGTCAAAATCGTCGTGCTCAAGCCCGCTGACGCGCCGGGGCTCGTAACCGAGCTCTTCGCAATAGACCTGATGGCGAAGCTGGTAGACCTTTTCGCGCAATTGGGTCGTATTGGCGGGGATCACGCTGAAGCTGTTGGCGAAGCGGGATGCGAGGGAGGTTTCAATCAAAACTTTGGATGAATGTGGGAAGCCGACGAAGGTATTGGGGCAGTATGCATCTGGCCCGTGGACCGGATGCTTCAAAACATGTGGACCCAATACCCGCCAAGTCAAGGTCAGATCTGACATAAAACCGGCCCAATGCCTGACAGACTCTTTACCCAAATGCGGGCTGCCATTGGTAAATTGGCCCGCAAACCCCGCGGCGTGGCGCTGCAGAGGCGTCCGAAATTAACGCCTTGGCCACGGGAAGGCGGCTTTCATCCCGTTACAGCTCTTACGAAATGACAATCAAGAGAGGCAAGGCTTGCTGGCGCAAATCCAAAAAAAAGCCCACAGACCTAACTGCGGGCTTTTTTGGCGGAGCGCTTCAGCGGCTTTTCAACCCGCTGAAGGCAGCACCAGGAGATCAGTGGAACTGCTCTTCTTCGGTCGAGCCGGTCAAGGCCGTCACGCTGGACTTGCCACCCTGAATGGTAGTGGTAACTTCGTCGAAGTACCCGGTTCCGACTTCCTGCTGGTGGCTCACGAACGTGTAGCCGCGGTCGCGCGCTGCGAACTCGGGCTCTTGCACCTTCTCCACGTAAGCCGTCATGCCGCGCTTCACATAGTCCTGGCTCAGGTCGTACATGTTGTACCACATGGAGTGGATGCCAGCCAATGTGATGAACTGGTACTTGTAGCCCATGGCGCCCAACTCACGCTGGAATTTGGCGATGGTTGCGTCGTCCAGGTTTTTCTTCCAGTTGAACGAGGGCGAGCAGTTGTAGGCCAGCATCTTGCCGGGGTGGACTTTGTGCACGGCGTCGGCGAACTTCCTGGCGAAGTCAAGGTCCGGCGTGCCGGTTTCGCACCACACCAGGTCGGCGTAGTCGGCATAGGCGATGGCACGGGCCACGGCTTGGTCCATGCCTTTGCGGGTTTTGTAGAAACCTTCGGCAGTGCGCTCACCGGTGAGGAAAGGTTTGTCGATCTCGTCGTAGTCGCTGGTGAGCAAATCGGCAGCTTCGGCGTCGGTGCGGGCGATGACGAGGGTGGGCACGCCCAACACGTCAGCGGCCATGCGCGCTGCGATGAGCTTCTGGCAGCTCTCGCGGGTGGGCAACAGCACTTTGCCGCCCATGTGGCCGCATTTCTTGACAGAAGCGAGCTGGTCTTCCCAATGCACGCCGCCGGCACCGCAGCGGATCATGGCTTTCATCAATTCAAACGCGTTGAGCACGCCGCCAAAGCCGGCTTCGGCATCGGCCACGATAGGCGCGAAATAGTCGATGTAGTCCTTGTCGCCCGCATCGATGCCCTTGCTGTGCTGGATTTCATCGGCACGGCGGAAGGTGTTGTTGATGGTTTCAACCACTTTTGGCACCGAATCCACCGGGTACAGCGACTGGTCGGGGTACATGCTGGAATAGGTGTTGTTGTCGGCGGCGACTTGCCAGCCGGAGAGGTAAATGGCTTTCACGCCGGCCTTGACCTGCTGCATGGCCTGGCCACCCGTCAACGCGCCAAGGCAATTGACATAGTCTTCGGTGTGCAGCAAATCCCACAGCTTCTCGGCGCCGCGGCGGGCCAGGGTGTGTTCGATGGGGAAGGAGCCACGCAGGCGAACCACGTCGGCGGCGCTATAGCCGCGCTTGATGCCTTTCCAGCGCGGGTTGGTGGCCCAGTCTTTTTCGAGCGCCTTGACTTGCTGGTCGCGGCTCAGTTGTTCGGTGAGGCTTTGTGGCATGGAAAACTCCTTGAAGTGAAAGAAATACCCGTTTGCGGATGAATGAATTCTATATCTTATAGAAGACTTGAATGTCTCTTATGTCTTATAGAAGACATTTATTTAATCTAATAAAATCATAAAGTTAACTTTCGAATTTCACAATGTAGCTCGCAACTTCTCATATTGAGAAATACTTCTGCGCTGCAGCATTTCGTCTTTTTGCCATATGGAATATAAAAACGTGTCGTGAAATCCGTCTGATGCGCCACCCTGGCTGGCATGATGTGCGCTCCTCCACTCCCGGTATCCGCGCACGATGAGCCCTGCTCCCAGCCGTTTGGCGGCCTTTGGCTGCCTTGCCCTCAGCATGGCGCTGGTGGGCAGTTATGTGGCCCTCTCAAAACCGCTGGTGGCCGCGTTGCCTGTGTTTTTGCTGGCCTGGCTGCGTTTTGGGATTGGCGTGCTGGCCATGCCGCACTGGCTGAAAAAACCGGCGGGCGAATGGCCCATGGACACGCAATCGCGCTGGCTGGTGTTCCTTGAATCGCTGTTGGGCAATTTCCTGTTCTCGGTTTGCATGTTGTATGGCGTGACCATGACCAGCGCCGTGTCGGCCGGCGTCATCATGGCCTTGATCCCGGCAGCGGTGGCGCTGATGAGCTGGGTGTTCCTGCGCGAAAGCATCAGCCCGCGGGTGTGGGGCGGCGTCGCGCTGGCGGTGTTGGGCATCGCGTTGTTCATGCTGTCCAACCCGCAGCCGGCCATGCCCGCCAACTTGGGCGATCACGCAGGCCTTCGGTCCGGCCAGGCGTTTTGGGGCAACATGCTGGTGCTGGGCGCAGTATTGTGTGAAGCAGCCTACGCGGTGATCGGCAAACGGCTGGCTGCCACGCTGGGGCCCAGACGCATTGCTTCGCTCATCAACCTGTGGGGCTTTGCCCTGATGACGCCCTTTGGCCTCTACGTGGCGCTGGACTTCAATTTCAGGGCGGTCAGCCCGGGCATCTGGCTGCTGCTGCTTTTTTACGCCGTGGCGGCCAGCGTCTGGACGGTATGGCTCTGGATGACGGGTCTCAAAACGGTACCCGCTGCACAGGCTGGCGTGTTCACCGTGATGCTGCCGATCTCTGCCGCGCTCACCGGTGTTTTCCTTCTGGGCGAGGCGATTTCCGGACTTCAAATCCTGGCCTTTGCCATTGCATTGCTCGGCGTGGTGCTCGCCACCACTTCACCCAGGGCAACCTCTGCAGAGGCCCTGTAGAGGCACCCTGTGCGACGTGCAACTGCGCTCCCAGAGGGAAAAAACAACATTTACCAGTGAAAAAAGCCGATTTCCCCTATGAAACGTGCTATTTCTCCAGTAGCATCCGCAGTGCCGGTGGAGTGCACGTTTTTCACTGGTGATTAATCAACTTCTAGAAGGACAATTCAATCATGGCAACTGCAAAAAAAGCTCCTGCGAAAAAAGCGCCAGCCAAAAAGGCGCCCGCAAAGAAAGCTGCTCCAGCTAAAAAGGCCGCTCCGGCCAAAAAAGCTGCGCCAGCCAAGAAGGCTGCTCCGGCCAAAAAAGCCGCTGCAAAGAAGGTTCCCGCCAAAAAGCGCACCGTCAATGCTGCCTTCATGAAGGCCTTGACACCCAGCGCCGCACTGGCAGCCGTTGTGGGCGCAGCACCCCTGCCCCGCACGGAAGTGGTCAGCAAGCTGTGGACCTACATCAAGAAAAACAAGCTGCAAGACGCAGTCAACAAGCGCATGATCAACGCCGACGCCAAGCTGAAAGAAATTTTCGGCAAGATGCAGGTGTCGATGTTCGAGATGGCGGGCCTGATCGGCAAGCACCTCAAATAATCAGGGCTTTCCCTTGCGAAAAAGGCCGCTTTCCAGCGGCCTTTTTTTTTGGCCCCGTGTTAAGGTTGCGCCCCATGAGCAACACCACCCAACCGGCCGCTGCGCCTGTGCCCGCGAGCGCACCCGGCAATTTCCTAACCCGCTGGCTCGATGGCGATGTCGGCCACAGTTTTCGCAGCTCGCCAGTGGCCATCTTCGCCGCTGCCATTGCCTTTGTCTGTGTGTTCGCGGCGGTGTTTGCGCCCTGGGTTACACCCCATAACCCCTTTGACCTGGCGACCCTGGAGCTCAACGACGCGCGCAAACCGCCTGCCTGGCAAGACGGCGGCACCCGCAAATACCTGCTGGGCACCGACGACCAAGGCCGCGACATTCTGTCGGCCGTGGTGTTCGGCGCACGCATCTCCCTGGTGGTGAGCGCCGCCTCGGTATTGCTCTCCCTGCTGGTGGGTGTGAGCCTGGGTTTGCTGGCGGGTTTTCGCGGCGGCTGGATCGACACCTTCCTCATGCGGCTGTGCGACGTGATGTTGTCTTTCCCGGCCATTCTGGTGGCGCTCTTGATCGCCGGTGTAGGCCGTGCCATGTTCCCCAACGCGCAGGATTCGGTCGCCTTTGGCGTGCTGATATTGGCCATCACACTCACCGGCTGGGTAATCTACGCCCGCACCGTGCGCGGCACCACCATGGTTGAGCGCAACAAGGAATATGTACAGGCGGCCCGCGTCACTGGTGTTTCGCCCCTGCGCATCATGGTGCGCCACGTTTTGCCCAACGTGATGGGGCCGGTGCTCGTGCTGGCCACAATCCAGGTGGCAACGGCCATCATCGCCGAGGCCACCCTCTCCTTCCTGGGTGTCGGTGTGCCGCCCACCTCGCCCTCGCTGGGTACGCTGATCCGCGTTGGCAACGATTACCTGTTTTCGGGCGAGTGGTGGATCACGGTGTTTCCGGGTTTGATGCTGATTCTGATTGCGCTATCGGTGAACCTGCTGGGCGATTGGCTGCGCGACGCCCTGAACCCGCGCTTGCGCTGATTAGGGCTTTGCCCCTATCTCCGGGAAAGCCCTAGCGCCAAGCCACTGTGCGTATTGCATAGTGGCTTTTTTGCTTTAAAGAGGTTTTCATGAATTTCAGACCCGCGCTCATTGCCGCTGCCACCGTTGCCGCGCTCGCCGTCAGCCCCGCCGCTTTGGCCAAACCCTTCAAGTGGTCCAGCGCCAGCGACATCCCCACACTGGACATACATTCGCAGAACAACGCGCTGGGCAATGGCGTTCACGCGGCCATTTACGACTCGCTGGTGTATTACAACAGCAGCACCTTCAAGGTCGAGGGCCTGCTGGCCACGCGCTGGCAGGATCTATCGCCCACCCAAGTGCGCTTTACCCTGCGCCCGGGTGTGAAGTTCAGCGATGGCTCGGTCATGAATGCCGACGACGTGGTCTTCTCGATCAACCGAGCCATGGCCAAAACCTCCAACTTCACGGTCTACACCCAGGGCATCGACAAGGTGGTCAAAGTCAACGACGGCACAGTTGACCTTTTGCTCAAAGGCCCCAACCCGGTGCTGCTGAACCAACTCACCGAGCTGCGCATCATGAGCAAGGCCTGGGCCGAGAAAAACAGGTCGGTCGACCCGAAAGACATCCGCGCCAAAGACGAAAACTTCGCCCACCGCAACGCCATGGGCACGGGCCAATACACCGTCAAGGAGTGGCTGCCCGACCAGAAACTCGTGCTGGCAAGAAACCCCAACTACTGGGGCAACAACAACAGCAACGTCACCGAAATCATCTACACGCCGATCAAGGCGGAGTCCACCCGCGTGGCCGCACTGCTCTCCGGCGAAGTGGATTTCATCCTCGACCCCAGCCCGCAGGATCTTGGACGGCTTCGCTCCGCCGCCAATCTGAAAGTGGTCGACGGCATTGAAAACCGCACGATTTTCTTCGGCATGGACCAGTTCCGCGACGAGTTGCCGGGCTCCAACGTCAAAGGCAAAAACCCGCTCAAGGACCAGAAGGTGCGCATGGCGCTGTACCAGGCGATTGACATCAACAGCATCAACCGCGTAACCATGCGCGGCCTCTCGCAGCCCACGGGCGCGCTGGTGGCACCGCAGGTGAATGGCTGGACCGAAGGCGTGCACCGCCGCCATGCCTATGACCCTGAGGCTTCGAAGAAACTGCTGGCCGAGGCGGGTTACCCCAATGGCTTCGAGGTGGACTTCGCCTGCCCCAACAACCGCTACATCAACGACGAAGAGATCTTCCAGGCCGTCACCGGCTTGTGGTCGCTCGCCGGCATCAAGGCCAAACTGCGCACCCTGCCGCTGGTCACCTACTTCCCGATGATCCAGAGGTTTGAAGCCAGTATCTACATGCTCGGCTGGGGCGTTCCC
>JANNMM010000240.1:0-1771 GCA_031397915.1 Rhodoferax sp. | reverse complement strand
GTTTGAATTGATCGTCGTGGGCGACCTCCCAGCGCACGTTCACCGGCTCCTTGCCCAAGGAGGAAAACAATCCCTGTGGCAGCAAACGCGTCCACAACACGACACCGTCTGGCTCAGGCGCGCCGCTGGCGACGCCCAGCGTAAAGGGGTTGCTGGTGATGCGCGCCTGGCTCCAGGCGGTGCCCGGCAGCCAAAGGGCAGCACTGCCAGCGGCAAGCAACTTGAGGAGATCGCGGCGCGCGTTGGGGTGGGTCACGAGGTGGTATCAGGGTGGTGATGAGATCATTATGGGGCAGATAGTCGCACCAGTTTGAACATCATCCGCGTGAATTGAGACAGAGCCACTCCCCGCGCCGCAGCCAACCCAAATCGATATCCGCACCCTGACGGTAGACGGCGTCGACATCAAAACCCTGGATATTTAAGGTCTGCTCAAAACCAAAACGGATTGCCGGGACAAGGACCGGATTGACCGGTCGGCCCTGGAGCGGCTCCAGAAAATGCCATGGCGCTGCGGCGCCCTTCGAATTGACCAGAATGGGGCGAGCGAAGCAGGCTATCGCGTTTTTCTCGGCGGAAGGCCCGTATGCTGAGTCAGCACCCTGCCCTTGACGGGCTGCTGGCCCCGCGTTGAAATCTTCCCAACAGCAGCCTTCACCGGCGCAGCCGTCGAATTCTTCTTACGCGCACTCTGGTAGCCGCCATCGCCCAAGGGCTGAAACGTCGGGATCAAGTGTTGCTTGCCATTGCCGATCAAATCCGCACGGCCCATGGCTTTGAGGGCTTCACGCAAAACAGGCCAGTTGTTCGGGTCGTGGTAGCGCAAAAACGCCTTGTGCAGACGCCGACGCTTCTCCCCGCGCACGATGTCCACCACGTCTTCGGCAGCAGCCTCGCGGCGCACGCGCCGCAGCGGGTTGCGGTTGCTGTGGTACATGGCCGTGGCGGTGGCCATGGGGCTGGGGTAGAAGGTTTGTACCTGGTCGGCGCGGAAGCCGTTTTTCTTCAGCCACTGCGCCAGGTGCATCATGTCCTCGTCGCTGGTGCCGGGGTGGGCAGCGATGAAATACGGCACGAGAAACTGTTTCTTGCCGGCTTCCAGGCTGTACTTTTCAAACATCTGCTTGAACTTGTCGTAGCTGCCGATGCCGGGCTTCATCATCTTGGTGAGAGGGCCCTGCTCGGTGTGCTCCGGCGCGATTTTGAGGTAACCGCCGACGTGGTGCGTCACCAGTTCCTTCACATACTCGGGGCTTTGCACGGCCAGGTCGTAACGCAGGCCGGAGCCGATCAAAATCTTCTTGATGCCCTTGAGCGCCCTCGCCCGCCGGTACATGTGGATCAGCGGCGCGTGGCTGGTGTTGAGGTTGCTGCAGATGCCGGGGTAGACGCAGCTGGGCTTGCGGCAGGCGGCTTCGATCTCGACGCTTTTGCAGCCGATGCGGTACATGTTGGCCGTGGGGCCGCCCAGGTCGCTGATCGTTCCGGTGAAACCTTTGACCTTGTCGCGGATGTCTTCCAGCTCCTTGATAACCGAGTCTTCGCTGCGGCTCTGGATAATGCGGCCTTCGTGTTCGGTGATGCTGCAAAAGGTGCAGCCGCCAAAACAACCACGCATGATGTTGACACTGAAACGGATCATCTCCCAGGCCGGGATTTTGGTGGTGTGGTCGTGGCTGCCGTTCTGGTCGGCGTAATCTGGGTGCGGGCTGCGCGCGTAGGGCAAATCAAACACGAAATCCATCTCGGCGGTGGTCAGCGGGATCGGCGG
>JANNMM010000221.1:0-46675 GCA_031397915.1 Rhodoferax sp. | reverse complement strand
CTCACCTGGAGTTAGCGCTCAAAACGCTGGAAAACAACCCCAACACAGTCCACTCTATCGTCTCCTGGCCTTGGATTGTTGAAGCATTTATTACTTCATTAATGAATTAGAAATGGAATAAGCAAAATTAATATAATATTTATAGCAATACTGCTAATTATTTTGTGACTTAATGCCAGTCCATTTTAAATCAAAATTTGTATGAAAACTTATCTGTGTATTGTGTGTGGCTTTGTCTACGACGAAGCCTCCGGGCGCCCCCAGGACGGCATTGCCGCCGGTACAAAATGGGCCGATGTGCCCGCTCTGTGGTCGTGCCCGGATTGCGGCGTGGCCAAGGCGGATTTTGAAGCGATCGAAATTTGACAGGAGCCTTCCATGAGTTACTCGCCCTTTGATTTGACCGGCCAGGTCGCTCTCGTCACTGGCGGCAACAGCGGCATCGGGCTGGGTTTTGCCAAAGCCGTGGCCGAAGCCGGTGCAGACGTCGCCATTTGGGGAACCAGCAGCGCCAAAAACGCGGCGGCCAAAGCCTCGCTTGAAAGCACCGGCCGGCGCATCGAGACCTTCCTTTGTGATGTCGGTGATGAGGCTGCGGTAGACGAAACCTTTGCCGCCACCGTGGCCGCGATGGGCCGGGTCGACGCCTGTTTTGCCAATGCCGGCGTGAGCGGCCGGGGCGGCAAGGCCTTCATCGAGATGGGCACGGAGGAATGGCGCCGGGTGATGCGTGTCAACCTCGATGGCGCGTTTTTTACCTTCCGCGCCGCAGCGAAACACATGGTCGGGCGCGCCAAATCAGACGCCGCCTGGCAGGGCGGCTCGCTCATTGGCACCGCCTCCCTGGCCGCTTTGCACGGCGCAGCCCGCTCCGAGCACTACGGCGCCACCAAGGGTGGCATGGTCTCGATGGTGCGTGGTCTGGCCGTCGAGCTGGCACGTTACGGCATCCGCGCCAACAGCGTCTTGCCGGGCTGGATCGAGACCGACATGACGGCCAACGCCACGTCGAACCCCAAGTTCCAGGAGAACGTGCTGCCGCGTATTCCTACGCGCCGCTGGGGCAAGCCGGCAGACTTCGGCGGCGTGGCGGTGTATTTGATGAGCTCGGCCTCGAGCTATCACACAGGCGACTCCTTTTTGATCGATGGCGGGTATTCGCTCTATTGACCGGCTTGTTGCACTGAGATACAACTTGGTGGTGAGCGGGTTCCTTCATTTCCCGCCGATCACGTTCAAAGCGGTCAGTCCAACCACCCAGCAGGAGCTTTTTCATGCCGTCTCATTCCAAGCCCATCTCGCTACAAAGCCGTTTTGGCCGTATGGCGGCTACCGCACTGGTTGCGGCAGCACCGCTCCTTGCGCTGGCCGCAGGCGTAAGCGTCAAGTTCGACTTCGCCACGCCCGGTGGCAGCCCGTTCCCGAGTGACCGCTTCACGAAAGCCGACTGGTCGAACGTCACGTACCGGCGGGTCAACCTGCCCAAACCCGATTGCGTCCTGCGCCCCTCCGACTGCGCCGATATCGACGTCATCAACACGCTGGACGGCTTCAACGCCCAGCCACGCATCACGATTCCCTTCAATGGCGACATCAACCTCGCCACGGTGAACAGCGACACCGTGTACCTCATCAACCTGGGCGATACGCAATCCGGCCGGGGTTTTGGTGACCGCGTGGGCATCAACCAGATCGCCTGGGACCCGGCGTCCAAGACCCTGGTGTTCGAGTCCAACGAACTGCTCAACCAGCACACCCGCTACATGGTGGTCGTGACCAACGGCGTCAAAGACGCAGCGGGCGACCCGGTAGAGGCGGTGCATTACCAGCGTTTTCGCGGAGAACCGAACCGGCGCGACCACGACGACCACGAGCTGATGGGTTACCGGCGCTCCCTGATGGACGCCGAACACGGCCACCGCCCGCACCGCCACCGCGTGGTGGCTACCAGCCTTTTCACCACGCAAAGCATCAGCGCGGACCTCGCGAAGATCAATCGGCAGATTGGCCGCTCCAACCCGGTGCCGGCCGACTTCATGATCGGCAATGGCGGCACGGCGCGCGCAGTTTTTCCGGTGGCCGGGCTCACGGGCATCCAGTTTGCCCGCCACACTGGCACGGCGCCCGCGTTCACACCCTCCTTCCTGCCCACGCCAGCGCTGCAGGTGGTCGCGGGCTCGGTGGGGCGCGTGGCGTTTGGCAAATTCCGTTCGCCCAATTACCTCAACAGCGCGCAGTTCATTCCGCCCACCGGCAGTTTGACTGGCCAGCCTGCCGTGCAATCGACCAACGAGCTGGTGTTTGAGCTCTTCCTGCCCAGCGGCCCCAAACCGGCTGGCGGCTGGCCGGTCGCGATCTTCGGCCACGGCTTTACCGACAGCATGTACGGCGCGCCCTGGACAGTGGCCTCGGTGTTCGCCTCACAAGGCATCGCCACCGTCGCCATCAACGTCGTGGGCCATGGCGGCGGCGCATTGGGTACCCTGAATGTGTTCCAGCCTAACCTGGCGCCAGTGGTGGTGCCTGCAGGCGGACGCGGTTTTGACCAGGACGGCAACGCCGCGATCGACTCCACCGAAGGCGTCGGCGCCATCGGTGCGAATGCCATCATCAGCAGCCGCGACGGCCTGCGCCAGACCGTGGTGGACATCATGCAGCTGGTGCGGCAGATTGAAGTCGGCGTTGATGTCGAGGGCGACGGCAGTGTTGACCTCGACAAAAACCGCATCTATTACGCCGGCCAGTCCTTTGGCGGCATTTACGGCACCATCCTTTTGGGTATTGAAGGCGCCATCAAAGCGGGTGTGCCTAATGTGCCCGGCGGCTCCATCACTGAAGTGGCGCGTTTGGGCGCGTTTCGCGGTTTGACCGGGCTGGCCCTGTATTTCCGCCAGCCGCCTTTGTTGAATTTGGCGCCCACGGCAACGCTGCCGTTCCCGTTCAACTTCTTTGAAAACATGCCGCTGCGCGACGAGGCCGTGCGTATCAACGTAGTTCCCGGCGCCAGCGCCATCCAGGAGCTGCTGGAGCGCAGTGAGTGGGTGCAGCAACGCGGCAACCCGGTCTCTTACGCGCCCTTCATCCGCAAGGCGCCGCTGTGGGGCAATGCGGCCAAACCGGTGATCATCCAGTTCGCCAAAGGTGACCAGACCGTGCCCAACCCGACCTCATCGGCTATCGTGCGGGCGGGCGACCTGGAAGACCGGGCGACCTATTTCCGCAATGACCTGGCGATTGCGGCAACCGGTGGCGCAGCGTCGATCGTGCCGAAAAACCCGCACACCTTCCTCACCAATATTGGCAACGCCACGACCGGGCAGTTCGCTGTCGGTGCGCAGACGCAGATCGCGATTTTCTTCGCCACCAATGGCGCCACGGTGGTGGATCCGGACGGTCCTGGCGGTATTTTTGAAGTGCCGATCACCCTGCCGCTGCCGGAAACCCTGAACTACCTGCCCTGAGGCGTGGCATCAGCGCGGCTTCAGACACCGCGCTGAGTCAACCCACTCTGGCAACGCATTCTGGCAAGGCCCGTACACCATGAGCGCAACCGGTTCCCACAGCGCCTGGTTGCGTGATTGCTGGTACGTGATCGCCTGGGACCACGAGGTCCCCGCGGCGGATTCGCCCGAGCTGTTTCACCGCACGGTGTTGGGTGAGCCGATTCTGGTTTACCGCCTGGCGGATGGTTCGATCAAGGCGCTGGAGGACCGCTGCTGCCACCGTGCGGCGCCGCTCTCCAAAGGCCGCCGCGAGGGCGATTGCGTGCGCTGCGGTTACCACGGGCTGAAGTTCAACCCGCAAGGGGTTTGCATCGAGGCGCCCGGCATCCCGATCGTGCCCGAAAAGGCGCGCGTCAAAACGTACCCGGTGGCGGTCAACAACAAATGGGTGTTTGTCTGGATGGGCGACCCCGCCCTCGCCGACGCGTCGCTGCTGCCCGACAACTTCAGCAACGACCACCCCGACTGGCAAAACAAGCCCGGCTATTTGCACTACGACACGCCGTATTTGCTGATCTGCGACAACCTGCTGGATTTCTCCCACCTGAGTTATGTGCACGCCACCAGCCTGGGCGGCAGCACGCGCATTGCCGAAGCCGTTCCGGAATTCGCCAAAACACGCGACGCCCACGGCCAGCAAAACGGCATCACCGTCACGCGCCATGTGGCCAACGTGCCCGCGCCGCCTTTTTACCAGCGCTTTCGACCCTTCGACGAACCACTCAACCGCTGGTTCATTTACGATTTTGTCTTGCCAGCCACCTTGTTGATGCAATCGGGCGGGCGGCCCGTGAGTGACGCGCCCTCCGACCTGCGCCGCGCCGTGCAACTGCACAGCTGCCAGACCCTGACCCCGGAAACCACCACCTCCACCCACTATTTTTTCCAGCAGTCCCACAAAGTGGGCGGTGCCGATGGCAGTGGCTTGAAGGGCGAGGCGGCAATGGCCGTGACCGAGTCGATCTTCAACAGCCTCGTGGGCGCCTTCAATGAAGACCGCGACATGATCCGCGCGCAGTTTGAAACCATCCAGCGCAACCCCGATGCGCCGATGTTGCCGCTGGCGATGGACAGCGCCCTGACGCAGTTTCGCCGTTTGCTGGAGGCGCGTCTGCAGGCCGAACAGACACGCGTACGGTGTTAATGGTGTGCGCGCAAGGTGTGCGGCATGCGCCTCGGCCGTCAATCGTACCCATTTTGGGGTTGATATGGATCGATATGTGCTCGACTTGGCGATTTCGAAGGTATTTCGACCTTCAAGTCACGTATTAATTAAATGTATAGCTATGATTAATATAGCAATTTACATCACCGCCCTTTTTGGCCCATTAGGAAGGCTAGGGGTTTCTCCCTAATCAAGGCTACAATCCCGCACCCCGTAAATTACACAAAACTGACACGCTTGGGCTGGGGCATCTGCCGCCCACCGCTGGATCAGCCCGAGACAAACCATGCCGCAAGAAGTCATCAATTCCGTCCAGAAACAGGCCGAGCTGCGCCGCGCCGCACTCGAGTACCACGAGTTTCCGACACCCGGCAAAATTTCCATTGCCGCGACCAAACAGCTGGTCAACCAGCATGACCTGGCGCTGGCCTATTCACCTGGTGTGGCCGCGCCGTGTGAAGAGATCGTCAAAGACCCGAACAACGCTTTCAAATACACCGCGCGCGGCAATTTGGTGGCGGTGATCACCAATGGCACGGCGGTGCTGGGCCTGGGCAACATCGGCCCGCTGGCGGCCAAGCCGGTGATGGAAGGCAAAGGCGTTTTGTTCAAGAAATTCGCCGGCATCGACGTGTTTGACCTGGAGATCAACGAGCGCGACGACCTGGACAAACTGGTCGACATCATTGCCGCCCTGGAGCCCACGTTTGGCGGCATCAACCTCGAAGACATCAAGGCGCCCGACTGCTTTTACGTCGAGCGCAAGCTGCGCGAACGCATGAAGATTCCGGTCTTCCACGACGACCAGCACGGCACCGCCATCGTGGTGGGCGCGGCGATTTTGAACGGCCTCAAGGTCACCGGCAAAGACATCAAGAAGATCAAGCTCGTCACCTCCGGCGCGGGCGCTGCGGCGCTGGCCTGCCTGGGGCTGCTGGTCAAAATCGGCATTCCGCGCGAGAACATTTATGTCACCGACCTGGTGGGTGTGGTGTACGAAGGCCGCACCGAGCTGATGGATGAAGACAAGGTTGTTTTCGCGCAAAAAACCTCGGCGCGCACGCTCGGGGAAATCATCGAAGACGCCGACGTGTTTCTTGGCCTCTCGGCCGGCGGCGTGCTCAAAAAAGACATGGTCGCAAAAATGGCCGCCAACCCGGTCATCCTGGCACTGGCCAACCCCAACCCCGAGATCAACCCGGAAGACGTGAAGGCCGTGCGTTCAGACGCCATCATCGCCACCGGCCGCACCGATTACCCGAACCAGGTCAACAACGTTTTGTGTTTCCCCTACATCTTCCGCGGTGCGCTGGACGCTGGCGCCTCGACCATCACTGTGGAGATGGAAATCGCTGCTGTGCACGCGATTGCCGAGCTGGCACAAGCCGAGCAGAGCGAGGTGGTGGCGGCGGCTTATGCCGGCGAACAACTCGCGTTCGGGCCGGAGTATTTGATCCCGAAACCGTTTGACCCGCGACTGATGATGAAAATCGCCCCGGCGGTGGCCCAGGCGGCAGCTGACAGCGGCGTGGCGCTGCGCCCCATCACCGACATGCAGGCCTACAAGGAGCGGCTGCAAAGCTTCGTCTATGCCTCGGGCACGACGATGAAGCCGATCTTCAACGCCGCTCGCAAGGCACTGAAAAAACGCGTCGCCTACAGCGAAGGCGAAGAAGAGCGCGTCCTGCGCGCGGCGCAGATCGTGGTGGACGAAATGGTCGCGCGCCCGACCCTGATCGGCCGCCCGGCCGTGATCGCGCAACGCATCGAGAAATTTGGCCTACGCCTCAAGGAAGGGCTGGACTACGACATCGTCAACGTCGAGCAGGACGCACGTTACCGCGACTTCTGGCAGACCTACCACCGCATGACGGAGCGCCAGGGCGTCACCGAGCAGACTGCCAAAATCGAAATGCGGCGCAGGCTCTCCCTGATTGGCGCCATGTTGCTGCAAAAAGGTGATGTGGACGGCATGATCTGCGGCACCTGGGGCAACACCGCGCACCATCTGCCCTACATCGACCAGGTCATTGGCAAACGCGCCGGCGTGAACACCTATGCGGCCATGAACGCCCTGCTGCTGCCAGACCGGCAACTGTTCATTGTGGACACCCACGTCAATTACGACCCCACCGCCGAGCAACTCGCCGAGATCACCACCCTGGCGGCCGAAGAGATGCGGCGTTTCGGCATCCGTCCGAAGGCGGCCTTGTTGTCACATTCCAATTTTGGCAGCAGCAACCAGCCCAGCGCCATCAAGATGCGCCAGACACTGGCACTGCTGCGGCAAAAAACACCGTGGCTGGAAGTCGATGGCGAAATGCACGGCGACGTGGCGCTCGACGCTGCTGCCCGTGCGGCCATCATGCCCAACAGCACCCTGGCGGGTCCGGCCAATCTCCTGGTCTTGCCCAATATTGACGCGGCGAACATCGCCTACAACCTGCTCAAGACCGCTGCCGGCGGCAACATTGCCATTGGCCCTGTGCTCCTGGGTGCCGCCAAACCGGTGCATATTCTCACGGCCAGCACCACGGTGCGCCGCATTGTCAACATGACAGCCTTGACCGTCGCGGATGCCAATGCCGTGCGCACTTGACCCAACCTTAAGCAAGTGCTAACTTAGTCAAGCCGCCTCGGAGTCGGCCTGCTTCGCACAAATGCCTATTTTTTGGGCAGGGTCTTGCGTTTTTATTGCAAATCGGCGACACTGCGGGTCTTGTAAATTTCGGGTTTACCCGAGGCAGCTGATCTGTAAGGTGAACCGGTGCAATTGCAATTTGTTAAAAAGTCAAGTGGTTTTAGCAATAAGTTAGTTGTTGCTTGCTTTTTAGCCTCCGGGTTGTTTTTCACCAACTTGGTGCAGGCCAAGGGGCCGGTTCCCGGTGAGGGTTTGGCGGTGATTTCGGAGCGCGAGTTGCCGCCGCAGGGGCGCGACACCTACGCGAAGATTCAGCAGGGTGGGCCGTTCAGTTACGAAAAGGACGGCGTGGTATTTGGCAACCGGGAGCGGTTACTGCCGTCGCAAAAGCGGGGTTATTACCGTGAATACACGGTCAAGACACCCGGTTCGCGGGACCGCGGGGCGCGGCGCATTGTGTGTGGCGGCAAACCGGCTGCGCCAGACGCTTGTTATTACACGGCCGATCACTATTCGAGTTTTCGGAAGATCGCGCCTTGAGGGTGTGGGTGGCCCACAGCGCAGTGTTGAAACATTTTGTGTGGATTAGATTGAACCAGTGAGTACCTTTATGTCATTGAAAAAAGAATTGAACATGGCCGGTGGTGGCCATGGAGCGCCGGCGGTGGCGACCGACGGCCCCTTGCGGGGCGTGCGGACCAACATCGTGCAGTCGATCCGCGCGTTTCGCGTGCAGGACCTGCAGGACGCTGCCCGCGCCATGGGCCAGCATTTCCTGTATGCCAATGTGGCCAACGCACAGACCAAACAAGACGTGCTGGACATGATCGGCCAGCAGTTCATGTTGCCGGTGCACACTGGCAAGAACTTTGACGCCCTGTATGACAGCATCACCGACCCGGTGCACAAGTCTGGCCCGCAGCCAGGCTTCATCGCCGTGCTCGAGCACATTCCGGCCAACCTGAAGTTTGACAAAGAGGCGCGCGAGCAGCTGCTCGACATCTTCCGCGACGCCGCAGACTATTGGGGGGATCGAAAAATACCCTTCAGATGCTTCTATTCTTTTCTGTAGCCCGTTCTGCACACACCAGCCAAGCAGAACGGGCGAACGAGGCTAAAGACGGCGTGACGATGAACACCCCGCCGATCGAACTGACCGAATCCGGCGAAAAAATGCCAACGGATTTGTTGGTCGACATTTCGCCCCTGGCGCTGCGCATGAGCAGCCCCTTCAACGCGGGGTACTGGCTGGCTGCGGCTTGAAACATTGCCCCCACGGTCGCCCACTTCGTGTGGCTCCCTGCCCCCCGGGGGGGTAATTTTCCTAGGGGCGGCCCGTCGGAAAAGTGCCCCTCGCGGCAACGCTTGAAAAAGGGCCCGCTTTGTGCGGGCCTTTTTCATGTCGCCTGAACACTGGCGCCATTGATCTTGCCGCGCTCGATCGGCACAAGTAAACTCAGTGGCCACCGTATGCGAGCACCGTCACGCAACCCAGGCAAACGATCACCAGCACCGCCGGTGATCCGCACAACGGACCTGGAACTCATCAACTCCGGGCCAGATGTCGTTGTGGGTTCTCGCAGCGCCACGCTGAACCCGAGCGTGTGCTGGGCGATGGGTTGCCATGCAGACCTTGACGGCCAGCGCATCACGGTCTGGCTGCGTGTTGACCAAGCAGAGGCGCTTCTGAACGATGTGCGCACCAGCGCCTGCATCGCAGCCGTATTTGTTGACCCACTTACCTCGCGCAGCCTGCAGCTCAAGGGCGTTGACGCTGTCGTGCGAGACGCCGCGCCCGACGATGCACCTGTGTTGGCGCGGCATCTGACCCAGTTCATTGATTGCCTTGAACAAACCGGCATGCCGGAAACCGTCACCCGAGCGGCATTTGACCAGGCACTGGATCAACTGGTCGCGGTGCAGTTCACGGCGACCGACATGTTTGAACAAACCCCTGGCCCTCACGCCGGCCAACCGATCCTCCCCGCAACATGAGCTTGCGACTGGGCAACATCCGTTCGGCCATGGAGGGCGCCATTCCCGGCATCATGGCAACCTGCGACCTGCAGGGTGTGCCCAATGTGGCTTTTTTGTCGCAAGTGCACTACGTCGATGAGCAACACGTCGCCTTGTCTTACCAGTTTTTCAACAAAACCCGGCGCAACGTGTTGGCCAATCCGCAGTGCCAACTCACGGTGGCAGACCCCAAAACCGGCCAGATTTACCGGATGCGGCTGCGCTATCTGCGCACCGAGTCTGCGGGGCCCTTGTTTGAACGCATGCAGGCCCACCTGGAGGGGATCGCGTCCCATACCGGCATGGCGGGCGTCTTCAAACTGCTGGGTTCCGACATCTACGCGGTGAGCGGCCTTGAGGCTTTGCCTGGCAACACGCTGCCCCTCATGGAACAACCCCGCAACCCATTGGCCGCTTTGCGCCGCGCCAGTGAGTCGCTCACGGCTTGTGCCGACCTGGGCGCGCTGGTAGACACCCTGCTGGATGCACTGGTGCGGGAGTTTGGCATTGACCACGTGATGCTGCTGATGCTCGATGAGACCGGCCAGCGGCTTTACACCGTGGGTTCGCGCGGTTATGGCGTGTCGGGCATTGGCAGCGAAATCGCACTGGGCGACGGTGTGATCGGCAAGTGCGCCCAGGCACGCACGGCCATTCGCATCAGTTGGTTGACACAGGCCTACCGTTACAGCCGGGCGATCCAGAATGAGGTTTTACGCGATGGTGCCGGCAACACCCTGCAAACGGAGATTGACTACCCCGGTTTGACCGATCCCCACAGCCAGCTGGGCGTGCCCGTGATTCGGGGTAAAACCGTCTTTGGTGTCCTGTTTGTCGAAAGCCGGCAAGACATGCGTTTTACCTACGACGACGAAGACGCACTGGTGGCCCTGGCCGGCCAGTTGGGTGCCAGCATTGAAGCCTTGCGCGAGGTGCCAGACAGCGCGCTGGAGCCGCCACCTGCCGAACCCATCCCCCCGCCGCCGCAGGGTTCGCTGCTGCGCGTGCGGCGGTATGGTCGCACCGACAGTATTTTTTTTGACGACCAGTATGTGATCAAGGGTGTGGCCGGTGCCATCTTGTGGCGCTTGCTCAGCGAATATTGTGCCAACCGCCGTTGCGAGTTCAGCAACCGGGAGATCCGGCTTGACCCTCAGGTGCGCTTGCCGGACGTGGTGGACAACCTCGAGGCCCGCCTGGTGCTGCTGCGCCGGCGCCTGAGCGAACAGGCCTCCGGTGTGGCGCTGCACAAGTGCGGGCGCGGGCGGTTGCGCCTGGCCGTGAGCCGCCCGCTGGAGCTGCTGGAAATCACCAACGGCTGAGGTCCACCAAACCCTGCGCCGCGGGCAGGCCCAGCGATTGGGACAACTTGCTCCAGTCCCTCACACTCAGGCGCGACTGCGCGATGTTGAGCATGCCCAGAAACGCGGGGGCAGGCGCCGAAGCCTGGATGCCGCTGAGCATTTGTGTTCGGGCGGCCGGTGTAACGGCAGGAATCATCCAGCTGGCGATGGCGGCCATCTTTTCGGGCGGCGTGCTGGCAAGGATGCCCTGGTGGATGGCCAGCAACTCGCTGTCATCGTAAGCCGACCACAGCAGCTGGTTGTTGAGCGTTTCTTCAACCTGCATGTGTTCAAGGTTTTCCGCCAGGAACAGCGCGAACGCCCGGTAGAGGAACAAAGCGGCTGATTCACGCGCCTTGGCGTTGGCGGCCAACATCGCCTGGGCCAATCGGGACAGGTTGGCGATCGACTTCTCGTGGGCCCGGTGGTCTTGCTCGATCTGCGCCAAAGCGCCCGGGCGGCGGGCTTCAATCGCCGGGTGCACATGGGTGTTTTCGGTCGTCAGGTGTGCCTGCATCGCAGCCAGCAGATGCTCCAGCTCGCCGACGACCGCGGCACTCTCTTCTTCGTCGCGGGTGTCCATCTGGCCGAGGCGCAACAACACATGCGACATCCAGGCGCGCAGTGCCTTGTGGATTTCAGCGTAGAGGTCAAGCCGGCCGGCGCCAGCGGCGGCTTCAATGTGGCTCAGTTCAATAAGGTCAAAGTTCATGGTGATTTCCTGTTTCGGTTTCATGTTGCGGTTGTTATTCAACCGTGCATGAAGTCTAGAAATCACCCAGCTTGTGCGCCGCTAATTAGTTCTTAGCCAAACCTTAAAACAAGCTTAATTGCGCCGCCGAACCGACGTGCGGGCCCTTTTATTCCGGCTGAATGCCGGCCGCCTTGATCTTATCGCGCCAGGCGATGTACTGCTGCCCCATGTATGCCTGCAGCTCGGCCGCCGTGCCGGGCGAAACGTCGGTACCCAGGGAAATCAGCCGTTCGGTCACTTCCTTGCGGTTGACGATGCGGTTGATGGAGGTGCTCAATTTGCCGGCGACGTCAGCGGGCATGCCCGCCGGGCCCACAATGCCCACCCACGCGGCCAGGTCAAAACCGGCGAGGTTGACGCTGGCGGCCAGGGGCGGCACATCGGGCGCCAGAGCGCTGCGGGCTTCCGTCGTGACCGCCAGCGGCCGGATGCGGCCAGCCTTGAGCAAGGGCTGGCTCGAGGCGAGATCGACAAACAGGAAGCTGACCTCGCCGCCCACCAGCGCGGTGAGGGCTTGGGGCGTGCTTTTGTAGGGCACGGCAGTGGCGCCGAGACCGGCCAGGTTGTTGAATGCGGCGCCGGCAATTTGCCCGGTGCTGTTGCCGTAAGCAAAGTTGGCCTTTCCAGGATTGGCCTTGGCGTGGGCAACCAGCTCAGCCACCGTGCGCGCCGGATTCTCTGCCGCCACTGCCAGAATAAAGTTGGCGTTGGCCACTCGGGCAATGGGTGTGAAGTCCTTGATCGGGTCGTAGGGGAGTTTCTTGAACAGATGCGGGTTGGCCGAGTTGACGGTGTTGGTCGTCAGCATCAGGGTGTACCCGTCGGGCGCTGATTTGGTGAGGAATTCTGCGGCAATGAAGCCCGACGCACCGGGTTTGTTTTCCACCAGAAAGGTCTGGTTGTATTCGCCCTGGAGTTCCTGGGCGAGCAAGCGGGCGATGATGTCGCTGGCGCTTCCCGCGGCGAACGCCGTGATGATTTTTACCGGTTTGGCAGGCCAGGCTTGGGCTTGTGCGAAGCCGCACACAGCCAGCAGCAGGCCCAGCAGAAACGTGCGCAGGAAAGGGCGCTTGAGGGGGGGTGTAGACATGGCGAAGATCCGATCGTAAGGTACCGTACTTTATCGAATTTCGCTGGAATCGGCCAGTGCCGAAACCCCCGCGTCGGATTTCAGGCGGTGGAGCCGGCTATTGGGAATTGGCGGGCCAGCGCAATGAATTCCGCCACCGGCACTTCCTCGGCCCGACGCGTGAGGCTGAAGTCGCCGGCAAAATTTTTTTCTTCGAGCCAGCGGCCCAGGCTGTGGCGCAGCAGTTTGCGCCGCTGGCTGAAGGCAACACGCACAATTTCGCTCAGCCGGTTGACGTCCAGCGGTTCGGCCTCTGCGCGGGGCGCCATGCGCACCACCGCACTGTCTACCCGCGGGGGCGGATCGAAACTCTCTGGTGGAACAAAAAGGATGTTTTCCATCGCATACCGCCACTGGAGCATGACGCTCAGACGCCCGTAGGCGGACGTTGCGGGTGCAGCAACCATGCGGTCGACGACTTCCTTTTGCAGCATGAAGTGCTGGTCTTCGACCAGGTCGACAACATCCAGCAGGTGAAACAGAATCGGGCTTGAGATGTTGTACGGCAGGTTGCCAACAACTCTGATTTTATTTGATGAAGTGGATTTTGTAGTATTTTTTGATGCATTTAAGTCCGGATTTTTATCAATAACAGTAGCGTAATTGTCAATTTTTTCGTGACTTAAATCTACTTTCAATACATCTGACTCTATGACAGAAAGATTAGTTTGAAGCCGAAGTTTGGCTGCAAGATCGCGGTCCAGCTCGATCACCGTCAAGTGGCCCAAGCGCGCTACCAGCGGTTGTGTCATCGCGCCCAGACCAGGCCCGATCTCGACCATGCGCTGCCCCGGCTTCGGGTCGATCGCCTGCACGATGGCGTCGATGATGCCGGCGTCGGTCAGGAAGTGCTGGCCGAAGCGTTTTTTTGGGGCGTGTTTCAACGGGTCAGCGGGCAGTTTCCCGCCGGGCCGCCCCTTGGGTTCCCACAGAGCGGTGGCGCGTAGGGGTCATAACTGAACCGGCTCGCGGAACTCGACAAACGCGCGACCGCGCACTTCCTGCACCCACAGCGCAAATGCCTCGTCGAGTTTTTTATCGCGCAGCTGGTTGCGAACGACTTCCATCTGTTCGAGTCTGCTCAAGGCCGCAATGCGTCGCTCTTGCAGCTGGATCAAGTGCATGCCAAATCGCGAAACCAGCGGCTCGCTGATCTGCCCCGGTTGCAAGGCATTCATCACCTGTTCAAATTCGGGCACAAACTGGCCGGGATTGGCCCAGCCCAAGTCGCCACCCTGCGAAGCGCTGGCGTCCTGCGAATTGGCACGGGCCAACGCGGCAAAGTCGGCCTGGCCACTTTCGACCAGGCGTTTGAATTCGGAGAGCTTCTCCCGCGCCTGCGCTTCGTTTATCTGCGGCGACGATCGCAGCAGGATGTGGCGCGCCCGCTGTTGCGTCACGGTCATGCCTGCAGCAGATTTTTCAAGCACCTTGATCACATGAAAACCGGCGCCTGAACGAACCGGGCCGGCCACCCCACCGGCTGCCAGCCCCTCTGTGGCTTCCAGAAACAGCGGCGGCAGGCGGTCCTGGCTGCGCAGGCCCAGCTGGCCACCGTTGGCCCGGTCGGGCGCATCGGAGAGTTCACGCGCCAGTACCGCGAAGTCTTCGTTGGCGCGGGCCCGCTGCAATGCGGTCTGCGCCTTGGCCTGCAATGCGGCAGTTTGTTCCGGTGTCGCGTTTTCGGGTACCGCCACCAAAATTTGGGCAATGTTGATTTGCTGGGCGCCGGCCTGCGGGTTGGCAGCCTGTTCACGCATGAATTGATCGACCTCGAGGTCTGAAACACGCACACGGGCGTCCACCTCGCGTTCGCGAAGGCGCATCAAGGCCAGCTGGTCGCGCAGGGATTCGCGGTAGGGCGCCAGGCTGATGCCGTCCTGCGCCAGGCGTTTGCGCAGCTCGGGCACGTCAATCTTGTTTTGTTGGGCGACGCTTTGCTCGGCCTGGTCGACGGCCAGGTTGTCGATGCGGATGCCGGATTCGCGGGCCAGTTGCAACTGCGCCTTTTCAGTGATCAGGCGTTCCAGCACGGCGCGGCCGAGTTCGGCCTGGCTTGGCGCCGGGCGCCGCGCCTGCGCGAGCTGTTGCGCCAGACGCTGCGCCTGGGCGCGCACTTCGTTGTTGGTGATCGGCTCGCTGTTGACCACCGCCACGATGAAGTCGGCGGCACGTTGCGCCCCTGCGGCACCACTAGGCGGCGTAGCGGGCGCCGTGATGGTTCGCGCTGGCGGGAGCTGCAGGCCCTGGGCGTCTGCAGGTTGGCCCCACGCAGCCACCAGGGCCCCAATGCCCGACAGGACAAGTGCTCCACGGGCTTTCGACAAGGTCATATCCATCGGCGTGATCAATCGTATTGGCTGAATCGGCTGGGCGAGAGTATTTGCTCGCGCAGGTATTGGTAACGGGGTATATTGTCCTTGAGAGTCTTCAGCGGGTTCGCTCCGACGCGGGTAAAGCCGACAAATTCAAGCTGGAACATGATGCGCTGGTTGGCACTGCCCGAACTGGTCTGCAATTGCTCCAGCACAATGCGGCCGAGCCAGCACCCGGCATCGTACTCAAAACCGAGCACCGCGTCGACCAGTTTGCGGTCCTGCAGGCTGTAGTTCAGGCGGCCCACACTGTACCAGCGGCCTTCGCCCTGGCCTTGACCGGGGCCCAGGTTTTGGCCTTTGTCGCCCCACAGGTCGTTCAAGGGCCATTGCCAGCCCACGTCGATCTGCTCACTGGCACCGCGCTGGAAGCGGTAGGCAGCGCTCACCACCCGATAGTCGCCGGGGCTGTAGCGGGCGCCGATGGTGGCGCGTGTGGACTGTTCGGTCTTGGGGTTGAATTGAAAGGTCGAATCCAGAGACCAGCGCGCGTTCCAGTTGACAGCAGCGCCCACCAGGATGTCGCTGAGCCCGGCCACTTCGGGCACGCCACCTGGCAAAGTGACGTTCTGGTCGGTCATGCGCAGGCGCTGGGCAATGCCGACCCGCGCGGTCTCTGCCCCGGTTTGCGGGTCCAGCAGGCGCGACGTCAGGCCCAGAGTGAGCAGGTTGTTGTCGGAAATACGGTCGTTGCCGACAAACGCGTTTTCGGTGTAGATGGTGGCGAAATTGAAGTCGTTGGCGCCTGAGTCGTAATTGGGCAGCAGGCTTTGGTCCCGGTAGGGGGTTGCCACATAAAACAGGCGCGGCTCCAGGGTTTGCAGGAACTTGCGCCCAAAATAATTGGCCTCGCGTTCAAAGAACAGGCCGCTGTCCAGACTGAAAGTCGGTACAACGCGGCTGTGCGTGCGCTCGCCGCTCGTCAGGGGTGCATCAAACTCATAGTTGCTTGCATGCAGCTGCAACTTGGGCGTGACAAACCCCAGGGAGGCCCCCCAGGTGCGGCTGACCTGGCCCAGCGCGAAATTGCGCCGGGTGTTGGGTTGCAAGGTGAGGCGGCTGTCGGCCTGGAACTGGGTGTGGTCTGCGTCAAGGGAAAAGTCAAAACCACCGACATTGGTGCGTGCATAACGCGCGGTGAGCTGTGGCAGGCGGTCGTAGGGTGGCACGATGGGTGAGTCAACATCTTGCAGCGTCTGCCACTTGAGTGCGCGGGCATTGGCAGAAAAATTGCCACGGTTCCAGGACAGGTTGCCATCTGCCGCGAGCAGGCGTTGCGTCAGGGACGTGCTTTCACGGGTGAAGTCCCGCCAGTAGTTGTCGTCGCTGACACGTGCGAAATTCAGGCTTGCCGAAACACCACCGATCGCTGCGATTCCCGTGTTGAGCTGACCCTGGTACGTGCCTGCCAGACTCCATCGGTCGGCGCTGCGGAGCGTGTCACCGGGCATGTAATTGGCGTTGGCCGTGCCCGAATAGGTGTTTTCGAGAAAGCGGAACTCGGCGCCCAGATCAAGGCCGCGCTTGCTCATCAAGGTTGGCACCAGTTTCGCGTCGCGGTTGGGCGCGATGTTCCAGTAGTAGGGCACCACCAGTTCGACACCATTGACGCTGTCAACACCAACGGTGGGCGGCAGCACCCCTGATTTGCGTTTGCTGCTCAGCGGAAAACTCATGTACGGCACCGGCAGAATCGGGAAACCCTTGAAGCTGAGCAGAGCACCTTGTGCCACGCCTTCATCTTCCTCGTTGTCAATGCTGATCGATGCAGCGCGGAGAATCCAGTCGGGCATCCAGGCCGGTCCCGGCAGGCGCCGGCAGGTGGTGTAAGTGGCGTTTGTGATGACGGCGCGGTTTTCATCGAGAAAGTCGACACGGTCAGCCTGGCCGTGGGCCTGGTTTTGCAGAAACTGGTAACGCGGCGCGATGAAAAACCCTTCAGCGGCGTCGACCTTGAGTTCCAGGTGCGGCCCCTCATACACGTTGCCGGCCCGATTGATGCGGACATTGCCGCGCGCCTTGGCCAGGTCATCGGGCGGGTAGTACTCAAGGCGGTCGGCGCGGATGACCATGTCGCCGCGGCGCAGTTCGGCGCCACCCTCGAGGAGCGCGTCCAGATCTGTGCGGCCACTGGCACGTTCACCACGCAAAAATGTCGGTTGGCTGCTTCGCGCAGATTGCGGAATTTGCTCCTGCAGACGCGGGCTGGCCTGAAGAACCAGTGGCGGCAAAGTCGCCAATTGCGCAATAGGCGTCTGCGCTTGCGCCTGCCACACCATGCACAGCGCGGCCTTCAACATCAGGCGGTGCTTTTTGGGCCCCGAACCAGAACGTGGCATCAAGTGGGTTTCAGTTAAAAACAAGGCGGGAAGTCACGGGGCAATGGGGCAATCTGCAGGCAAGGGCTTTGTAGAATGGATTATCCATGAGCATCAGCGCCAATCCCCCTTCGGTCCAATGGGCCGACCCCGCACGCGAAGCCGCGTTTTTCAAATGGTTATCGGTTGTTGGCGCAAAACACCAGCTAGACGCCCAGAGCCTGCGCATTGCGTCGGCAGACGCCAGTTTTCGCCGCTACTTGCGCATCGACTCTGCCGACGGCAGCCGCATCATCATGGACGCCCCTCCACAAAAGGAGGACAGCCAGCCTTTCGTGAGCGTTGCGGCCCTGATGGCGCGGGCAGGCCTGAAAGTGCCGCAGGTGTTCGAATGGATGCCTGAGAACGGCTTTTTGCTCCTATCCGACCTGGGCGACCTGACCATGATGGCCGCCATTGACCCGGCGCGTCCGCAGGCCAATCTGTCAGCCTACATGCTTGCCGTCGACGCACTGATCACCTGGCAACTCGCCTCCAGGCCCGGCGTGTTGCCCTCGTACGACGGCGCTTTGTTGCGCCGCGAGCTTGCGTTGTTTCCAGACTGGTATGTGGCGAAACACCGCGGCTTGACAGTCGAGGCAGACATCCGGAAAACGCTCGACAAATCCTTCGAGCTCATCGTTGCGCGCAACCTCGCTTGGCCTTCGGTCTACGTGCACCGCGACTTCATGCCCAGAAATCTGATGGTGCACATGACCCCTGCAGGGGCTGATTTTCCCCGGGGCGGCCCGGTGGAAGATCCAGCCGCGAAGCCCTGCATCGGCGTCCTGGATTTTCAGGACGCGGTGTATGGCCCTGTCACCTATGACATCGCCAGCCTCATGCGCGACGCGTTTCTCACCTGGGAAGAAGATTTTGTTCTGGATGTAACGATCCGGTATTGGGAGAAAGCGCGCCGGGCTGGCTTGCCCGTGGGGGACGACTTTGGCGAGTTCTACAAAGGCGTGGAGTGGATGGGCCTGCAGCGCCATCTCAAAATCGCCGGGATCTTCGCGCGGCTCACTTTGCGCGACGGCAAACCGAAATACCTGGCCGATACCCCGCGTTTCATCGACTACATCCGCGCCACCTGCAACCGTTATGTCGAACTCAAGCCGCTGTTGCGGCTGATCGACCGGATTGAGAACATACAGTCGCCGACTGGTTTTGCCTATGGCCGGGTTTCCTGAGGCGCCAGGGTGCCGCGCTTCCACTGCCCCGTCCCACTGGCCAACGCATCGGTAATTGCGCTTCCGCCGGCGGCTGCCCGGCATGTGCAGGTGCTGCGCATGCAGCCGGGCGACACGGTGACGCTGTTCAACCATGGCGTGCAGGGCGGTAGCGATTTAGGTGGCGAATTTGAGGCCACTATTTTGCGCATGGGGCGCAGCGATGTGGAAGTTCAGATTGGCGCCCACCAGGCGATTGAACGGGAGGCCGCTATTCAGGTGCATCTGGCGATCGGCATGCCGGCCAATGAACGCATGGACTGGCTGGTTGAAAAGTCCACGGAGCTTGGCGTCGCCAGCATCCAGCCGCTGGTATCCGAGCGCACGGTGTTGCGACTCAATGGCGAGCGCGCGGAACGCAAGCGTCAACATTGGCAAGGCATTGCCGTGGCTGCCTGTGAGCAGTGCGGACGCAACCGCGTCCCGGTGGTCGCGCCGGTGCTGGGATTTGCCCAATGGTTGACGTCGGTGCCGGGCCGCCACGGGTGGATCCTGTCGCTGGCAGAGGCCAGCCAGCCAATTTTCGCCTGCGCTAAAACCTTGAGCCACCCACTATGGCCGTTGACACTGTTGTCCGGCCCGGAGGGTGGATTGACGCTGGCAGAAGAAAAACTTGCGGTGGCCAACGGATTTACGCCCGTGTCCCTTGGCCCTCGCGTCTTGCGCGCCGAAACAGCAGCGCTGGCCGCCTTGGCCGCCCTTACACTGGACCGATGAATATCGCTTCTGCGTCGATGGCTCTACGTGTTTGGCCATCATGAACAAAAATCTCTGGTTGCTGGCCGTTTGCCAGGGGTTTTTCCTCACCAACAACGTCATCTTCATTGCCATCAATGGCCTGGTTGGCCTGAGCCTGGCGCCGTTGGGCTGGATGGCGACCTTGCCGGTGATGGGTTATGTCGTGGGTGGGGCCCTATCGACCGGCGTAGTGGCCAAAGTGCAAGCGAGGTACGGACGCAAAATTTCGTTTCAATTCGGCCTGCTCGTTGCCTTGCTGTCGGCACTGTTGTGCGCTTATGCCGCGGTCAACAAGAATTTCTGGCTCTTGTGTTTGGCCACCGTCATCGCCGGGTATTACAACGCCAACGCCTCTTTGTACCGCTTTGCCGCTGCGGAATTGGCCGAACCGGCGTGGCGCGAGAAGGCAGTGTCTTTGGTGTTGGCCGGCGGCCTCATCGGCGCGGTGTTGGGTCCGAACATTGCTGCGCAAACCCGCAATATGTTTGAGGTTCAGTTCGTCGGCGCCTATTTGTCGCTGGCGCTAGTCGCGCTGCTGGCCATGGGTTTGATGTCGTTCATGCGGTTTGCGCCACCGCCACTCCAGCCCAAAGGCGCGGGTGGCCGCCCGCTCAGGGAGATCGTTACACAGCCGGTGTTCATCGTTGCGGCAATCGGCAGTGCCTTGGGTTTTGGCGTGATGAATTTGCTGATGGCAGCAACCCCCATCGCCATGCAACAGTGCAACCTGCCGTTTTCAGATATCGCCCTGGTGCTTGAGTGGCACGTGATCGGCATGTTCGCCCCCGGATTCTTCACAGGCCATTTGATCAAGCGGTTTGGCACGGTTACGATCATGGGGGTGGGCGTGTTGTTGAACGTCCTGTGCATCGTGATCGCCCTGTCTGGCGTCGATTTTCACCAGTTCCTGGCAGCGCTCTTCCTGCTCGGTGTCGGCTGGAACTTCCTCTACACCGGTGGCACGGCCCTGGCCTTGCAAACATGGCGACCCGAAGAAAAAGACCGGGCCCAGGGCGCTTTGAATTTTTGTGTTTTTGCGACCCTGGCGCTAACCTCGCTCGCGTCCGGCGCACTTGTTACGACGCGCGGCTGGACCCTGCTGAACTACGGCTCGCTCCTGCCGGTGTTGGCCACGGCCCTGGCCCTGATCTGGTTGGCGCTGCACCAACGCCGCTTGGCGCGAACGTCTGCCTAAAACCGCGCGTCCAGCCAGGCCTTGAGTGAAGCGAACACGGGGTCGGCGTCCAGTTCATTGAAGATCTCGTGGTAAAGCGGCTCGAAACACGCAGCCGTCACCACCGATTTGGGTGCATTGGCCGTGAACGCGCGGCTTGCGGCGGGTGCCACCAGTTTGTCCTGCCCCGCGAACATCAACAAGGTCGGCGTTTTCCACTGGGGTGCCGCAGCCAGGGTTTCAGCGCCACCATCGGCAATGAATTTGGCCAGGCGCGCAGAAATACGGTCGTGGACCAGTTTGTCGGCCTTGTAGGCGCTCACCACCTGCGGGTCATGGGAAATTTTCGAGACGTCGAGCGCGTTGCTGACGCGCAGTTCGGGCGCCAGTTTTGGAAGAACCGCAAGCAAAAGTTTCTGAAAGGCATTCAAACCCGGATCCAGTGACGGTGATGACAGCACCAGGCCGTCAACCGGCCTCAGTCCCCTTGCCACGAACAGGCCCGCCACCAGCCCTCCCATGCTGTGGCCCAGCAGAATCAGCGGGCAGCGCGGCAACATGCGTTTGCGGGTGCTGTCCATGATGTCAGCCAGGTCGTCAAGCAGACGGTTGTCGCTGGGCAAGGCACCCCGCTTGCCGCCCGACTCGCCGTGGCCGTACTGGTCAAATCCGCGGACGGCAAAGCCCCAGCTGTTGAGGCGCTGCGCCACGTGGTCATACCGGCCTGCATGTTCACCCAGGCCGTGTACGAGCAGCACCACACCACGCAGGATCTGGCTCTTCTCAACCGGCCAATCCTGAACGGCAATGTTGTCGCCGTCGCTGGCGATATAGGTAGACAAGGTCGATTCAGTGGGCATGTCAAATCCGGCAAATGGGTGCAGTGCTCAGGGCAGTTGGGCGATCACCTGCGCCACCGCAGCGGTGAGTTTCTTGGCATAGGGCACGTGGAGGAACTCGTTGGGCCCGTGTGCGTTGGAGCGCGGCCCCAATACGCCACAGACCATCATCTGGGCACTGGGAAACCCCTTGGACAACAGGTTCATCAGCGGGATCGTGCCCCCCTGTCCAATGTAACCACAGTCTGCGCCGAAATGTGCCCTGGAAGCCTGGTTCAGCGCCCGCTCAAACCAGGGCGCGGTGCTGGGCGCGTTCCAGCCGGTAGCGCCGCCGCCGCTTTCAAACGTCACTTTGGCCTGGTACGGTGCGTTGTCCTCGAGCAGTGCCTTGAGTGTTTGCACCGCTTGACCGGCTTCCACCAGCGGCGGCAGGCGCAGGCTGAGTTTGAAGGCGGTATAGGGGCGCAACACGTTGCCGGCGTTTTGCATTTCAGGAAAGCCGTCGGCTCCGGTCACGCTCAAGGTCGGCGTCCAGGTGCGGTTCAGCAGTGCCTCCACCGGGTCGGTGGTGGTTGGCAACGCAAACGCCGTCGAACCCCCACAATCGTAGTGCGCCCAAGGAAAACGTTTGTAAATTTCGTCGCCCAAAATTGCTGCCGTGGCCCGGGCCTGAACCAGGCGATCCGCCGGCACCTCGCAGTGGAAACTCGCTGGCAACAGACGCCCGCTGGCGCTGTCTTCGAGCCGGTCCAACACCTGGCGCATGATGCGAAAACTCGACGGCACCAGACCACTGGCATCGCCGGAATGCACACCTTCGGTCAGGATTTCCACTTTGAGCACGCCGCTGGCCATGCCGCGCAAACTGCTGGTCAGCCAGAGCTGCTCGTAGTTGCCTGCGCCGGAGTCGAGGCAAATCACCAGTGCCACGTCGCCCAGGCGGTTGTTGCCAGGCGCGCGCAGGGCATCGATGTAGGGCAACAGGTCGTGGGAGCCACTTTCCTCGCAGCTCTCAACCAGGCCGACGATGCGCGGGTGCGCAACACCTTGCGCCTTCAGGACCTGGATGGCGGCAATGCTGGCATACACGGCGTATCCGTCGTCGGCACCGCCACGGCCGTACAACTTGCCGTCTTCGTACTTTGGGGTCCACGGCCCCAGGTCGTTTCGCCAACCCGTGAATTCGGGTTGTTTGTCCAGGTGACCATACATCAACACCGTCTGGCCAGACGAAACGCTGCCGTCTTTTCCGCCATACGCCGGCACCTCAAAAAACAGGACGGGCGTGCGGTCCCCAAGGCGGATCACTTCAAGGGTCAATCCTTCGACCTTTTGTGACTCGACCCAGTTCGCCGCATTGCGCACGACCGTGTCGATGTAGCCATGCCGGGCCCAATCGGCGTCAAAACTGGGTGATTTGGCCGGGATGGCGATGTAGTCCTTGAGCTCGGGAACGATGACCTCGTCCCATTGGCGGCTGACCTGGCTCAGGGCAGCTGCAGCGTTCAAGGCAGATTCAGGGACACGCGCATTCATGGGTGGCTCCTTGCGGGGGTTGAAAACTCCCATCCATTATGCGGCGGGGTGGCCGATCAACCCATCAACCCACCTACCGCAACAGAAAATACGCCGCCATGACGTAAAGGAAGGCGGCAAAAATTTTCTTCAAGGGCGCGATGTCCATTTTGTGGGCTGTGCGTGCGCCCCACGGCGCGGTCAACATGCTGCCCAAGGCAATGCTGAACAATCCGGGCAGATACAGGTAACCCATTGCGCCGGCCGGCAAGTCGGTACGCCCCCAGCCCGCCCACACGTACCCCAACGTGCCCGCCAACGCGATCGGAAAACCCAGGGCGGCCGACGTGGCGACCGCCTTGTGGATCGTGACATTGCACCAGGTCATGAAGGGCACCGACACAAAAGCACCACCCGCACCGACCATGCTGGACAACACCCCGATCACGTTGCCAACGCAAAACATGCCGATGGCACCGGGCAAACTGCGCCCCGGTTTAGGCTTCTTGTTCAACAACATCTGCGTCGCGGAGAACGTAACGAAAAGCGCAAATAGAACCGTCAGTGCTTTGGCTGGCAATGCAACGGCCAGACTGGCACCGGCCAGGGCGCCGACCAGAATGCCCGGGGCCAGCACCCAGACCACGGGCCACAAAACTGCACCCCGCTGCTGGTGCGCACGCACCGACGAGAGTGAGGTGAAACAGATCGTCGCCAGTGACGTGGCCACTGCCATTTTTACCAGGTGAATTTCACTGACACCTTTGGCCGACAACACAAAAACCAGAAACGGCACCATCAACATGCCACCGCCAATGCCGAGCAGGCCCGCCAGGTACCCAATCACCAGCCCCAGGCTGAAGAGCTCCGCAAACAACAGTGGATCAATGCCCATTCAGGGGCACCCGAAGTGGTCGGCCAGGGCATTCAGATCGGTGGCGTGATAGAGGTTGCCGGGTTGCGGCGAGACGTCTTTGGGTTTCGCGGCACCAAATTCGAGCGGCCGCTCGATGTAGGCCGTTTGCAGCCCGCAGGCTCGGGCGGCGGCCAGGTCGTCGTGGTGCGCGGCCACCAACATGACCCCCTCGGGTCGCAGGTCAAAGACCTTGGCCACGCCCAGGTAAGTTGACGGGTGTGGTTTGTAGGCCTTGAAAACCTCGGCCGACAACACACAGTCCCAAGGCAAACCGGCACGTTTGGCCATGTTGGTCAACAAGCCGAGGTTGCCGTTGGACAAGCTGCAGATGGTGAATTTTGATTTCAGGCGGGTGAGGCCCTGCACCGAGTCAGGCCAGGCATCCAGGCGGTGCCAGACTTTGTTCAGGTGGCGCTTTTGGTCGTCATCGAGGTGTTTGATCTGAAACGTGGCCAGAACCTCATCCAGGATCATGCGGTGCAAATCGTCAATCAGGGTCCAGCCAAGTTCACCCGACATGACGCGGCGCATGGCCGGTTGGTAACCAGCGCGCCAGGCCAGTGCGAAGGCACCGCCGTCCACGCCCAGTTGCAGGGCATTGACCTCCCGGCTGATGCTGCCGTGCCAGTCAACCACCGTTCCAAAGATGTCGAAGGCCAGAACCTGGGGCAAGGGTGCATGTGTCACAGCCGAATCCTCACGTGAATGTCACAGACAGTGCGGGCAGCGGGCCACTGAACTGCGCGCGCCAGGTTTCATCCGGCAAGACCGGCCAGGCGTCGGTCCAGGTACCGGTGGTCACAACGTCGCCGGGCAGCAGGCCAGGCGCGCCCGCACACTGACCCAGTTCATTCATAAAACGGTGCAGCGCGAGCAGCGGCCCGTCCAGGACGTTGCTGCCCGCGCCTTGGTCCACAACAAGGGCGTTTTTGTGGAGCACAACGGTGCTGGCTGAAAAAATGGCGTTGAAGGCCGACGCAGAGCCGGCGATGGTCCCGCTGGCGGTACGCGGCCCTACGATCAGGTGGGAATGCAAGCCGCCGTCGGCGACAGTCATGGCAGCGCTGAATTTCCAGCCCGGTGCATGGGACTGAACGATTTCAAAGCCAGGCGCAACCCAATCAATGCAGTCAAACAGTTCGTCCAGAGAGGCCGCGGCGGGCGGGCTCGCTTTCATGCCAAACACCACCTCGGGTTCCAGGCGCGGTTGGCACCGGCGGGCGAGGTCCAGTGTCGACTCACCCTCACAAAAACTCAGGGTGCTGGCATAAACCGAGCCCCAGATCGGCCCAAACACGCCATACAACGGCCAGATGTTGCGGTTGGTGAACCCGATCTTGAAGCCGCGCGCGGTATCGCCCTGGGCAAGCCGCAGGCGGCGCATGCCCAGCGCCACCTGATAAGCGTCTTCAACAGTGCCAGGCAGCGACGCCTGAAAATCGGCTGGCCACAGACTGCCGCTGTGGCAATGCAGCAGCAGGGTTTCGACGGTGCGGGTGTCGGTCGTCATGGTGGATGGGGTTTCGGTCAATTCCGCATTTCAGCGCGAAAACTTGAACACCGCCGTGCCCGCCATCAGGTTGGGCGCCAACCGCACTGCGCGTCCGTCCTGCAGGCCAAAACTGTCGGACACCTTCAACCGGTTGCGCGCCGCCAGGGCTTCAAAGTCGGCAAAAGTCGCCACCCGGATGTTGGGCGTATCAAACCACTGGTAGGGCAGGCGTTTGGTCACCGGCATGCGCCCCTTGAGAACCGCCAGCCGGTTCGGCCAGTGGCCAAAATTCGGAAAAGCGACAATGCCGGTGCGCCCGACCCTGGCGGTTTCCTGCAGCATGGTTTCGGCATTGCGCAGGTTTTGCAGGGTGTCGATTTGCAGCACCACGTCAAACGACGCGTCGCCGAACATCGCGAGGCCTTCTTCCAGGTTCAGCTGGATCACGTTGACGCCACGCTTCACGCAGGCCAGCACATTGGCGTCGTCAATTTCAATGCCGTAACCCGAGCAGCCCCGCGTTGCGCGCAGATGGGCCAGCAGCTCGCCGTCGCCACAACCCAGGTCGAGCACACGGGCGCCTTGGGGCACCAGTTGTGCAATGGCGTTGAGGTGGTTGGCGCCGTTCATGCCGCAGCAAGCTCCGGTGTTGCCAGCCGTGGCTGGGGTTTCGCGTTTTCGGCGCTGATGTTGTCAAAATAAGCGCGCACCAGGGCCATGTACCGGGCATCGTCCAGCAGAAACGCGTCGTGCCCGTGCGGCGCGTCGATCTCCGCGTAACTCACCTCGCGGTGGTTGTCCATCAGCGCCTTCACGATTTCGCGGCTGCGTTTTGGTGAAAAGCGCCAGTCGGTGGTGAAGCTGACCAGAAGGAATTTGGCGCGGGCCCGTGCGAGCGCCAGGCTCAGGTCGCCGCCATGTTGGCGCGCAGGGTCGAAGTAGTCCAGCGCGCGCGTGATCAGCAAGTAGGTATTGGCGTCGAAATACTCGGCAAACTTGTCGCCCTGGTAACGCAGGTAACTTTCAATCTGGAACTCAACATCTTGTGTTGAATACTTGAAGGCCGGTGAGCCTGTCGGCGTAACGGACCCGGCCTTAGGGGCTAGCCCCCGGCCAAACTTCTCGTTCATCACGTCGTCACTCAGGTAGGTGATGTGCCCGATCATGCGTGCGATGCGCAAACCCCGTTTCGGTTTGGTCTCGGGCTTGCCGTCCTGGGCATAGAAATGCCCGCCGTTGAAATCCGGGTCGGTGGTGATGGCGCGCCGCGCCACTTCATTGAAGGCGATGTTTTCCGCGGTGAGGTTGGGGGCCGAGGCGATCACCAGCGCGTGGCGCACCCGCGCCGGGTATTGCAAGGTCCAGGCCAATGCCTGCATGCCACCGAGTGAGCCGCCCATCACGGCGGCCAGGGTGTCCACGCCCAAGGCATCGAGCAGGCGCGCCTGCGCGTTGACCCAGTCTTCCACGGTGAGCACCGGGAAATCGGCGCCATAAATGCGCCGGGTGTCGGGGTTGACATGCATCGGCCCGGTGGAGCCAAAACAGGAGCCGAGGTTGTTCACGCCGATGACGAAAAACCGGTCGGTGTCCAGCGGCTTGCCCGGGCCGATCATGCTGTCCCACCAGCCCTCCGACTTTTCCTGCCCCTCGTACACACCGGCGACATGGTGTGAGGCGTTCAGTGCATGGCAGACCAGCACCGCGTTGGATTTGTCGGCGTTCAGCTGGCCATAGGTTTCAAAACTGAGGCGGTACGCGCGGATCGACGCGCCGCTTTGCAGTGCTAGCGGCGGCTCAAACAACATCGACTGGGGCGTGGCAATCAACATCTGGACAAGAAAAAACCCGGTGTCGCTAAAGGCGCAACCGGGTTGGGCATGTCTTTAGCGGAATTTATAAAGCGCCCGCAAGCTCAAGCAAATCAGCGCGTGGCCAGTATAGGCCAGTTCGGTTTGGGGGCAAGCTTCAGGCGGTAGCCAATGCTATATAAATTATAGCTAAAAAGCGCTATTTCACGTGACTTCATGTCAATAATTTCATAAAATTTGGCCGTTGGCGGTTTTCCCACTCAATAATTAATACCCATGTTAATTATTGAATGTTTCGCAGAAACGGGAACCTGCCGTCAACCGGCGTCTGCCCGAATTGGCCCGAAAGCGGCAAATACAGTCGCACCGCAGAATCCGTTGGCAGAAAACCGGGTTGTTCAAAATTTTTCCAGTGCGTATCCACAGGTTTATCAACAGTTTGACCGCTGGCCCGGCGGCGCACTTCAGCCTTTGACGACGCCCATGAATGCCGCCAGCTTCACGGCGTCAAGCCAACTGGCACCGCCGGCATTGCTGCGCACGCCGTTGCAAAGGTCCAGGCCGTGGGGCTGCACGGTGTCCAGCGCGGCGTGGGCGTTGGCGGGGTTGAGGCCGCCCGCCAGCAACACCGGCACGCCCGCTTGGGCCACGATGCGCGCGCTCAACGACCAGTCGTGTGTGCGGCCCGTGCCGCCCAGCACTTTCACCGGCAGTTTCTGGTTGCCCGAGTCCAGCAGCAACTGGTCAACCAGCGGCGCGACAGAAAGGGCCTCGCGCACGGAGTCTTCGTCCCGCACATGGATCACCTGCACCAGCGCCACGCCCGGGAGCATCTGGCGCAGAGCGATCAGCTCCTCGTGAGCGACAAAATCCACCAGTTGCAGCGTGGTGGTGTTGCACACCGCGAGTTGCGCGGCAATGCTGGCGGCGGTTTGCCGCGCGGTCAGCAGGTAGGTGCGGATGTGTTGGGGCAGCTGTGTGCGCACATACCTTGCGATGTCCGCCACCTGTTCGTCGGCAATCACGCCCGGTCCGCTGGGCATCCGGGAGACCAGGCCGATTGCATCGGCGCCCTGGTCGACGGCCAGTTTGGCCTCTTCACGGCTGGCAATGCAGCAGATTTTTACGAAGGGCAAGGCTTCACCCCCGGTTGCTGGCCGTACCCAGGGCCACTTCGGGGCGCTTGAACCTTATGGGCATGTCTTGCTCTGATAGCTGGCTCCATTCCTACAATACCTCATGTCTTCCACCGCAGTTTTGTCGTTCGAAGCGCAATTGATCGACAGCCGCAATTATTTGCTGCGTTTTGCGCGCCTGCAACTTCGCAACGAAACCTGGGCCGAAGACGCGGTGTCCGAAACCGTGTTGGCGGCGCTGGCGAAGCCGCAGGCGTTCGGCAACCGCTCACAACTCAAAACCTGGCTGGTGGGCATTCTCAAACACAAGATCATCGACACCTTGCGCCACCACAAACGGGAGGCCTGCACCCTGGACGCCCACGAAGACTCCGACGCCGACCCGCTGGATTTCATCGCGTTCAAGGCCGATGGCCACTTTTCCGAGACACCTGCCGACTGGGGGAACCCGGAACAACAGGCGTCAAGCCGCCAGTTCATGGAAATTCTGGAAGCCTGCGCGTCCAAGCTGCCACCCACGCAGGGCCGCCTGTTCCTGATGCGGGAGTGGCTCGAGCTCACCAGTGAGGAGATCTGTAAGGAGCTGGCACTCACGCCGACCAATTTGTACGTCCAGCTTCACCGGGCACGGCTGCGCTTGCGCGAGTGCCTGGAGTTGAATTGGTTTGCCCGCCCCAAGTCCCCCTGATGTTCACCCCATGATCCCTTTCAAGCGCAGTTGCAGGCAGGTTGCCGCACTGGTTATCGCACGCGAGGACCGCCAGTTGCCGCTGCTGGACCGCGTGGCGGTTCGCCTGCACATGGGTATTTGCGCCGCCTGCCCAAAATTTGAGCGGCAGGTTCTGCTGATGCGCAATGCCCTGGCTCAATGGCGGCACTACGAAGATGCCTCGGGTGAATCCGGCGCTGCCAGCAGCAAGGTTTGACCGGCAAACCCCCCAATCGCCGGCTTTGGAGGGCAAAAACCGGCGCTTGGCCGCATGAAATCACGATAAATTTGCGTTTTGGTGCAGAAGGCGCATAATGGGAGGGTATTGCCGGTTGGCCTTCGGGTTTGGGCGGTATACAAGTTTGCGGTGTATGACAGTTTCCCGTCTGCTTTCAGTCTTTCCTGGTTTGTTGCCGGTTGGTTGATCGTCGGTCTTCATTGACCTGATATTGGCTTGATAGTGGTTATTGGACTCCATCGCGTTTTTGAGTCATTTTGAGGAGTCCCTTAATGGGCAACAAACTTTACGTGGGCAACCTGCCCTATTCTTTCCGTGACGACGACCTGCAGCAAGCTTTTGCCGCGCACGGTTCTGTCTCGAGCGCCAAGGTCATGATGGAACGCGACACGGGTCGTTCCAAAGGCTTCGGTTTTGTCGAGATGGGCAGCGATGCCGAAGCACAAACCGCCATCAATGCGATGAACGGCCAACAATACGGCGGACGCGGTCTGGTGGTGAACGAGGCCCGTCCAATGGAGCCACGTCCTCCGCGTAGCAGCGGCTTCGGCGGCGGCGCTGGTGGTGGCGGCGGCGGTGGTGGTTACGGCGGCGGCGGCGGTAGCCGCAGTGGCGGTGGCGGCTATGGCGGCGGCGGTGGCGGTGGCGGTGGAAGCCGCAGCGGCGGTGGCGGCGGCTACGGTGGTGGCAGCGGCGGTGGCCGCAGCAGCTACTGATCAGCGTTGCTGAGCAAATGAAGGGGCCCGAGGGCCCCTTTTTCATTGGTTGGTTGCCTTTGTCAGGGCGCTGGTGAGCGCGGTTTCCTGGCCCGTCCGGCGAAGGCCTTGTCAAACAACCCATTCGGCATCAGTCGAAGGCCTTTGGCCACCAGACCCATTTGCCACGGGATCACCCGGTAACTGACCTGCTCCTCAATGGCTTTGAAGGCACGTTCAGCAAATTCCGCGGGCTGGAGCAAAAACGGCATGGAAAAGCGGTTGTGCTGCGTGAGCGGCGTGGCCACATAGCCAGGGCAGAGGGTCACAACCTTGACGCTGCTGGCGCGCATCTCCAGGCGCAGGCACTCCAGATAGTTGACCATGGCCGCTTTGCTCGGGCAGTTCGCACCGTGCCCGGCGAAACCCCGCACCGCGTTGACGCTGGCCAAACCCACCAAGGTGCCCCTTCCACGTGCCTGCATCGGGGCGATGAAGGGGTGGAAGGTGGCGGCCGTGCCCAGATTGTTGGTGGCAAAAGTGCGCGCCATCACCGCCAGGTCACCGCGCACCGCCGTGTCCACGCCCACACTCATGCCGGCACAGGCAAGCACGACATCCGGTACACCCTGCTGTGCCAGGCAAGCGTGGCCGGCGCTGACAATGCTGTCGGCCTCCGATACATCAGCGCTGTAGATCCGGTAGCGATCCGGGTTGACGCCGCGCTGGTTGGCCCAGGCTTGCAATTCGGCCGTGCGCCGCCCGACCAACGCCACATGGAAGCCCGCCTGAAGGTAGCGCCAGGCCAGTGCCTGCCCCAGCCCGCTGGACGCGCCCGTGATGAAAGCCAGGCGGCCGTTGGGCGGCGTCATGGTGCCCCGGCCGGTATCAGCGTGCCTTTTACACGCCCGCGCAGTTCCAGAACCTGGGTGACGTTGTCGAATTCCATGCTGTCGGCAACAAAGCTGTCTTTGCCGCGAATCAACGTGACCGGTTTGTGTGAGCGGACCCGTTCAGTGTTCATCATGGCATGCAGGTACTCGCCCCGGAATTCCAGGCGCGGCGTGCCGCCTTTGCCGCTGCCGGCCTCGCGCACCACACGTGCGTTGCCGATGAGCGTGACAACCGAGCCGTCTGCATTGGAGATCGCCTGGTTGGAGGTGGCCGTGGTCCATTGGCCTTGTTCGTTGATCGAACGAATGCGTGCGTTGTCAATTTCCAGAAGGTCTGTATCCGGGTAATGTTTGGCCTCCACGCCGCTGACTTCACTCTTGAGGTGCCCTTTGGGGTCAAATGCCCGCACGCTGAATTTCTTCATGAAGTAGTCCGGCTCGTGGACGGGCGGCCGTGGCGCTTCGGGTGGTTTGAATTCCGGCGTGCTGCGTACCAGCCAATACGTGCCCAGCGCCAAAACCCCCATCAGCACCACCGGCAAATACAGGGACAGGCGGTCCCAACCTTCTCGCAGCAGGCTAATCAAGACACACACTCCTGCAGCAGCCGGGCGTAGTGGCCACTGGCAACCAGCAGCAAATCACAGAACTCACGGGCTGCGCCGTGGCCGCCCGCCAGTGCGGTCACGTGGTGGGCAACCGCCTTGACCTCGGCATGGGCATTGGCGGGGGCACAGGCAAACGCGCAACGCGTCAACACGGCCATGTCGGGCCAGTCGTCGCCCATACCGGCCGCCTGGTGCCAGCCCAGCCCGAGCACAGCCAGGGTGGCCTCAGCCGCCGGCGCCTTGTCTTCCGTGCCGTAATGCGCATGTTCAATGCCCAGCGCCTGCAGGCGTGCACGCAATGCCTTGGAGTCACGCCCCGTGATCACCACCGGCTCGATGCCGCCACGCTGCAGCAGTTTCAAGCCTTGTCCGTCCAGGGTGTTGAAGCGTTTCAGCGCTTCACCCGCCTCCGAGAAATACAGGCCACCGTCCGTCAACACGCCATCCACATCGAAAAAGACCACCTTCACGCCCTGCGCGCGCAGCAGCAGTTCTGGCGGAAACACAAGTGCAGGAGTCATACCCACTAAATCACCTTGGCCCGCAGCAAATCGTTGCTGTTGAGCGCGCCGCACAGTTTGCCCTGGGCATCCACCACCAGCACGCTGGTGATGCGGCTTTGCTCCATCAGGGCCGCCGCTTCCACGGCCAGGGCTTCGCAGGCAATGGTTTTGGGACCGGCATGCATCACCTGGCCGGCATTGATGGTGCGGATGTCGACACCTTTTTCGACCAGCCGGCGCAGGTCACCGTCGGTGAAAATGCCCAAAATGCGCCGCTGCGTATCGACGACGGCGGTCGCGCCCAGGCCCTTGGCGCTCATCTCGCGCATGAGTTCACTGAAACCGGCCTCCGGTGGCACGGCCGGAATGTCCTCGCCGCTGCGCATTACGTCACTGACCAATGTGAGCAGCTTGCGCCCCAAGGTGCCACCAGGGTGCGACCGTGCAAAATCTTCGGCCTTGAAGCCGCGCGCGTCCAGCAGGGCCACGGCAAGTGCGTCGCCCAGCGCCAGTTGTGCGGTGGTGCTGGCGGTGGGGGCGAGGTTGAGCGGACAGGCTTCCTTGTCAACACCGCAGTCCAGGGAAATGTCGGCATATTGCGCCAATGACGAGCCGGCATTGCCGGTCATCGCGATCAACGGCACGCCCAGGCGCTTGAGCACCGGCAATATGGCCACCAGCTCTTCGGATTCCCCGCTATTGGAAATGGCCAGCACCACATCGACCGGTTTGATCATGCCCAGGTCGCCATGACTGGCTTCCGCCGGATGCACAAACATGGCGGCGGTGCCCGTGGAGGCCAGTGTTGCGGCGGTTTTTCGGCCGATGTGTCCGCTCTTGCCCATGCCCATGACCACAACGCGGCCACGCACGCCGAGCATCAGGGCGACTGCGCGGCCAAATTCGGGACCCACGCGTTGTTTGAGTCCGGCCACGGCGGCGGCCTCGATGTCGAAGGTCTCGCGCGCAAGGGCAATGGCCCGTGCGGCCGAGGCATCTGCCGCCGGTTGGTCAATCTCTGTCATGGGCGCATTTTATAGAGCCGTCATCAACCTGCCGGATATTCCCGGCTAGGATGCTGGCATGAGTGCGCTCGAGTTGACACTGATGTACCTGCTGGCTGCCGTGATGGGGGTGGTGGTTTGCCGTTCGCTCAAATTACCGCCGATGCTCGGTTATCTCGTGGTCGGCGTGGTGATTGGTCCCAACGCCCTGGCGCTGGCGCAAAACTCGGAAGGTGTGCGGTACCTGGGCGAGTTCGGCGTGGTCTTCCTGATGTTTGTGATCGGGCTGGAGTTCAACATCTCGCGTTTGCGCGCCATGCGCGGCCATGTGTTTGGCCTGGGTTTGTTCCAGGTTGTATTGACCATTTTGGTTGCCACATCGGCATCCTTGTTGCTGGCCTGGGCGGCGCCGGCCTGGTGGGGCATGAAATGGCAGACCGCCCTGGCGCTGTCCAGCGCGCTGGCGATGAGCAGCACCGCCATGGTGATCAAGCTGATGTCCGAGCGGCTGGAGCTGGAGTCCGAACACGGCAAGCGTGTGATGGGTATTTTGCTGTTTCAGGACTTGGCAGTGGTCCCCTTGCTGGTGTTGATACCGGCTCTGGGCGCCAGTGCCGAAGACCTGCTCGGTGCGCTGGCCATCGCCGCGCTCAAGGCCATTGCGCTGATCAGCCTTTTGCTCGCGGGCGGCCAGCGGGTGATGCGCTGGTGGCTGACCCTGGTTGCGCGGCGCAAAAGCGAAGAGTTGTTCGTGTTGAACCTGCTGCTGGTTACGCTGGGCCTGGCGTGGCTCACCGAGCTGGCCGGCCTGAGCTTGGCCCTGGGCGCCTTCATCGCCGGCATGCTGATCTCGGAAACCGAGTTCAAGCACCAGGTGGAGACCGACATCCGGCCCTTCCACGACGTGCTTCTGGGCCTGTTTTTCATCAGCATCGGCATGATGCTGGACTGGCGCCTGGTCTTTGAGCGCTGGCCCCTGGTGCTGTTGCTGGTAACGGTGCCCGTATTTTTCAAGACCGTGATGGTGGCCGTGCTGGCGCGGTTGCTAGGCGCAACCGACGGCGTGGCCCTGCGCACCGGCCTCTACCTGGCGCAGGCGGGGGAATTCGGCTTTGTCCTGATCACCCTGGCCGGCGCGCACCAGCTGGTGCCCCCGCACCTGTTCAATCCAATACTGGCGAGCATGGTGTTGTCGATGATCGCAACACCGTTCATCATCATGCACAGCAACTGGCTGGTTCTGCGCCTGGCGAGCAACGAGTGGATGATGCAATCGCTGCAGATGACCAGCATCGCGCGCAAATCGATCAACGTGGACAAACATGTGATCATCTGCGGCTATGGCCGATGCGGGCAAAACCTGGCCCGCCTGCTCGAGGGCGAAAACATCCCCTACATGGCGCTCGACCTGGACCCCGACCGCGTCCGCCAGGCCGCCGCAGCCGGCGACTCCGTGGTATTCGGCGACGCCGCCCGCCTTCAGGCGCTGATGGCCGCGGGCCTGTCGCGGGCCAGTGCTGTGGTGGTGACCTACCTTGACACACCGGGCGCCCTGAAGGTGCTCTCCAACATCCGCGGCCATTCGCCCAACGTGCCGGTGATTGTGCGCACCCAGGACGACCACAACCTGGAGACACTGCAAAAGGCCGGTGCCACTGAAGTGGTGCCGGAGGCAATTGAGGGCTCGTTGATGCTGGCCAGCCATGCACTGGCGCTGGTGGGTGTGCCGATGCGCCGGGTGATCCGGGTGGTGCAGAACCAGCGCGACGCGCGTTACAGCCTGCTGCGGGGTTTCTTCCACGGCGCCGACGATGACAGCATTGACGAACTGCACCATGAGCGCCTGGCCACCGTCGTGTTGCCCCAGCTGGCGCTGGCTGCCGGCAAGTCCATCGCCAGTTTTGCGCTGCACAGCCTGGGCGTGCGGGTGGTCAGCTTGCGCCGGGCGCACGGCAAGTCCAGCGCGCCGGGGGATGAGGAGCTGCTGGACAGCGGCGATACTCTGGTGTTGTCAGGCCAGGCCGAGGCGCTGGCGGTCGCCGAGCAAAAAATCCTGCGCGGCTGACCTTTCAAACCAGGCAACACCCCATGCAAAACCAGAGCGTCAACCAATACCTGCGCGACCACATCCGCACCGTACCGGACTGGCCCGCGCCCGGCGTGCAGTTTCGCGACATCACACCACTTCTGCAAAACGCCCGGGTGTTCCGGGTCTTGATCGACGCCTTTGTGCACCGCTACATGGACGCGGCCATGCGTCCAGACGTCGTGGCGGGCCTGGATGCGCGCGGTTTCATTCTGGGGGCAGTGGTCGCCTACGAACTGAACGTCGGTTTTGTTCCGATCCGCAAAAAAGGCAAGCTGCCGTTCACCACGGTTGAGGAAACCTACGAGCTGGAGTACGGAAGCGCCACGGTGGAGTTGCACACCGATGCCGTCAAACCCGGCGACCGGGTGCTGCTGATTGACGACCTGATTGCCACTGGCGGCACCATGATGGCGGGCAAAAAACTGCTGGAAAAACTCGGCGCCGTGGTAACCGAAGGGGCCGCGATCGTGGATTTGCCGGAGTTGGGCGGGTCCCAAAAATTGCGCGACAGCGGTTTGCCGCTGTTCACCCTGATTGACTTTGCCGGACACTAGGCCCCAAAGGCCGGGCGCCCGCGTTCGGGCTCAGTTCAAATCGCCGTATTGGGTCGGCCCCAAGGGCGAAACCCGCTCTTCAGCGTCGTGGGCGTCGGCAAAATCAGGTTGGGCCGACGGCGTCACGGTGCGTTTGCCGGACTTCTGTATTTCACCCGAGGCAAAAAGTGGTGTGCCTTTGCCCTGGGCAGAAAAGGCGTTTTTGAACGCCAGCACCTCGTCGGCGTTGATCGGATCGACTTTGCGGGCGGTCTCGATTGGCGCCAGCGGTTTGCCGGGCTGTGCCTGCCGGTTCGACAGGCCTGCCGCCACGTAGTCACTCAAGCGCCAATACACCGCCGCCACGACAATTTCAAACCGGCTCTTGGCGTTGTGGGCGATCACGGCCTCGATCTCGGCCATGCGCTGCGGGTCTTCCGAGGCTTTGCTCATCATGTCCATCATGACCAGAAAGCTGGCGCCGCGCGAGTCCAGCGACAAAACCTTGAACTTGTAACTCGCCGACAGCACCCCCGCCGATGACATCGCGTGGCGCACCACCGCGTAGAGTTGTTCGCGGCGCTCCACCCGTTCCGCGCGGCGGCCCTGTGGCGGTCGGGAGTCCGGCGGCACTGGCGGTGGCGTTTGCGACACGGCGGGTTCTTCAGGAGATGGGCTGGCAGGTGATTTTGCCGCCGACTTTTGGGAAAGCCAGTTGATCAGGGACATGTCAGGTCACCGACACGCGTTTGCGCCGGTCGGTCATGCGTTTGGTCAGGATTGCGCCCAGGCCCATGGCCAGAGCCAAGGCAACGCGCGGCAGTTTTTGCGACATTTCGGTATATTTGATGTACGTCAGGTTCCACAAGCGGCATTCGGCGACCGCCTGCACCGTGGCGTTGCGCGGTGTATGCGAGAAGAATCCGCCTTCACCCACGGCCGAACCCGGGTTGACGATGGCCAGGTGGACCTTGCCATTCTCGTCTTCGAAATGCACACTCAGGGTGCCCGACTCGAGGAAATACAGGGTTCGGTCCAGTGAGCCCTGAGCGATGAGCATCTGGCTCGGTGCCAGTGTGAAACATTGCATGAACGGTGCCATGGCTTCCCACTGGGCAACCGCCACGGATTTGGCCAGGGCATCTTCCACGGTGTTGCGTGCAATGGCGTCGACCAGCCCCTTGATGTTGGGCACATTGGGCTTTGGTTGCATGTCAAATATTGCGTTCATAGCCGGTACCGCGTCCACGCGTTGTATTTTGTACAAATGCCGATATTACAGCCATTGCCCGGGTTTTCGAAACACCCGGCGGCTGCAACTCGGCACCTCTATTTTCCAATGCAGAAGTTTGAAAAGATCTCACCCAGCAAATCATCGGCACTGAACTCGCCAGTGATTTCACCCAGCGCATTGTGCGCCAGCCGCAACTCTTCGGCCAGAAGCTCGATCGCCTGCGCCTGCTGCATCAGGTGGTCCTGCGCCAGCGCCAGATGGGCGGCCACGCGGTCCAGCGCCTTCACGTGGCGTTCGCGCGCGATATACGCGCCCTCGGCGCCGGCCTGCCAGCCTGCGAGCGCCAGCAGGCGCCGGCGCAGGGTGTCCAGCCCAGCACCGGTTTTTGCCGAGAGGGTGACCGCCGCTGGATCAACGGGTGCCTGGGCGGCTGCGCCGGCCAGATCCGCCTTGTTCCACACCGCCAGAATCGGCACGCCTGCTGCGATGGTTTTTTCCAGCAGCTGGCGGATGGCGGCGTCCCCCTGCACATACTCGGGCTGGCGCTGGCGGGTGAGGTCATGGAGAAACAGCACCACGTCGGCCGCGGCAATCTCTTTCCAGGCGCGTTCTATGCCAATTTTTTCGACCTCGTCCTCGCTGCTGCGCAAACCCGCGGTGTCGACGATGTGCAGGGGCACACCCTCGACCTGGATGGTTTCCTGAACCTTGTCGCGGGTGGTTCCCGGAATGGGCGTGACGATAGCCAGCTCGGCGCCGGCCAGCGCATTGAGCAAGGAAGACTTGCCGGCGTTGGGCTGGCCGGCAATCACCACCTTGATGCCCTCGCGCAACAGCGCGCCCTGGCGCGTGCGACCCAGCGCCGCCTGGATGTGCGCCGCCAGACGCACCAGCTGGCCCTGGGCATCGGCTTTTTTCAGGAAGTCGATTTCTTCTTCAGGGAAGTCGAGCGTCGCCTCCACCAGCATGCGCAAGTGCACCAGCGCGTCACGCAACCGGTGGATTTCTTTCGAGAACTCGCCCGACAACGAACGGCTGGCGCCGCGCGCCGCCGCCTCCGTGCTGGCGTCGATCAGGTCGGCCACGGCCTCGGCCTGGGCCAAGTCGAGTTTGCCGTTCAGGAATGCGCGTTCGGTGAACTCACCCGGCCGGGCGATCCGGGCACTGCCACCTGCCGCCTGCAGGCAACGCGCCAACAGCAGTTGCAACACCACCGGGCCACCGTGCGCCTGCAGCTCCAGCACGGCTTCGCCAGTGAACGAGCCGGGCGCCGGAAAATACAGGGCCAGCCCGCGGTCGATCACCGAGCCATCGGCATCCATAAACCCGAGGTAGCTGGCCTCGCGCGGCTTGAGCACCCGCCCGCACACCACCTGTGCGACGGTTTCGGCCAAAACGCCCGACACCCGCACAATTCCCACAGCACCCCGCCCCGGCGCGGTGGCGATGGCGGCAATGGTGTCTTGGTGGTTGTGCACGGCTTGATTTTCTTGTTGCTATGTTATTAATAGCATAAAAGGCTTATTTCACGTGACTACAATGCCAATAACAATCGCATTTTCGCATCAGACGGGTTTTGAGCGCCGATTGTTAACACCCATGTTAACAATTGACGGTTAAAACCCCGGCTTCGGGCCTTGCGCAGGGCTCAGGAAAATTTCGGCAGGTTGAACTGCGGCGGCACACCCATGCGCGTGTTGATGATCCACTGCTGCGCGATCGACAGGATGTTGTTGGTGATCCAGTAGAGCACCAGGCCCGACGGGAAGAAGAAAAACATCACTGAAAACGCCAGCGGCATGAACCACATCAGCTTGGCCTGCATCGGGTCGGGCGGCGCGGGGTTCAGTGCGGTTTGCAGCATGGTGGTGGCGGTCATCACCAGGGGCAGGATGTAATACGGGTCAGGTGCGGAGAGGTCTTTGATCCACAGCGCCCAGGGCGCGTTGCGCATCTCGACGCTGGAGAGCAGCACCCAATACAGCGCGATGAACACCGGAATCTGCACCATGATCGGGAAACAGCCACCCATCGGGTTGACTTTTTCTTCTTTGTAGATGCGCATCATCTCCTGCTGCATCTGCTGCGGGTTGTCCTTGAGGCGCTCGCGCATTTCGGTGATCTTCGGGTTGATGGCTTTCATTTTGGCCATGCTCGAATACGCCTTGGCATTGAGCCAGTAAAACGCGATTTTCAACAGCAGCACCAGGGCCATGATCGACCAGCCCCAGTTGTGAATGAAGGTGTTGAGCCAATCCAGCAGCCAGTAGAGCGGCTTGGCCAACACCGTGAGCCAGCCGTAGTCTTTCACCAGCTCCAGCCCGGGCGTCAGCGCTTCGAGGATTTTTTCCTCCTGCGGACCGACAAACAGCCGCGCGTCCAGCACTTTGCTGGCGCCCGGCGCGATGGTGTCCAGCGGCGTGATCATGCCGACCGAATACAGGTTGGTGTCCACCTTGCGCATGAACAGGTCGCGTTTGATGCCGTCGCCCAGCAGCCAGGCACTGACAAAGTAGTGCTGGGCCATGGTGACGTAACCGTTGCTGGCCTGCTTCTCGATGTCGATCTTGTTTTTCTCGATGTCGGAGAACTCGACCTTCTGGTATTTTTGCGCCTCGGTGTAGACCGCCGGGCCGGTGAACGTGGAATAGAAAGCCGACTCTCCGGCCAGCTTGTTGCCGTCGCGGACCAATTGCAGGTAGAGCTGCGGCGCCACTGGCGCGGTGCCGACGTTGACCACCTCGTGTTTCACGTCGATCACGTAGGAGCCGCGGGTAAGGGTGTAGGTTTTCACCAGCTTGACGCCGCCTTGCTCCGGCGACTCCAGCGTCACCACCAGCGAGTTGGTGCCCGCCTTCAGCGTGCGTTCACCGGGCAACACCGTCATGAGGGCTTTGTGGGTGGGAAAACTGCCGCCACCCACGCCGGCGATCAAGCCGGTTTGCGCCAGGTAGATGCGGTCTTTGCTTTGGTCCAGCAAGACGATGTTTTTGGTCTTGTCGTCGGTGTCGACGTGTTTGAGGAACTCGGACCGCACCAGGGAGCCGCCTTCGGTGTCCAGGGTGAGTTTGAAGACATCGGTGGTCAGCACGATCTGCTCGCGCACGGCCGGTACAGGCGCCGTGGTGCCCGGGGTTGCCATGTTTGCCGGTGTGGCGGCAGAGGGCGCCAAAGCGGCACCGGGGGCAGCGCCGGGAACGGCAGACGCACCCGGCACGGCCGCCGCTGATGGCACGCCGGACGCGGCACTGGAAGGCACGCCCGAGGCGGAGCCAGGAGCCGCAGCCGACACGGCGGGTTTGGCCGGCGTCGGGAAAAAGGTTGCCTTTTGCCCGTTAAAGACCTGCCAGTTGTCCCACAACATGACCATTGAAAAGCCAAAAATCACCCACAAGATGGTGCGCCGGATATCGTTCATGGATGAAAGTTTTGCGAAGGGGGTGAAACAAGACGGGAAAACAGACGGGGTGCCTGGGCCGGGACGGGGTCATGCCCGCCCTCACACCAGGGCTGGCAACGCGCCAGGCGCGCCACGGTGAGGTAACTGCCGGCCAGTGCGCCGTGCTGGTCCAGCGCGCCCAGGGCATAGGCCGAACACGAAGGCTCAAAGCGGCAGGCGCCGCCCAGCCAGGGGCTCAGCAACAGCCGGTACGCCTTGACCAGGCCCATCAAGCCGGTTTTCAACATGCGGCCAACCCGGTTGACAACACCTGCCCATGGCCGGGCAGGGCTGACGGCAACAGGCCGGCTTTGGCAAACAGCTGGTGAAGCTCCTCCCTCACAGCTGCCTTGAGTGCCGGTGACGAGGCGCTGGTAAACAGCGTTTTGTCAAATGCGGCCGACAAGCGCACCACATAGGCAGCAGCGGGTGATTTGAAAATCAGGTCAGAGCTCACGGTGTAAATCTGGCGCTTGATGGCATTTCGGGTGACCGCCCGTTTGGCCGAGCGTTTGGGGGTCATGGCGCCCAACCAGTGGTCGTGGGGGGTAAACAGGGCCTTGCCGACGCCGCGGGTCGCTACCTGCGCAGACGATGTCGGGGGCGTTGTTTCAGGCAGGGGCAAAGGTGCGCAATGCAGCGCGAAATGCCGCGTGCGCGCCACCGTTTTGCCGGCCAGCACGGCCTGAAACTGTTCTCTGGACTGCAGGCGCTGCACGGGTCAACGCGCGGGCCTGCGGCACTTGGGCGTCACGGACCGGGTGCGACACGTTGGCGTGAACGGCCTGGGCGTCCGAAGCGGCTTGGGCAGGTTTAGACCGCCAGGCGTTTGCGGCCCTTGGCGCGCCGTGCGTTGATCACGGCACGGCCACCACGGGTTTTCATGCGGACCAAAAACCCATGGGTGCGGGCGCGGCGGATTTTTGAGGGCTGGTAAGTGCGTTTCATGGTTGAAATTCCAAAAGGTCAAAATCTGGTTAGCCCTCGATTATCGCAAATTTCTATTGACTTGGCTATAACTTGCGGCTTTCTGTTCAGACAATGGGTAAAGAAACGCGCCAGCAGCAAACGTCTTTGAAAGCACCTCCAAAAAATGTGCATAACTTATTGATAAGTAGCCGCCGCGCGAGCCTGTAGAATGCACCTGTCCACAAAATACAGAAAAATACAATGCGCGAGGAGTTCGAAGGTTCACAGGCCGCTTCCGGCCTGGGCACGGGGCAGGGCCTCTGGCAGACCTGTGTCGACCAGCTGGCCCAGGAGTTGCCTGAGCAACAGTTCAACACCTGGATCAAACCCCTCTCGGCTGTGGTGGAAGAAGACCTCTCCAAAGTCACCATTCTGGTGGCCAACCGCTTCAAGCTCGACTGGGTGCGGGCCCAGTACAGCGGCCGGATTGCCGCCTTGCTGGAGAAAATTTACGGCCAGAGCGTTACAGTTGAGTTAGCGCTTGCTCCGCGAGAAGCAGCCATTCGCCCGTATGTCGCACGCAAGGAAGCCGAATTTTCACCGGTCGATGAGGCCTCCGATGTCAGCGACGACAAAGGGCCTGCCATTTCCAAAAACCGGCTCAATACCGCGCTGACCTTTGATACGCTGGTGGAAGGCACCGCCAACCGCATGGCGCGCGCGGCGGCGATGCATGTTTCCACCACCCCCGGCCACCTGTACAACCCCCTGTTCATCTACGGCGGTGTTGGTCTGGGCAAAACCCACCTGATGCACGCCGTGGGCAACAAACTCCTGCAAGACCGGCCGCAGGCCCGAGTTCTCTACATCCACGCCGAGCAGTTCGTCTCGGATGTGGTCAAGGCCTACCAGCGCAAAACCTTTGACGAGTTCAAAGACCGCTACCACTCGCTGGACCTCCTGCTGATCGACGACGTCCAGTTTTTCGCCAACAAGGAGCGCACGCAGGAGGAGTTTTTCAACGCCTTTGAAGCGCTGCTGGCCAGAAAATCCCACATTGTGATGACCAGCGACACGTACCCCAAGGGCCTGGCTGACATCCACGAGCGCCTGGTGTCGCGTTTTGACTCCGGCCTGACGGTGGCGATCGAACCGCCCGAGCTGGAAATGCGGGTCGCCATCCTGATCAACAAAGCCCGGGTTGAAGGTACCGAGATGCCCGAAGAAGTGGCATTTTTTGTGGCAAAAAATGTGCGCTCCAATGTGCGCGAGCTTGAGGGTGCCCTGCGCAAGATTCTGGCGTATTCGCGCTTCAACCAGAAGGAGATCTCCATCCAGCTGGCTCGCGAAGCCCTGCGCGACCTGTTGTCGATCCAGAACCGCCAGATTTCCGTCGAGAATATCCAGAAGACCGTGGCCGACTATTACAAGATCAAAGTGGCCGACATGTATTCCAAGAAGCGGCCTGCGAGCATCGCCCGGCCACGCCAGATTGCGATGTACCTGGCCAAGGAACTGACCCAAAAAAGCCTGCCTGAGATCGGTGAGCTGTTTGGCGGCCGTGACCACACCACGGTGTTGCATGCGGTGCGGAAAATTGGCGGTGAGCGCCAGCAGATGACCGAATTGAACCAGCAGTTGCACGTTCTTGAACAGACATTAAAAGGTTGAACAGGGCTCCCAAACCCCGGAATGACAACTCTGGGGATAAATTGAATGAAAACGCTGACTTATCCACACCGTCCATGACATTTGCGAAGTTATCCCCCTTTTGGGTGCACCTGCGGCCGCACCTGCCCACAGTGTTTCAAAGCACCCAAGTGCTTGATAAAAAAGGGGAAAATACGGCTGTGCACAGTTTCGGGCTGCCCTTATCTACTACTACTAACTTAAATTAAAGAAATTAAAGAAGAGGTTGACATGATCGTCCTGAAGGCAACACAAGACAAAGTGTTATCGGTTTTGCAGTCGGTTTCCGGCATCGTTGAACGTCGGCACACCTTGCCGATACTGGCGAATGTGCTAGTCCGAAAAACCGGCTCGGCATTGCAATTCACCACCAGCGACCTGGAAATCCAGATCCGGACCACCGCCGAGCTGGGCGGCGACAGCGGCAATTTCGCCACCACCATCGGTGCGCGAAAACTGATCGACATCCTGCGCACCATGCCGGCTGACCAAACGGTGTCGCTCGAATCCAGCGCTTCCAAGGTGATCCTCAAGGGTGGCAAAAGCAAGTTCACCTTGCAGACCATGCCCGCCGAAGATTTTCCGCTGGTGCAGGAGTCGGCCAGCTTCGGCCCGATCTTCAGCGTGCCGCAAAAGACCTTGAAGGACCTGCTCAACCAGGTGTCCTTCGCCATGGCGGTGCACGATATCCGGTATTACCTCAACGGCATCCTGTTTGTCGCCGAAGGCAAACAGCTCAGCCTGGTCGCCACCGACGGCCACCGCCTGGCTTTTGCTTCGGCCACACTCGACGTGGAAGTGCCGCGCCAGGAGGTGATCCTGCCGCGCAAGACCGTCATCGAAATGCAGCGTTTGCTGAGCGACGCCGAAGGCGCGATCGAGATGCAGTTCGCCAACAACCAGGCCAAGTTCAGTTTTGGCGGCATGGAGTTTGTCTCCAAACTGGTCGAAGGCAAGTTCCCTGACTACAACCGCGTCATCCCGAAAAACCACAAAAACATCATCACCCTGGGCCGGGTTGCCTTGCTGGCCAGTCTGCAACGCACCGCCATTCTCACCAGCGACAAGTTCAAGGGTGTGCGCCTCAACATCGACCCCGGCACGCTCAAGGTGGCCTCCAACAACGCCGAGCAGGAAGAAGCCATTGACGAGCTCGACATTGACTACGGCGGTGACAGCATCGAGATTGGCTTCAACGTCACCTACCTGATCGACGCGCTGGCCAACATGACACAGGAGATGGTGCGGGTCGAATTGTCTGACTCCAACAGCTCGGCACTGATGACCATTCCCGACAACGCCACCTTCAAATACGTTGTCATGCCAATGAGAATTTGACGCTATTGAACCTGTAGCGCCTCGTCACCCCGCAAACGACGCAAACCCCCTGAACAAGGGGGTTTGGTCATTCAAGAGTTTGAAAAAGTCCTTCACAGAGATTGCAATGACCGAAGAAAACAAAGTCCACACCGGTGAAAATACGGCGGAAAGCTCGAATTTCCAGCCCACGATTGACACCAACCAGGCCGGCGCCACCGAAGCCTATGGCGAAGGCTCGATCCAGATCCTCGAAGGCCTGGAAGCGGTGCGCAAACGCCCCGGCATGTATATCGGCGACACCTCCGATGGCACTGGCTTGCATCACCTGGTGTTTGAGGTGGTCGACAACTCGATTGACGAATCACTGGCCGGCCATTGCGACGATATTCTCGTCACCATCCACTCCGACAACTCCATCAGCGTGGTCGACAACGGCCGCGGCATCCCGACTGGCGTGAAGATGGACGACAAACACGAGCCCAAACGCTCAGCCGCTGAAATTGCCCTCACCGAGCTGCACGCCGGTGGCAAATTCAACCAGAACAGCTACAAGGTTTCGGGTGGCCTGCACGGTGTGGGCGTGAGTTGTGTGAATGCGCTGTCCAAAATGTTGCGCCTCACCATCCGGCGTGACGGCAAAGTGCATGTGCTGGAGTTCAGCCGCGGCTTCGTGCAAAACCGCATCACCGAGACTGTGAACGGCGTTGACATTTCACCCATGAAGGTGATCGGCGAGACGGAGAAGCGCGGCACCGAGGTGCATTTTTTGCCAGACACCGAAACCTTCCAGCAAAACAACGAGTTCCATTACGACATTCTGGCCAAACGCCTGCGTGAACTCTCCTTTCTGAACAACGGCGTTCGCATCCGCCTCAAAGACGAACGCACGGGCAAAGAAGACGACTTCGCCGGCGCCGGTGGCGTGCAGGGTTTTGTCAACTTCATCAACAAGGGCAAGACGGTGTTGCACCCCAACACTTTCCACGCCATGGGCGACCGCCAGAGCGACCAGCAGACCAACATCGGCGTGGAAGTGGCGATGCAGTGGAACAGCGGCTACAACGAGCAGGTGCTCTGTTTCACCAACAACATCCCGCAGCGTGACGGTGGCACCCACCTCACCGGCCTGCGTGCCGCGATGACCCGCGTCATCAACAAGTACATCGACGACTCCGAAGTCGCCAAAAAGGCCAAGGTCGAAGTCACTGGCGACGACATGCGTGAAGGCCTGACCTGTGTGCTGAGCGTGAAAGTGCCCGAGCCGAAGTTCAGCAGCCAGACCAAAGACAAACTGGTGAGCAGTGAGGTGCGCGGCCCGGTCGAAGACATCGTGAGCAAGCTGCTGTTTGACTACCTGCAGGAGCGCCCGAACGACGCCAAGATCATCGTGGCCAAGATCATCGAAGCCGCCCGCGCCCGCGAAGCCGCACGTAAAGCCCGCGACATGACGCGCCGCAAAGGTGTGCTCGACGGCATGGGCCTGCCCGGCAAACTGGCCGATTGCCAGGAGAAAGACCCGGCACTGTGCGAGATTTACATCGTAGAGGGCGACTCCGCCGGCGGCTCGGCCAAACAGGGCCGCGACCGCAAATTTCAGGCAATTCTTCCCCTGCGCGGCAAGATCCTGAACGTGGAGAAAGCGCGTTACGAAAAGCTTTTGTCCAGCAACGAAATCTTGACCCTCATTACGGCTTTAGGCACCGGCATCGGCAAGGCCGGCGGCACCACCGGCAACGACGACTTCAACGTCGCCAAGCTGCGTTACCACCGCATCATCATCATGACCGACGCCGACGTCGACGGCGCCCACATCCGCACGCTGTTGCTCACGTTTTTCTACCGCCAGATGCCCGAGCTGGTCGAGCGCGGCCACATCTACATCGCCCAGCCGCCCTTGTACAAAGTCAAGGCCGGCAAGGAAGAGCTGTACCTCAAAGACGCCGGCGCACTCGACAGCTTTTTGCTGCGCATTGCGCTGGTGAGCGCCTCGGTGTACACCGGTGGCAGGGCTGGAACCACCATCAGCGGCGATACCCTGGCCGAGCTGGCGCGCAAACACCAGATCGCCGAGTCTGTGATCGTCCGCTTGCAAAACTTCATGGATGCCGAGGCCTTGCGCGCCATTGCCGACGGCGTGTCGCTGAGTCTGGACACCGTGGCCGAAGCCGAAGCCTCGGCCATCGCCCTGCAAGCCAAGCTGCGCGAATTGGGCAGCGGCTCCGAGGTGGCGGGTGAATTTGACGTGCGCAACGACAAGCCCATTTTGCGCATCAGCCGCCGCCACCACGGCAACGTGAAAAGCAGCGTGCTCACGCAAGACTTCGTGCACGGCGCCGATTATGCGGCGCTGGCCGAGGCCGCCAACACCTTCCGCGGCCTCTTGGGTGAAGGTGCGAAAGTCATGCGCGGCGAGGGGGAGCGCCAGAAGGAACATAAGGTAGGCGACTTCCGCGAAGCCATGGCCTGGCTCATCACGCAAGCCGAAGGCGCCACCGCGCGCCAGCGTTACAAAGGCCTGGGCGAGATGAACCCCGCCCAGCTTTGGGAAACCACCATGGACCCGACCGTGCGCCGCCTGCTGCGCGTGCAGATCGACGACGCCATCGAGGCAGACCGCGTCTTCACCATGTTGATGGGCGACGAAGTGGAGCCCCGGCGCGACTTCATTGAAACCAATGC
>JANNMM010000112.1:0-8873 GCA_031397915.1 Rhodoferax sp. | reverse complement strand
CGACCACGGCAACACCGAGCAGGCTGTAAAACAGAGTCACGAATCCGGCGCTGGCGCCCTGCTGGCGGATCAACGCAATCACGAAGGTCATGTAGCCGATGTAACCCACGCCGAAGAGAAAATAACCCGCCAGCGCAAAACGGAAGGCGCGCCAGCGAAAGACGTGATCGGCTGGCTGCGAGCCTTGTGCGGCGGCGGTGGTGTCGGCTTTTTCGGCTTTTTCGGCTTTTCCGGCTTTTTCGACATTGCCGGTTTTGTTCGCGCCTGCGCCGTTGCCATATTGGCCCATCACCCGCGCCGGCCAGAGCAGAAGCGCCGTGCCAGCCACACAGCCCAGCGCCAGCGCCCACCAGGCCCAGGCCCAGGCGTGCGGCTGGCCTGTGGCGGCTTGCAGCACGGCGGGCACCAGCAGCGCCGACAGCACAATGCCAAAGCCGGTGCCGCCGTAATACAGCCCGATCAGAAAGCCGCTGCGCTCGGGCGTCTGCGCCGCCAGCCGCGCCGCCAGCAACCCGCCCGTGGCAAACACCAGGGCGCTGGCCACGCCCGCCAACAGGCGCTGCAGCATCAGCGCCGAAGCGTCTGTGAAAAATCCGCTCCAGGCCATGAACACGCTGGCCAGAGCCGCGCCGAACACCAGCACCTGCACGGCTTCAAACCGCTTCAGGAGCCGTGGCAGAACCAGTGCGCCAAGCAAATAACCCAGGGCATTGGCGGTGTTCATCGCGCCCGCCAGCAGGTAGGTCCAGCCCAGATCCTCGCGCATCGGCGGCAACAACAGGCCATACGCAAACCGCGCAATGCCCAGCGACACGGCCGCGCCCATGGACAGCGCCAGCGCGAGCAGAACCGGGTTGCGGCTGGCCGGCAGTGCGCCAGCGGGTAGCAGGCTCATGCTTACTTCGCCGGGTAACCGGTGATCTCCTGCATGTCTTTGTAGAGCGGCTGCAGGCGCCGGTACATGCGCGTGTAGATGCGTTTGTACAGGGCGTCGTAAGTTTGCGCGTGTTCGGGCACGGGCGTGAAGACGCGACCGATGCGCGTCATCTCGCGCACGGCGGTTTCATAGTCAGGGTGCAGCTTCAGGCCGACCGACGCCACCATCGCCGCGCCGAGGCCACTGGTTTCATACAGGTGCGGGCGCTCGCACGGCAGGTTGAAGATGTCGGCGCTCAGTTGCATGGCGGCGTCACTTTGTGAGCCACCTCCGGAGATGCGGATGTGCACGATCTTCTGGCCGCTGCGTTTTTCAATGCGTTCCTTGCCTTCACGCAGCGCGTACGCCAGGCCTTCGAGAATCGCGCGGTACAGATGGGCGCGGGTGTGCACGTCGCCAAAACCGATGATCGCGCCCTTGGCCTCGGGGCCGGGAATCTTGATGCCGGGGTTCCAGTAAGGTTGCAGCGTGAGGCCCAGGGAGCCCGGCGGCACGGCGTTGACCAGCGCGTCAAACAGCCGCTCGGGCGGCGCGCCGCTGTTCTGGCTGAGCTGCTGCTCGTGCAGGCCAAACTGCTCCTTGAACCAGTTCACCATCCAGTAACCGCGGCTGATCTGCACCTCCGTGTTGTAGTGGCCCGGCACCGCCGAGGGGTAGGGCGGAATCATCGGCGTGGGCTCGGTGTATTTTTGCGTGCTGGTGTTGATGGTGGCCGCCGTGCCGTAGGAGAGGCAGGCGACGTCGGGCGTGAGGCAACCGGCGCCCAGCACCTCGCAGGCCTTGTCCGCCGCGCCGGCGACCACGGGTGTGCCCGGCAGAATGCCGGTGGCGCGGGCCACGGCTTCGCCGACTTGCCCGATGGTGGTGCCCGCGGCCACCAGCTCGGGCAACATGTTTGGCTTGACCGCCAGCGCCTGCCACTTCCAGTCGTTTTTGGCGGCCCACTTCTGGGTTTTCTGCTCAAACGGGATGTAGGCCACCTGCGAGCCAATCGAGTCGACAAACCGCCCGGTGAATCGGTAATTGAGATAACCCGAGAGCAGCAGGAATTTGTCGGTTTTGGCCCAGATGTCGGGCTGGTTCTGCGCGATCCAGTTGCATTCGGCCTCATGGCAGAAGTAGCGGATGGTGTCCTGCAGGCGGATCAGCTTGAAGAGTGTGTCCCAGGTCCAGGCGAGTTTGGGCAGCCGGGTAGCGCGGCGCTGGTCCATCCAGATGATGGCGGGGCGCAAGGGGGCACCGTTTTTGTCGAGGTTGATCACCGTGCCGCGTTGCGTGGTGATGACCACACCGGCCACCGATTCCCTGGGAACCTGGGTGGTGCGCCAGAGCGTCTGGCACGCTTCACACAGGCTGCTCCAGAACGCATCGGGCTCATTCTCCTTCCAGCCGTGTTGCGCTGTGGTGTAGCTGGTGACCATCACCTGCGCCTTGTCGACCAGCTCGCCCTGCAGGTCAAACAACAGGGCGCGAACACTTTGGGTGCCGTAGTCAATGGCCAGGATGTGGCGCGCGCTCATGGTCTGTGTCCTCCTCTGGTTCGGGCAGGCTGTAATACCGGGCGATAAGCGCCTGGTAACGCGAAAGTTCCGCCTGCCATTGTGTGTCGGTCCAGCCCAGCTCGGCTTGGCAAATGGTTTTGATGCCGTCAAAACAGGCCGCTGCGCCGTGCGGCAACAAGAGGCCCAGGCGCGTGCGGCGCAACAGCAGATCGTCCAGGTGCAACACGGCTTCTTGCCTTGCGGCGATGCGCAGCTCCAGCCACAAGGTGTTGCTGCCGGCGACCCACTGCCAGTCACCCGGTTGCGCCAGCGCGGCAACGTCAGCAGCCTGTGCGCCGTAACGGGCTTGCAGGCGGTGCCGGGCCCTGGGGCTAAGGCCTGCGCCCAAGCTGCTGGCCGGCCGGAAGACGGGCGCGTCGTCGGGCGCGAAGGGTTTGCCCACCGCGCCTGCAGCAAGGGCCAGCGCGTCTTGCGCCATCAGGCGAAAGGTGGTGAGTTTGCCGCCGGTCAGCGTCACCAGGCCAGACTCCTGCATGGCCACATGGTCGCGTGAGGCGCTGGAGGCGGCTGCCTGGGAGCCGCAGCCCGAAACATCGACCACCGGCCGCACGCCAGCAAAACAGGCGATCACGTCGGCTTTGACCAGTTGAACACCGGGCATCTGGTCGTTCACGGCGGCCAGCAGGTAGTTCACCTCCTGTGGGGTGATGCGTGCTTCGGTGTTGAGGTCACCCGAATGGTCCAGGTCGGTGGTGCCCACCAGGGTCACGCCTTCCCAGGGGTAGAAATACACCGGGCGGCCGTCGTGCGGGTGCATCAGGCTCACCGCCTGTGCCACCGGCAACCGCCAATGCGGCACCACCAGGTGGCTGCCCCGCAGCGGCCTGAGCATCGGCCGGCCGCCGACCGCACCACGCAACTGATCGGCCCAGGCGCCTGTGGCGTTGACGACCACCTTGGCCCGCACGGTGAAGGTCTCGCCACTGGGCCCGTCGCGGGCCAGCAAGCCATTGACGCGACCCACGGCCTGGTGTTCGACCCGGTTCAGTTGCTCTGCACCCACATAGTTGAGCGCCAGCGCGCCGTCTGATTGGGCCTCGGCCAACACGCGCAGCACCAGGCGCGCGTCATCGGTCACGGCGTCCTGGTAAATCGTGGCGCCGCGCAGTTGTGGCGGCGCGAGGCCGGGCACCAGAGCGCGGGCCGCATCCGCGTTCACGTAAGCGTGGCCGTGCGCGCGGCTGTTGCGCCCGGCCATTTGCCCGTAAACCATCAAACCAAGCTGGAACAACCAGCGCCCCGGCTTGCGGCCCGTGCAATCCGGAAAAATGAAACCCAGCGGCTCCACCAGTTCCGGCGCTTCGCGCATCAGCCGCTCGCGGTCGCGCACCGAATGCAGGGTCAGCCCGATTTGTCCTTCCTTCAAATAACGCAGGCCACCGTGGACCATCTTGGAGGAGCGGCTGGAGGTGCCCCAGGCAAAGTCTTGCTGCTCGATGAGCGCCGCTTTCCAGCCGCGCCGGGCGGCTTCGCGCAGCACACCGGCGCCGCTGATGCCGCCGCCTACCACCAGCAGGTCCCATTCCTCGTTTTTCAGACGCGTGAGGGTGCCAAGGCGACGCTGCCCCGCAGGGCCTGGCTCAGCCATGGTCGGCCCAGGGCCCGCCGTCGGGCAATAGTTTTCCCGGGTTCATGATGCGCTGCGGATCAAAATGCGCGCACAGGCTGGCCAGCGCCGCCATGCCCATCGGCCCTTTCTCCACATGCAGGTTTGCCGCGTGGTCGCGCCCCACACCGTGCTGGTGGCTCACCGTGCCGCCGTGTTCGGCAATCACTTTGGACACGGCGTTCTTGTAGCGTTGCCAGCGCTCAAAATTGGGCGCAAACCCACCCGGCGAGGTCTTCCAGACAAACTGCGAATAGATGCTGCTGCCCTGCGCGTACACGTGCGAGAGGTGGGTGAAGGCATGCACCGGCTCCTTGTAATGCGCAAAGGCATCACGCGCCGCCTGCTCCATGGCCAACATCAGCGGTTTGACCTGCGGCCAGTCCACCGCTGTCTCCAGCGTGTCGACCGAATAACCCGCGTCCCACAGGTTGTTGCGCAGGTAGGGGCCCTTGAAGCGGTTGGCCGCCCATTTGTTGCCGATGGCGGTCCCGATGTACACCGCGCCGTGCTGGTTCAACAGCCGCCGGGCATTCTTCAACGCGAAGGCGGCAGCGCGGCGTTCACCGGTGGCACCGATCGTCAACACGCATTTTTCGGCGCCGCAGCCGCGCCAGTTCAGGTAGCGCTCCAGGTTGCGGATGAGGGCCGGATGGCCCGCCATGGTGAGGTTGGTGCGGGTTTCAATGGTATTTGAGAGCCGCAGCATCGACAGGCCCGGCCGCGACTGCACCAGCTCGCGCACGGCGGCTTCGGCACGGTCCCAATCCGGGAAAAACAACGCATGAAAACTCTCGTGCGCCGGCGCTTGGGCCACGCGCACCGTCACTTCGGTCAAGACGCCAAACCGGCCTTCAGAGCCCATCACCATCTCGCGCAGGTCGGGGCCGGCGGCGCTGGCCGGCAGGGTGGGAATGTCCAGCGTTCCCAGAGGGGTCTCCATGCGCCCGCCGGCAAACAATTGCTCAATGCGGCCATAACGCAGAGACTGCTGCCCGCTGGAGCGCGTGACGACCCAGCCGCCCACCGTGGAGTATTCGAAGGACTGCGGAAAATGGCCCAGCGTGCAGCGATGCGCCCGCAATTGCGCCTCGACTTGCGGGCCCGGTGTGCCGGCCTCAAAGGTGGCCAGCTGGCTGGTTTTGTCCAGGTGCAGCAGCCGGTTCATGCGCGATAACTGGATCGACAACACCGGGCGCGCACCCAGCGGCACGTCGAGATGCCCACACACACTGGTGCCGCCCGCAAACGGGATCACCACCCAGTTGTTCTGTTGCGCCAGGTCCAGCAAGGCCCGCACGTCGGCGCTGCTTTCGGGGTTGGCCACACCGTCGGGTACTGGCGGCAAGTGGCCGCTGCGTTTTTTCAGCCAATCCGGGTAACTTTCGCCCAGAGCCACGGCAAAACGGCTGGCGGCGTCCAGCGCGATGGGCGGGCCGCGCCAGGACGGTGAAACGGCGCTCGATGCGGCGCTGATGCGGGACGGCGGCACCTGCGCCAGCATGTCGTCCAGGCACGCGTCGGGCACCGGTGTGGCCGCGCCCAGAAGCTCGCGCAGCATGGCCGTAGCCTGGTCGTTCAAGTGCGTGACGGTCGCGTCATCACCCCAGCCGTTCCAGCGTCGCATGAGGGCGTCCTTTTTGCTTTCAGGCCGGTGCGGCGTGCTGTGCGACCACCCTGGCCACCGCAGGCATGGCAGCCAGGCGCTTCATGTGGTCGGCTACCTTGGGGAAATCCGCCACGTCAACACTGTCACCCGCGAGCCAGTTGGCGATGGTGAAGAGGTACATGTCGCAGGTGCTCAGCCGCTCGCCCAGCACCCAGGGGGCCTTGCAGGTAGTCGCGCTCGATGTAGGCAAAACTGTCGCCCATGTTTTTCGCCACCTTGAGCTTCAGGCCCTCGACCACCCGCGGTTCGTCAGACCAGCGCTCGCCGCGCACCCGGTGGGCGTGGTGCACATGCACGGTGGAACACAAATAGCTGTTGAAGGCGTTCATGCGCGCCAGCTCAAACGGGTCGTCCAGCGGCGCAAGGCCGGCCGCGGGGTACTGTTGGCAGATGTACTGCAGGATGGCCGGCGTCTCCGTCAGGATGCCTTGGGGCGTCACCAGAACCGGCACACGCCCTTTGGGGTTGAGCTTCAGGTAGGCGTCCGAGCGCTGCTGATTGCGCGAGAAATCGATGCGCACACCGGTGTAGTCTGCGCCAACCTGTTCCAGGGCGAGGTGTGATGCCATGGAACAGGAGCCGGTCGACCAGTAGAGTGTGTTGGCAGAAGGTGTAGTTGGCATGGCGGGGGCTCGGTTAGGGGAAATGGAGGGGCTTCACGACAGGGCAAATCCCGGGTAACCGCTTTGGGCGACCTCGGCGCATTTCTGCGCATAGGCCGGAAAGCCGACCAGCGGCATGAACATACGCGGCTTGCCGGGAATGTTGGCGCCCAGGTACCAGGAGTTGCACGACAACATCACCGTGCCGGCGGCAACCTGGTTGACGTGTGCCACCCAGTCACTTTCGGCCTCCAGCGTGGGCTCCATGCTCCGGTGGCCCTTGGCATTTAGCCAGGTGATGCACTCGCCGATCCAGTTGATATGGTGTTCGATGGAAACCGTCACGGCGGTGAACGCCGAGGTACTGCCTGCACCCGCCACGTGGAACATGTTGGGAAAGCCCTCGGTCATCAGCCCCAGGCAATTGAGCGGGCCGGGTTGCCATTTGTCCTGGATACGCACGCCGCCGCGGCCCCTCAAATCCATCCGCATCAGCGTGCCGGTGATGGCGTCGAAACCGGTGGCCAGCACGATGGCGTCGAATTCGTAGTCGATACCGCCGGTGCGCAATCCGTTGGCGGTGATTTCCTCGATGGGGTGCTGGCTGATATCCACCAATTTCACATTGGGCCGGTTGTAGGTGGCGTAGTAGCCCGAGTCCACACACAGGCGCTTGCAGCCGATGGTGTGTGTGGGGCACAGCAATTCGGCGGTGGCCGGGTCCTGGACGATGCCCCTGATCTTGCCGCGCACAAACGCCGCCGCGTAGGCATTGGCCTCGGGCCGGCGCAGGATGTCGCTGAAGGCCGCCAGCAGCGAGAACCCGCCGATTTGCCAGCGCCGCTCGAACTCGGCCTCGCGCGCCTCGGGGCTCACGGCCAGCGCCGAGACCATGTTGGGGGGCACCAGTGAGCCGAAGCCGCCCTGCATGGCCCGGTTGCGTTGCCTGAAGCCGGCATAGTCCGCCTTCACCTGGGCTTCCAGCGCCGGATCGAGCGGGCCGTTGTGCGCTGGCACCGCGTAGGCGGCGGTGCGCTGGAACACCGTGAGTTGCGCCGCTTGCTGGGCGATCAGCGGAATGCACTGCACGCCCGACGAGCCGGTGCCCACCACCGCCACCCGCTTGCCAGCAAAATCAACCGGCGCTTTGGGCCAATAAGCCGTATGAAAAACCTCACCCTTGAAATTGGCCAGGCCCTTGAAGTCGGGTGTGTTGGGGCTGGACAAGGGGCCGCTGGCCATGACCATGAAACGCGCCTGCCAACGCTTGCCGCCCTGGGCTGCCACGTGCCAGGCCTTCAGGTCTTCATCCCAGACAGCGCCGGTGACACGGGTGTTGAGCAAGATGCCGTCGCGCAGGCCAAAGCGGTCGGCCACGTGGTTGGCGTAGCGCAGCAGCTCGGGCGCCGAGGCGTAACGCTCGCTCCAGCGCCATTCCTGCTGCAGGGCTTCGTCAAAACTGAAGGAGTATTCCAGGCTCTGGATATCGACCCGCGCGCCTGGGTACCGGTTGTGGTACCAGGTGCCGCCCACACTGTTGGCGGCCTCTATCGCCAAGGCGTTCAAGCCCAGCTGGCGCGCCTTGTGCAGCATGTACAGGCCAGCAAAGCCGGCGCCGACGATCAGGATATCGAGGGGTTCGCCCGGTATGGATGCTTGCGCCATCCACCGATCTTACTTGCGCCGGGCCGCCGCTTTGGCCAGAAACCTTCCGCGTCTGCGCATCAAACCCGTTGCGACTGATCAAGTCTGCGCGCCGGACTCCAGATGCCCCTTGCCGGGGACAAAGTTGGCCTCGATGCGGATGCCGTCCGGGTCTTCGAACAACACCGAGTAATACCCTTTGGCCCAGTTGCTCTCCTGCGGCGCGCGGATTATTTTGGCGCTCAGCCCCAGGGCAGTCTGGTAAATCGCGTCCACATCCTCGCGTGAGCGGGCGCGAAAACACAGGTGGTGCAAGCCGGCCCGGCCCTGGTCAAACGCGTCGCTCACCAGTTCGGGCGCCGCGGGCGCGATGGCCACGCCGGTGCGGCCGCCGATACAGTAGAAATAGGTGTCGGTGTCTCTGAGCGTCACCATCTCCAGCGAATGCAGCAGGGTCTTGTAGAAAGGCCGAGAACGCGCCATGTCGGTCACGGTGAGTTGAACGTGCGCGATGCCGTTGATGCTGGCCATGGGGACGTCCTCCAGAAAGTGGCGGTTGCGGCTGCGAAGACTTTTGCAGCAAAGGGGTCACTGAAGATTATCATGCTATATATTTAATAGCAATAAATCCATATATTCCGAGACTTCAATGGCAAAAAAGTCACAAATTCTGCAAATTTGGCACTTTCATTCAATTTTGTTAACATGGATGTTAATTATTGGCAGCTCCGGCCAGCGACAGGCTGTGGTGCTTGCCGTGAAACCGTCTGCCGTGGCCAGCGGGTAGGGCTCCATGCGGTAGGGGCGTGCGGTTCACCCGCTCGGGGCCCCGGGACGCGCCGCGCAGTCCCGG
>JANNMM010000108.1:0-5989 GCA_031397915.1 Rhodoferax sp. | reverse complement strand
CAGGGGCTGGTCATGGCCTTGCTCTTGACGCCGGTGACCTGGCCCTCGATGTCGAAGTAACGCACCTCGCGGAAATTGAACAGGCGCTCGTAGAAGTCCGCCCACTCGCTCATGCGGCCGCGGTGCACGTTGTGCGTCAGGTGGTCGATGTAGGTCAGGCCAAAACCGGGCGGGTTCAGGGCGGCATCGCCGCGCAAGGAGTTGCCTGCACCTTGCAGCGCCTCGAAATCGACATCAAAAAACCCGATGTTGCCGATGTCGCCCTCCTGCGCGCCGTTTTTACCGCGCCAGCGGTCCACCAGGTAAATCAGGCTGTCGCCAATGCCCTTGATCGCCGGGATGTTGAGTTCCCCCGGCCCGGCCTTGCCGGCGTAACCCCATGCGCCTTTTTCCAGCGCCAACTCGTAGGCGGATTTGGCGTCTTGCACGCGAAAGGCGATGGCGCAGATCGATGGCCCGTGGGCGCGCGCGAAACGCTGCGCGAATGAGTCCGGCTCGGCGTTGATCAGGAAGTTGATGCCGCCCTGGCGGTACAGCGTCACATCCTTGTGGCGGTGTTTGGCCACCGGCGTGAAACCCATGCGCTCAAACAACGCACCCATGGCCTGCGGGTCGGGCGCCGCGTATTCGATGAATTCAAAACCGTCGGTGCCCATCGGGTTGTCCCAAGTTGCCATGTGTGCCTCCAGCCAAAGTGAGCGCAGTTTACGGTGGCGGGTCTTGAAAATTCCTGCGATTTATTCCATCAGAACTGAAAACTATGCAGTAAACCTGCAAAAATGCTGTGATGGAAACAATCAACAAGCTCGATCGTCATATTTTACGCATCTTGCAGAGCGACTCCCGCTCAACCTTCGACCAGATCGGTGATGCCGTTGGCCTCTCGCCCAGCGCCGTGCTGCGCCGCGTGAAGCGCCTGGAAGAAACCGGTGTGATCGCGCGGTACGTTGCCCTGGTGAAACCCGCTGCTGTGGGCCTCAGCCTGATGGCTTACATCAACGTGCGTCTGGAGAAACACTCCGAAGCCCTGCAAAAAAACCCGCGCGACCAGTTCCGGGCCAGCGTGCAGGCCTGGCCCGAGGTGGTGGAATGCGCGGCGCTCAGCGGCGAGATGGACTACCTGCTGCGGGTTGCCGTGCCCGACATGGGTGCGTACTCACATTTTGTGATGGATACGCTGCTCAAACACCCCAGCGTGCAGGACTGCAAAACCAGTTTTGTGCTCGATCAGGTGAAGGCGACGACGGCGCTGCCGGTTTAAACCGCTATTTTCGACGCGTCACTCTAATCAAAAGCGCTGATTTAAGACCATTGGGTTGAGTTAACTAGGGAAAACCCGTATATTTCGACCATGGTTGCTACAAAAACGCTGCTGCGGGCCTCGCTCGAAGCCAGCAAGGATTTCATGAAAGCCCCGATTACCCACGAACCGGGCGATCCACTCGAGGATGCGCAGGTCAAAGTGGCGCCCTTGATCGTGCCGATTCGTTCGCTCGGTGAAAACCACCGCGAACGCATCGCCAAACATTTGATGGCGCTGGACAGCACCGACCGCTACCTGCGGTTCGGTTACAGCGCCACCGACGAACACATCCGCCGCTACATTGACAGCCTGAACTTCGAGCGCGACGAGATTTTTGGCATTTACAACCGCAAACTCGAACTGGTGGCGATGGCGCATGTGGCCTTCATCGGAAAGGATGCGGGCCCGGCGCTGGAGTCTTGTGCCGAATTTGGCGTGTCAGTATCGAAGGAGTCGCGCGGGCTGGGCCTTGGCTCGGCCCTGTTTGAGCGTGCCGCGATGCACGCGCGCAACGACGGCGTGCAGATGATGTTCATCCACGCGCTCAGCGAAAACGACGTGATGCTCAGGATCGCCCGCAATGCCGGTGCGAAAGTGGAGAGGCTCGGCTCGGAGTCTGAAGCGTATCTGCGCTTGACGCCGCCCACACTGGACAGCCGGCTCACCGAAATTGTCGAAGAGCAGGTGGCCCAGGTGGACTACCGGCTCAAGGTGCAGGCCAAGCAATTCTGGGATTTTTGGGCCCAGATGCAGGGACGCGCCAAAACGCATTAGGTGCACGCGGCGCGAGGGTCGGGGGCGAATCCGCTATCCTATGGCTCTCCCAACCACGGCGCAACAGCCCACTGTCAGTGTCTGACTCCCAACCCGCCCGCCTTTCCGCCCAAAACCCGGAGAGGGCTGACAAACGCAGCTTCCTTCAAAAACTCGCCGAGTTCATCCACCCGGGGCCCGACTCGACCCAGGAGTTGATCGACACCCTGGTGGAGGCGGAAGACAACCAGATCATCGGCGCCGAGTCGCGCGCGATGCTTGAGGGCGTTATCCGCATGGCCGACATGAGCGCGGGCGACGTCATGGTGCCCGCCACGCGCATGGACCTGATCGACATCAACGCCACGCAAGACGAGTTGCTGCATATGGTGATCGACACCGCCCACTCACGTTTTCCGGTGTTTGAAAACGGGCGCGAAAACATCATCGGCATACTGATGGCCAAAGACCTGCTCAAGCTGCAACGCGCGCCGGAGCTCAACATCCGTGCGCTGCTGCGCCCGGCCGTGTTTGTGCCCGAGAGCAAGGGGCTCAATGATTTGCTGCGGGAGTTCCGTGGCAACCGCAACCACCTGGCGGTGGTAATCGACGAGTTTGGACGCACGGCGGGCATCATCACGATTGAAGACGTGCTCGAGCAGATCGTCGGCGAGATTGAAGACGAGTTTGACATCGACGCCGACGCCGGCGACATCTATGCGCTGGCCGACAAAACCTGGCGGGTCAGTGGCGACACATCCGTCGCCCGGGTGAATGAAGCCTTTGGCGTTGCGATCACCAGCAGCGACAGCGACGAGCAGTTTGACACCATCGGCGGCCTCATCGCGCACGAAATGGGCCACGTGCCCAGACGCGGCGAACACCACGTGAAGGCGGGGCTGAATTTTGCCGTGCTGCACACCAAAGGCGGCGCGGTGAAGTGGTTCAAAGTGTCGCCCAGGAAGCCCTGAGCGCGTCGCCAGGTGCTGGCTCAAGCCGCTCTCTCCGTCCTGGCGGGCCTTGCCCACGCCGCCGCCATTGCCGCACCCTGGAGCGGCGAGCCGGTTTGGTGGCTGCAACTGCTGGCGATGGGAGTTTTGGCATGGCAGGTTTTAGCCGCTGATTCGCCCAGGCAAGCGGCCTGGCGCGGTTGGGTATTCACCACGGCATGGCTGTGCGGCACGTTCTGGTGGCTCTTTATCTCCATGCACACCTATGGCGGGTTGAATGCGGCCATCACCGTGCTGGCGATTGTTGCGCTGGCGGCCGTGTTGGCCTTGTATTACGCCGCTGCCTGCTTTGCGCTGCGGCGATGGCGGAACGAAAGCCGGGTCTTGACGTCCGTGTTTTTTGCCGCGCTGTGGGTCATGGCCGAGATGGCGCGCGGCACCTGGTTCACCGGCTTTGGCTGGGGTGCGGCGGGTTACGCACACCTCGACAGCCTGGCGGCATTTGCCAAGTATGTGGGCGCTTACGGCATGGCGGCCCTGGCCGCTTTTGTGGCGTGCAGCCTGGCCATTGCGGTGACGGACCAACGGCGGCGTCCCGCTATGAGTGGCTTCTCGGGTGGCCGCGCCAAGGCGCTGGTGCCGGTTGCCCTGATCGCCGCCCTGGCGCTGGTGGGCGACCGCGACTACAGCGCCCCGGCCGGCACGCTGGAGGTCGCGCTGTTGCAGGGCAACATCAAACAAAGTGAAAAATTCGAGCCCAGCACCGGCATTGCCGACGCGCTCACCTGGTACGGCGAACAGATGCGCACCTCCCAAGCCGCTCTCGTGGTGGCGCCTGAAACCGCGATTCCGCTCTTGCCCAGCCAATTGCCCGATGGGTATTGGGAAAACGTGACGGCGCCGTTTCGCCACGGCCAAACACCCGCAGGCCCTGCGCGGGCGCTGCTTGTGGGCATCCCCCTGGGCAGCTACAGCGAGGGTTACACCAACTCGGTGCTGGGCGTCAAACCGGGCCAGGCCTCCCCCGAGCTGGTCAGCGCCTACCGTTACGATAAACACCACCTCGTGCCCTTTGGCGAGTTCATTCCGCCGCTGTTCAAATGGTTCACGCAGATGATGAACATCCCGCTGGGAGATTTCAACCGGGGCGCTGTGGGGCAGCCTTCGTTCGAGTGGCAAGGCCAGCGCCTGGCGCCCAATATCTGCTACGAAGACCTGTTTGGCGAGGAGCTGGGCGCGCGATTCATCGACCCGGCCAAAGCGCCCACGGTGTTTGTCAACATCAGCAACATCGGCTGGTTTGGCAACACCCTCGCCATCGACCAGCACCGCAACATCTCGCGCCTGCGTGCACTGGAGTTCGAGCGGCCCTTCATCCGCGCCACCAACACTGGCGACACGGTGATCATCAACCACAAAGGCCAGGTGACCCACGCACTGCCACGGCACACGCGCGGTGTGTTGACGGGTGCTGTGGAAGGGCGAGCCGGCAGTGCGGCCAGTGGTGACGGCGTCACGCCATTTGCCTGGTGGGTGGCGCGGGCCGGATTATACCCAATTTGGGTATTATCTCTGTGTTTTTCTGTGATTTATATATTTTTAGTAAAAAAATGATTATAAATATATCATTTTTAGTACAAAATACATAGCATAACTTGCAATAAATACGAGACTTTAACTCATTAAAAATTATATAAATTTCTGGTAGTTTTGTTTATCAAGTTTTCGCCAGCGCGTTGCCAGCGTCACGCCGCTCACGATGTGCCAGATGCCCCACAGGCTGGCGATCGTCACCATCCCCAGATCACTGTTGAACTGCACCGCGATGATGCCTAAAGCCAGCCCGGCGTTTTGCATGCCGCCTTCGATCATCACCGCGCGGCGGTCGCGCTCGCTCACCCGCATCGCGGTGGCGGTGAGCCAGCCCAGCAGCAGCCCGGCGGCGTTGTGCAGGACAACGATCAAAAGCGTGGGCAAGAGCGCCAGCGTGAGCAATTGCCGCTCCTTGAACAGCCCTGCAATGATGAACACACCCAGCATCAAAAGCGCAAAACGGGCCAGCGGTTTTTGAATGCGGGCGGTGAGCGCGGGCAGCCGCGTGGCCACCACCAGCCCAAGGCTCATGGGCAGCGCCAGCAGCAAGACGAGGCTGAACCAGATGTCCGACGGGTCAATCGCGAGCACCTTGAGCCAGCTGGCTGTGTTGGGGTTGCTGGCCACCATCCAGCTGAAATTGAAGGGCGTGGCAACCAGCGCGATCAGGCTTGCCGCCGCTGAAATGCTCACACTCAAGGCGGTGTTGCCGCGCCCGTAATGGGTGACCACGTTGCTCAGGCTGCCGCCCGGGCACGAAGCCACCAGAATCATCGCCACCTCCACGTTGGGCGGCAGATCAAGCAGCAAAGTCGCCACCCAAGTGCCCACCGGCAGCAGGATGAACTGTGGAATCAGCCCGCAAACCACCGCGCGCGGTGTTTGCAACACGCGTGTGAAGTCGCTGGGTTTGACCTCCAGCGCCACCGAAAACACCATGGTGGCCAAGAGCAGGCTCAGAATCAGTTGTTGGGTGGTCATCCCGCGAGGTTAACCGGGCTTGGGCGCAGCAATGCCCCGTAAAATTCCGCTCCATGCTGACGTTTCAACAAATCATTCTCAAGCTGCAATCGTATTGGGCCGACCAGGGATGTGCACTCTTGCAACCCTACGACATGGAAGTCGGCGCTGGCACCTCGCACACCGCTACGTTTTTAAGAGCGTTGGGGCCTGAGCCCTGGAAAGCCGCGTACGTGCAACCGAGCCGCCGCCCGAAAGACGGACGTTACGGTGAGAACCCGAACCGGCTGCAACACTATTACCAATACCAGGTGGTGCTCAAACCCGCGCCGAGCAACATCCTGGAGCTCTACCTCGGCTCGCTCGAAGCACATGGCGGCGTCCCCAGGGCGTTGCCCTGGGCTAAGTTGTCCCACCCCTTCGGGGTGAA
>JANNMM010000088.1:0-19693 GCA_031397915.1 Rhodoferax sp. | reverse complement strand
GGGTGTTGCACCCGGTGATGTTTGGCATCGGGTTGGGGTTGTCGGGCGTGGCCGGTTGTTTGCTCTCCATGGCCTACACCATTTCGCCTTCGATGGGTGAGCCCTACACGGTGACAGCCCTGATCGTGATCACGCTGGGCGGTTTTGGCAGCATGGGTGGCGCGTTGGCCGGTGGCCTGCTATTGGGCGTTGTCGAGGCGATCGGCATGCACTACACCAACCCGTCGCTCAAGGCCTTGCTGTCTTATAGCGTGTTCATCGGGGTGCTGTTGCTGCGGCCAGAAGGCCTGTTTACCCGAAAGACGCGCAAGGCATGAACACCCAACAATTGTTGACCCGCGATTTGCTGGTGTTGTTTGGCTTGTGCGGCTGGGCACTGGCGCTTCCTTACTTTGGCAGCGAGTTCATGGTGTCAATGGCGCTGACGTGCCTCATGTACGTGGCCTTGTCATCCAGCTGGGGGCTGTTTTGCGGCAGTTCGCGGTATTTGTCATTGGCAACTTCGGCTTTTTTTGGCTTGGGCGCTTACACCAGCGCGTTGTCGCTGGAGCAAATTGGGTGGTTGCCTGCCATTGCCTTGGGTGCGGCGGTTGCAGCGGTGATTGCCGTAGTGATGGGTGCTGCGGTGTTGCACCTGCGCGGCACCTATTTTGCGGTGCTTACGTTTGGCATGACCGAGCTGATTCGCCATGCCATCACCTACTGGGAGAAAACGGTGACAGGCACGGTCGGGCGGGTCTTGACCACCGTCCCGGATCGCGACACCATTTACCTCACCGTGCTGGGGTTGGCAGCGGGCACGGTGGCGCTGTCGATCTGGATTCGTCGCACCCGGTTTGGCCTGGCCTTGATGGGCATTGGCGCGGACGAACAGCGGGCGCAAACCTTGGGCGTGAACACGCGCCTGGTGAAAGTGATCGGTTTTGCGTTCACGGCGGCGGTGGCGGGCGCGGTCGGCGCGGCCATGTCGGTACGCTGGACCTACATTGACCCGCACACTGTGTTTAACCCTTTTATTGGTTTCCAGACGGTTTTGATCGCCCTGATTGGTGGGGCCATTACCTTGTGGGGGCCACTGATTGCTGCCATTGTGTTCAGTTTGTTGGCTGAAACCTTGCGTTTGCAGGCGCCGCAGGTGTACATGATGACACTCGGGTTGCTGCTGATCGTATGTGTGTTGTATTTGCCTGGCGGGTTGGCTTCGCTGCGCTGGGACAGCTACAAGCTGTGGTGGGCAGATGCCAAGGCCTGGTGGGTAGAACGCAAGTACGAATGGAGCGGTGACAAAGCCCGCGACAAAAAACGTCGCAAGGAGCGTCGCCTTGTCCTCTGAAGCAAGTCAGTTCATTTTGGATGCCCAGAATGTCACGGTGCGCTTTGGCGGCCTGGTGGCGGTCGATAACGTCAGCATGGCTTTGAAATCCGGCGAATTGGTCGGCATTATTGGCCCGAACGGCGCCGGTAAAACCACCTTTTTTAACGCCATTTCGGGCGTGCAGCCGTTAGACAGTGGCAAGCTGCTCTTGGCGGGGCACAACCTGGCGGGCCGTAAATCACACCGCTTTGCTGCCTACGGGTTGGCACGCACCTTTCAGACACCGCGCGTGTTTGGTGATTTGTCGGTCTGGGTGAATGTTGATTTTGGTTTGAGGTTTGCGGGGCGCCGCCCCCGCAAATACATCTGGTGGGGCAATGAGCAGGGCGTTCCCTGGGCGCTGAAAGATGCCGACAGCATTTTGCGGCTGGTGGGGCTGAAAGGCCAGGCGGCCATGTTGGCGGGTTCCATCACGCCATCACAACAGCGGCAGCTTGAAATTGGCATGGCCTTGGCGACGCGCCCGCGCATTTTGTTGCTGGACGAAGTGGCCGCCGGGTTGACCGAAGCAGAGCTTGAAAACATGGCACGGCTGATCCGGCGCTTGCGTGATGAGCTCGATTTAACTGTGGTCTGGATTGAACATGCGGTGAAAACGCTGTTCAAACACGTGGAGCGGGTGGTCGTTTTGCACCAGGGCAGCAAAATTGCCGATGGCACCCCCGCAGAAATCATTCGCAACCCGGAAGTCATCGAGGCTTATTTGGGCGACGAAATGGAGGCAGCGACATGATGTGGCACCAACCCGGATTTGAGCTGGGCGCGGGCACGCAGGCGCGGCTGCGCGTACGGGGTTTGACGGCGGGCTACGGGCCGATCACCGTGTTGCGGCAACTGAGCTTCAACATCGACCCCGGCCTGACGGTCATCTTGGGCCCCAATGGCGCCGGCAAAACCACACTGCTGCGCGCTTTGAACGGACTGATTCCTTTTGCAGGTGAAGTCTTGTTTGACGGTGACGATCTGCCTGAAAAAACCCATGAAATCGTGCAGGCTGGCATTTCCTTGGTGGCCGAAGGGCGGCAGCTTTTCCCGCAAATGACGGTGCTGGAAAACCTGGAGCTCGGTGGTTGGTTGGTACCGAAAGCTTTGCGGACCGACCGCGTGCAGCAGGTGATGAATGATTTTCCGAAGTTGCGCGAGCGGGCCGGCCAGATGGCGGGCACCATGAGCGGCGGCGAACAACAAATGGTGGCAATTGCCCGCGCCATGGTGTGCGCGCCGCGTTTGCTGATGCTGGATGAACCTTCGCTCGGCTTGGCGCCCAAACTGGTAAGCGAAGTGTTGGCCATTGCCCGGCGCATCGCAGACGCGGGCACTACGGTGTTGATGGTGGAACAAAACGTCAAAAAAGCCCTGGCTGTGGCGGATCGGGGTTATGTGCTGGAACGCGGTAGCCTGGTGGCCAGTGGCCCCGCTCGGTTGCTGGCCCGGGCCAGTGTGATCCGCGAGTCTTATTTGGGCCCGGACGAGGCAGATGCCTATTCTGCCGCTGACGCGCTCAAACGTTACACCGGTAACACCACGCGCCAGTCATCCACACGCTCGACCCCGACCTCGCCCTGACCCCGCAGGGCAACGCCCCTTTTTCTTTGGAGAAATTTATGTCCGATATGTCCATGCTGATCAACGGCCTGAAAGTGACCGCCGAAAAAAACGCCACCTTCGAGCGGCGCAACCCGCTGGACGGCACCGTGGCCACCCGTGCACCGGCGGCCTCACCACAAGATGCCGTGATGGCGGTGGAGGCCGCCGCTGAGGCCTTCAAGACCTGGAGTGAAACCGGGCCGTCCGAGCGGCGCGCCTTGTTGCTGATGGCAGCCACCAAGCTGGAGGCCAAGATGCCGGAGTTTGCCACTTCGGTGGCGGCAGAAACCGGCGCGACCGCCATGTGGGCCGGGTTCAACGTGTTTTTGGCGGCGGGCATGATCCGCGAGGCTGCGTCGCTCACCACGCAAATCAGCGGCGAGGTGATTCCATCTGACGTGCCAGGCAGCCTGGCCATGGGCATCCGCCAGCCCGCCGGTGTGGTCTTGGGCATTGCGCCCTGGAACGCGCCCATCATTCTCGGTGTGCGGGCGATTGCCACGCCGCTGGCCTGTGGCAACACGGTGATCCTGAAGGGCAGCGAAAACTGCCCGCGCACGCACCAGCTCATCATTGAAGCGTTTCAGGAGGCGGGGTTTCCACCCGGCGTGGTGAACTACATCACCAATGCGCCAGCCGATGCAGGCGCTGTGGTGGAGGCCATCGTGGCGCACCCGGCCGTGCGGCGCGTCAATTTCACGGGTTCCACCAAGGTCGGCAAAATCATCGCCATGACCTGCGCCCGCTACCTGAAGCCGGTGGTGCTGGAACTCGGCGGCAAGGCTCCGCTGGTGGTGCTGGACGACGCGGACCTGGACGACGCCGTGAACGGCGCGGCTTTTGGCGCGTTTGCCAACAGCGGCCAGATCTGCATGAGCACCGAGCGCATCATCGTTGACCAAAAAATCGCCGACGCCTTTGCCAAAAAATTTGCCGACAAAGCCAGAAACCTGCCATTGGGCGACCCGCGCAAGCCCGAGCCCGTAGTGCTGGGCAGCGTGATTGGCATGGGCACCGTCACGCACTGCAATGCGCTGATTGACGACGCGCTGTCCAAGGGCGCCAAACTGCTGTGCGGTGAAAAGGTGGACACCACCCTGATGCCCGCCGTGGTGCTGGACCACGTGACGCCCGCCATGCGCATCTACCATGAAGAAACCTTTGGCCCGGTGAAATGCATCGTGCGCGTCAAAAGCACCGAGGAAGCCATTGCCTGCGCCAATGACAACGAATACGGGCTCTCTGCCGCCGTGTTTGGCAAGGACATCGCGCGGGCTCTGCAGGTCGCCCGGCGCATTGACTCGGGCATTTGCCACATCAATGGACCGACGGTGCACGACGAAGCGCAGATGCCGTTTGGCGGGGTCAAAGGCAGCGGCATCGGGCGGTTTGGCGGCAAGGCAGGCGTGGCCGAATTCACCGAGCTGCGCTGGATCACGATCCAGACGACCGAGCGGCAATACCCATTCTGACCCGCTGAAAGCCCTCGCTGGGGCCTGGCCGTTGAGCATGGCGAAGCGTGCGGAGATGTGCTAAAATGTACAAAACTATGTATTTTGTACAAAATGCAAACTGTTGCTTTGAGTGAATTCCGCGCCAACGCCTCCGCCATGATCGATCTGGTGGAGAAGGGCGAAACCGTGCGCATTTTGAGGCATGGGAAGCCGGTTGCGGAGTTGGTGCCGTGCAAGGCCGACAAGCCCGCCAAAATTCCGCACTGGAAATTGCCCATTGAGCCGCTCAAAGTTGTGAGGGCCGACGGAAAAACGATTGCGCAACTCGTCATTGAAGAGCGCGAAAACGCACGGTATTGACACCCGACATGATTGTGCTCTTTGATACCTCAGCCATTGCCAAGCGTTATCGGGAGGAGAATGGCCGCGAGCAAGTCGAGCATTGGCTGCTCAATGCGACCCAGGTGGTGCTGGCAGCGCACTGCAAGGTTGAAGTGGCCTCCAGCCTGTGCCGGGACTTGCTCAATGGCGATACGAGTGAGGCCGACTTCGCCAATGACATGGAAAAAGTGGAGAAAGATTTTGTGGATTTTGACGTGATGGCAATCAACCCCCGCATTGAAAGGTTGGCAATCCAGGCGATGAAGGGCAATCGGCTGCGGGCGATGGATGCTTTGCATATTGCCACCGCCTGGGCGGCAGGTGTAGACCTCTTTGTGACGGCCGACAGGGCCCTAGCCCGTGCCGCTCAATCGGTTGCGCTGCCCACGGAGCTGGTTGCCACGGCTTGAATGCGGTATTGAACAATGGACTATCCCGAAGAATTTGACGTGATCGTGGTCGGCGGCGGCCACGCCGGCACCGAGGCCGCGCTGGCCGCTGCCCGCATGGGCTGCAAGACCTTGCTGCTCTCGCACAACATCGAGACGCTCGGCCAGATGAGCTGCAACCCGTCGATTGGCGGCATTGGCAAGGGCCACCTCGTCAAGGAAGTCGACGCCATGGGTGGCGCGATGGCGCTGGCCACCGATGAGGGCGGCATCCAGTTCCGCATTTTGAATTCAAGCAAAGGGCCGGCAGTGCGGGCGACGCGCGCTCAGGCCGACCGGGTTTTGTACAAGGCGGCGATTCGGCGGCGTTTGGAGAACCAGCCGAACTTGTGGCTCTTTCAGCAGGCGGTGGACGACCTGATGGTGGTGGGTGACCGGGTGGTGGGCGCCGTCACGCAGGTCGGCATCCGCTTCAAGAGCCGCACCGTAGTGCTGACGGCCGGCACCTTTCTGGACGGCAAGATCCATGTGGGCCTGAACAATTATTCGGCGGGCAGGGCGGGCGACCCGCCGGCGGTGTCGCTCTCGGCGCGTTTGAAGGAGCTCAAACTCCCGCAGGGCCGACTCAAAACCGGAACGCCGCCGCGACTGGATGGCCGAACGATTGATTTCAGCAAGTGCGAGCGCCAACCCGGCGACGGCATGGAAGGCGCCGAAAATCCGGCGATGCCCGTGTTCAGCTTCATGGGCCGTGCCGACATGCACCCCGAGCAGATGCCGTGCTGGATCACCCACACCAACGAACGCACCCACGACATCATTCGCAGTGGTTTTGACCGCAGCCCCATGTTCACCGGCAAGATCGACGGGGTCGGGCCGCGGTATTGCCCGAGCGTGGAAGACAAGATCAACCGCTTTGCCGGCAAAGACAGCCACCAGATTTTCCTCGAGCCCGAAGGCCTGACCACCAACGAGTATTACCCCAACGGCATCTCGACGAGCCTGCCTTTTGACATCCAATACGACCTGGTACGCTCCATGGCCGGGCTGGAAAACGCGCACATTCTGCGACCCGGTTATGCGATCGAATACGATTATTTTGACCCGACCGGGCTGAAAAGCAGCTTTGAGTCCAAAGCCATTGGGGGACTGTTCTTCGCCGGGCAGATCAATGGCACGACGGGTTACGAGGAAGCCGCAGCCCAGGGCCTGTTTGCCGGCATCAACGCCGCATTGCAGGCGGGGGCCAAAACCGAATGGACGCAGGACACCTGGGTGCCGGGCAGAGACCAGGCCTACCTGGGCGTGCTGGTGGATGACCTGATTTCCAAGGGGGTAAGCGAGCCTTACCGCATGTTCACCAGCCGGGCGGAGTACCGCCTGCAACTACGTGAAGACAACGCCGACATGCGTTTGACGGAGGTCGGGCGGCAACTCGGCCTGGTGGACGACACCCGCTGGGACGCCTTCAGCCGCAAGCGCGACGCTGTTTCACGTGAAACAGAGCGCCTGCGGTCGATCTGGGTCAGCCCAAAAAACCTGAGCGCCGCCGAAGCAGAGCGGGTACTGGGCAAAACCCTGGAACACGAACACAGCTTTGCCGAACTTCTGCGCCGCCCGGACGTGAGTTACGCCACATTGATGTCGCTGGACGGCGGGAAATACGCGCTGTTCGACGTGCTGGAAGACCCCAAAGTCGCCGAGCAGGTGGAGATAAGCGCCAAATATTCGGGCTATATCGAACGCCAGCGCACGGAAATTGAACGGGCCGCCCACTACGAACACCTGAAACTCCCCGACGATCTGGACTACCTGCAAGTTCATGCCTTGTCCATCGAGGCCCGGCAAAAACTGAGCAAACAGCGGCCAGAAACTCTAGGCCTGGCCTCGCGCATTTCCGGTATCACTCCGGCCAGCATTTCGCTGCTGCTGGTGCATCTCAAAAAGCGGGGGTATCCGCAATTTGCCGTCCCGGCGGCATCCGGGGCAGGGCAGCCCACGGCTGACGCGCTGGTTGCCTGAGTTTGACCGGCCCGGCGCACGCTTTTTGTGAAACAGCAACTGCTTGAGGGCGCGGCCCCGCTGGGCTTGTCGCTCACCGACGCGCAGTTTGCGGCGCTTCTGGCGTACCTGGATCTGATCCAGAAATGGAACAAGGTCTATAACCTGACAGCGGTGCGTGACCCGGCCGACATGTTGACCCACCATTTGCTCGACAGCCTGGCGGTCATTGCGCCACTGCGCATCCAGCTGGCGGCCATGGCCTACGCCCTGGACGGTGCGCCTGCGGCGCAGTTCCGCCTGCTTGACGTGGGTTCCGGCGCCGGCCTGCCGGGTGTCGTCATCGCCATTTGCTGCCCGGAGGTCCAGGTGGACTGCGTCGACACAGTAGCCAAAAAGGCGGCTTTCATCAAGCAGGTGGCCGTCGCGCTCAAACTGCCGAATTTGCGGGCTTTGCACCGGCGCGTGGAAACGCTTGGCGCGGACGGGGAAGAGAAGTACGACGTGATCTGTTCACGCGCCTTTTCGTCGCTGGCGGATTTCACTGAATGGTCGGCAAACGCTCTGGACGAGGGCGGCATCTGGCTGGCCATGAAAGGTAAGAATCCGGTGGACGAATTGGCCGCTCTGCAACAGCGGGCATCCTTGCGCGTAGACGTGTTTCACGTGGAACAACTTGTTGTGCCGGGATTGGATGCCGAGCGGCGAATCATCTGGATGCGCAAGTTGGCGTAACCAGATTGGGTTCGAAATCCGGGCAACGTTTGCCCGCCGTAGGTGAGCCGGCCAGGCCAGGCCGGGGGACAGCCGCGGAGCAGAGTGCCCCGTCGGCCTGATTCCGCCGGCGACCTGCACTTTAAGCCGATCAGCGCCCAGGAAATTGGAGGCGCCAAGCAGCCCATGCCGTAAACTCGGCTGAGAACTTCCAAGCAGCCGGCCTTTTCGGGCTCCAACTCCGCTATCAACATGTTCGGCATCACCGATTACGGCACCTACATCGCCACCATCCTGCTGTTTCTGCTGGTGCCCGGCCCCGGCAATCTGGCGCTGATCACCTCCACCACCAAGGGCGGCATGGCGGGTGGATTTGGCTCGATTTTTGGCATTTTTGCCGGCGACCAGATTCTGATGTGGCTGGCCATTGCCGGCATGGCGGCGGTGATGGCTGCATATCCGGGCGCCTTCGCGGCGGTGCAGTGGGTGGGTGCTGCTTATCTCGCGTGGTTGGGCTTGAAGATGTTGCTGGCCAAACCCGGCGACGCGCCCATTCTGGACATCAAACCGAGCCACTTTTTCCGCCAGTCCTTGCTTATCACTTTGCTCAACCCCAAGGCGATAGTTTTCTACATGGCGTTTTTCCCGCTGTTCATCGACCCGGCGCGCCACCAGGGCATGACGACCTACCTGGCGATGACCCTCACCAGCGGCGTCTTGATGTTCCTCTATGGTCTGACCTCGGTGATGCTGACGCACTTCCTGGCCGAGCGATTCCGCTCAAACCCCCTGCTGGGCCGCGCGCTGCAGAAAATCGCCGGCCTGTGCCTGCTCGGCTTCGGCCTCCGCCTGGCGATCTCCAAATGACGACTAGCAAAATCAAACCAAGAATCCTGCAATTTTTCGACGGGCAGCGTAGTCCACGCAGTGACAAGCCTGGGGGCCACATATGACCAAGATTTTCTGCATTGCGAACCAAAAAGGTGGCGTCGGCAAAACCACCACCGCTGTGAATCTGGCAGCAGGCTTGGCCAAAGTCGGCCAGCGGGTGTTGCTGGTCGACCTCGACCCGCAAGGCAACGCCACCATGGGTTCGGGCATCGACAAACGCAAGCTGGAGACCAGCGTCTACGATGTCTTGCTCGAAGGCGCGTCGGTGACAGAGGCGCGGGTGAAAAGCGACAAACTCATCGAGGCCGGGTGCAGTTATGACATTCTCGGGGCGAACCGCGAGCTGGCTGGCGCCGAGGTCGAACTGGTGGAGGCCGAGCGGCGTGAAAAACGCCTCAAAGCCGCGTTGGCCGAAGTGGCCAGCGACTACGACTTCATCCTCATCGATTGCCCGCCCTCGCTTTCCATGTTGACGCTCAACGGCCTGTGTTGCGCCCATGGTGTGATCGTGCCGATGCAGTGCGAGTATTTCGCGCTCGAGGGGCTCACCGACCTGGTCAACACCATCAAACAGGTCCACGCGAACCTGAACAAGGATCTGGCGATCATTGGCCTGCTGCGTGTCATGTTCGACCCGCGCATCACCTTGCAGCAACAGGTGAGTGAACAACTCAAGGCGCATTTTGGCGACAAGGTGTTTGACACCCTCATCCCGCGCAATGTGCGTTTGGCGGAAGCGCCGAGTTACGGCTTGCCCGGCGTGGTGTTTGACCCTTCCTCCAAAGGCGCCCAGGCCTTTGTGGCGTTTGCAGCGGAGATGGTTGTGCGGATCGAGAAAATGTAATTTTCCTCGTATAAAAGTAGAGTAATTTGTAATTAAGTCACGAATTTATTAATACTTATGCTATATATTTATCTCAATAAATGGTGTTTATTTAATCACGATGTCTTTTAAGATGCTGTTATTGCCAGGTTGGCAAGATTCTGACCCTCTACATTGGCAAAGCCTGTGGGAGGCTGCGTACGGGTATGAGCGTGTGGTGCAGCACGACTGGCTGCGCCCCTTGCGCGGCGACTGGATCACGCGCCTGGAGGAGGTCGTGTTGGCAACGCCAGAATCCAGCTCCATTTGCCTGGTGGCGCACAGCCTGGGCTGCATCCTGGTGGCCGCTTGGGCCAGTGTGTCGCGCAACACGCATCGGGTGCGTTGCGCCCTGCTGGTCGCACCCGGCGACGTGGAACGCGACGATGTGCGCGACATGTTGCCCAGCTGGTCTCCCGTGGCGCGCCAGGGCCTGCCGTTTCCCAGCCTGCTCGTGGCCAGCCGCAACGACCCGTATTGCCACTACGAACGCGCGCAGTCGTTTGCCCAGGGCTGGGGCAGCGAGCTCATCGACGGCGGCCAGCGCGGCCACATCAATTCGGAGTCTGGCTTGGGCGCTTGGCAGCAAGGGCATGATTGGCTCCTCAAATTGCTTGGTGACCACCCAAACCACCCTAACCACGCCACCCAGGCCAACCACATCACTTCCCACTGAAAACAAGGACAAGAAGCGCCCATGGCAACCAAAAAATTCAAAGGCCTCGGCCGTGGCCTGGAGGCGCTTCTGGGCCCTACGGTAGACGAGTCTGCCGCTGCCATGGGTCCGTCCGGGCCGGGCTTCCCGGCGTCGCTGCTGCTCACGGACATGGTGCCCGGCCAGTACCAGCCGCGCACCCGCATGGACGAAGGTGCGCTGTATGAGCTTGCCGAATCCATCAAGGCCCAGGGCATCATGCAACCGATCCTGGTGCGCAAGTTGTCGGCCGGAGCGGCTGCCGGCAAATACGAAATCATCGCCGGCGAACGCCGTTTCCGCGCCGCCAAACTGGCCGGCCTGGACAGCGTGCCGGTGCTGGTGCGCGACGTGCCCGATGAGTCGGCCGCCGCCATGGGGCTCATTGAAAACATCCAGCGCGAAGACCTCAACCCGCTGGAAGAAGCGCAGGGCCTGCAGCGCCTGGTGAAAGAATTTGGCCTCACGCATGAGCAGGCGGCGCAGGCGGTCGGGCGCTCGCGCAGTGCGGCATCCAATCTGCTGCGCCTCTTGAACCTGGCTGAGCCGGTGCAAACCATGCTGATGGCCGGCGACCTCGACATGGGACACGCGCGGGCCCTGCTGGCGCTGGAGAAAATCAACCAGATCACCGCCGCCAACCAGATCGCCGCGAAGAAACTCTCCGTGCGCGAGACCGAGAACCTGGTGAAAAAGCTCAGCGCCGAGTTCACCCTGACGGCGAACAAACCCAAGAAAGAAAAGTCACGGGACACCAAACGCGTTGAAGAGGAGTTGTCAGACCTGCTCGCCGCGGCCGTTGAAGTGCGGGTGAAAAAGCGCGTGAAACGCGGCGGCCGGATGGAGGAAGTGGGCGAGCTGGCGATCCAGTTTGGCTCACTCGAAGAGCTCAACGGCCTGATCGACCAGCTCACGCAGGGCGCCAGCCGTTAATTCCCGCGACCGGTTGCGCATCCCGCAGCACGCGCTGCTTTGCCATTAAACTGACCGAATGCAAAATCAAGCCGCAGCCCTGAAGGCCACCGTGCTGGTGATCGACGACTCGCCGGACAGCCTGGCCCTCATCAGTAGCCTGCTCAAAGACCGCTACCGGGTAAAAGTCGCCAACAACGGCGCCACCGGGCTGCAAATCGCGCTGGGTGACCCGCCGCCCGACCTGATTTTGCTGGACGTCATGATGGGTGAGACCGACGGCTTCGAAGTCTGCGGCCAGCTGAAAGGCAACCCGGCCACGGCTGGCATTCCCGTGATTTTTCTGACCGCCAAATCGGACGTGGCAGACGAGGAAAAAGGCCTCAGCCTGGGCGCGGCCGACTACATCACCAAACCGGTCAGTCCGCCCATCCTGATGGCGCGGGTGGCCACACAGTTGCAGCTCAAGGCCAGCAGCGACTTCCTCAAAAGCAAGGCAGATTTTCTCGAAAGCGAAGTGGCCAAACGCACGGGCGAACTCGTTGCTGCCCAGGACACCACCATCCTGGCCATGTCGATGTTGGCCGAAACGCGCGACATGGACACCGGCAACCACATCCGGCGCACGCAAAATTACGTCAAGGCGCTGGCCGAGCGGCTCCGGGACCATCCACGCTTTGCCGGGCAGCTGGACAAGGCGTCGATTGCCATGTTGTTCAAGTCAGCGCCCTTGCACGACATCGGCAAAGTGGGCATCCCGGACCGGATACTGCTCAAGCCCGGACGGCTCACCGCCGACGAGTTTGCCATCATGAAAACCCACACCACCATTGGGTACGAGGCCATCGTGCAGGCCGAGCAGGCTTTGGGCAGTCCGGCCGAATACCTGCGTGTGGCCAAGGAAATTGCACTGTCGCACCAGGAAAAGTGGGATGGCTCGGGTTACCCGAAAGGGCTTGCGGGCGACGCCATCCCGCTGTCCGCCCGGCTGATGGCGGTGGCCGACGTGTACGACGCGCTCATCAGCACCCGGGTCTACAAGCTGGGCTTGCCCCACGACCAGGCAGTGCAGGTGATCTTCCAGGGCCGGGCCGCGCATTTCGACCCCGACATGGTCGACGCCTTTATCGAAATCCAGGACGAGTTTGCCGCCATCGCCGCACGCTTTACCGACGACGAGAGCCAGCTTCAGCAGAAGATGGAGTACATGGCACAAGCGATTGCGGAAGACGCCTAGCCGCGCTCACCAGGCGAATATTTTCCCGGGGTTCATGATGTTCTTCGGGTCCAGCGCATGTTTGATGGTGCGCATCATGTCCACCGCGCCGGCGCCGGTTTCGGTGATGAGGAAATCCATCTTGTGCAGGCCCACGCCGTGTTCGCCGGTGCAGGTGCCTTCCATGCTCAACGCGCGGTTCACGAGATCCACATTCAGTTTTTCGGCCACCACACGTTCTTCCGGTTTGTCCGGGTCCAGCATGTAACCAAAGTGGAAGTTGCCGTCGCCCACGTGGCCGACCAGGAAATACGGGAAACCGGAGGCGTCGGCCTCGGCCACGGATTCGAGCAGGCAATCGGCCAGGCGGCTGATGGGCACGCAGGTGTCTGTGGAGATGATGCGGCAGCCCGGGCGCGACTGGATCGCCGCAAAATAAACATTGTGCCGCGCTGTCCACAGGCGCGTGCGCTCCTCGGGCGTGGTGGCCCATTCGAACGCCTGGCCGCCCAGGTCGCTGGCGATCTCCTGAACCAGTTCGGCTTGCTCCTTCACGCTGTTGGGCGAGCCATGAAACTCCATCAGCAGCATCGGCTCCTCGCGCAGCCTGAGTTTGGCGTAGGCATTGACCATGCGCACGGTGTTCACGTCGAGCAGTTCCACACGAGCGATCGGAATGCCCAACTGGATGATCTGGATGGTGGTGCGCACCGCCGCCTCGATGCTGGGGAAGGAGCAAATCGCCGCCGAGATGGCTTCCGGCAATGGGTAGAGCTTGAGCGTGATTTCGGTGATCACGCCCAGCGTGCCTTCGGAGCCAACCATCAGGCGCGTGAGGTCATAACCGGCGCTGGATTTTTTCGCCCGCGTGCCGGTGCGGATCACGCTGCCGTCGGCGGTCACCACTTCGAGCGCGAGCACGTTTTCGCGCATCGTGCCGTAACGCACGGCGTTGGTGCCGCTGGCCCGGGTGGCGCTCATGCCACCGATGGAGGCGTCAGCGCCCGGGTCAATCGGGAAAAACAGGCCGGTGCTTTTGACTTCCTCGTTGAGTTGTTTGCGGGTTACGCCCGGTTGCACGGTGACGGTCAAGTCATCGGCTTTGATGGACAGCACCTTGTTCATGCGGTTCATGTCAATGCTGATGCCGCCCTGAACCGCCAGCAAATGCCCTTCGAGCGATGAGCCGACGGCAAACGGGATCACGGGCATGGCGTGGTCGCCCGCCAGTTTCACGGCAGCCGCCACGTCGGCGGTGGACTCGGCAAACACCACGGCGGAAGGCGGTGGCACCGAATACGAGGATTCGTCGCGCCCGTGCTGCTCGCGCACGGCCATGGCGGTGGAACAATTGGCGCCAAAACGCGCTTTCAAGGCGTCCAGCAACGCCGCTGGCATGGCGCGCTGGTTGACGTCGGGCATCAGATGCTGGGCTTGGGTGGGTGCGTTCATAAGGCCTCGGGCAAGTAATCAGGCGGCAGGTGCGCAAAGTGCGACCCGAGGCCAGATAATACTTTGCAGCCTGCGGATTGCAAACTTCGGGCCTTCTGCACAGAAATTCGTCATCAGGAATCGCCATGGGAAACCGACTCACGCAAATTGCAACCCGTACCGGAGACGACGGCAGCACCGGCCTGGGTGACAACACCCGGGTTCGCAAGGACTCACTGCGCGTGCAGGCCATGGGCGATGTGGATGAGCTCAATTCGCAGATTGGCGTGTTGTTGTGTGAGGCCATGCCAGACACGGTGCGCGACTTGCTGGTGGAAATCCAGCACCAACTCTTCAACCTGGGCGGCGAGTTGTCGATTCCGGGTTTTGAATTGCTCAAGCCCGAAGCCTTGTTGGCGCTGGACGAAGCCCTGGCGGAGCACAACGAAGCCTTGCCGCGCCTGAAGGAGTTCATTCTGCCTGCGGGAACACGCGCCGCCTCGCTCGCCCACGTGTGCCGCACGGTAGCCCGCCGCGCCGAACGCGCGGTGGTGGCGCTTGGCAGTGTGGAGGATGTAAAAGACAACCCGCGCCAGTACCTCAACCGCCTGTCAGACCTGATGTTCGTGCTCGCCCGCGTGTTGAACCGGCACCGCACGGACGGCAGCGCAGGCGACGATGTGTACTGGCGCAGCGAACGCATGAAGCGGGACGACGGCTGATGCAAGGCGCAGGCACTTTGAAGGTCCTGCCCCCCTGGACGCGTCTTGCGGCCTTTGCGCTTGTATACGGGCTGCTCAGCGAGATTTGCATCCGGTTCCTTTCCCTCGATGGGTTGATCAGTGTCTTGTGGCTTCCGGCCGGGATGGCGCTGGCCGCGTTCCTGATCCTCGGTCCCAAGGTCGCTCTGGGCGTTCTGGCGGGCGACTTTCTGAGCATCTGGTTGCGCGGTGAGCCGGTGGCACTGGCCGCGTTGATTGCGGTGGGCAACACCGCGGCGGCCTGGCTGGCCGCCCGCCTGTTGGCACTCGCGCCCCGCTTCAACCTGGCGATGCGCTCCTTGCACGACTACTGGCTGCTGGTACTGGCCGGGGCCGTGTCCAGCGGCCTGTCGGCTTTGTTGGGCGTGGGAGGCCTTCGTTATTTCGACCGCATTGCACAAGACGAATGGACGCAATCCCTTGTCAACTGGTGGGCCGGTGACGCCCTGGGTGTCTTGGTGCTGGCACCCCTGCTGTTGATCTGGCGGGTGCGGCCCCAACACTGGGCGCGCCTGGCGCGCCTGCAAGAGGCGCTGATTTTGTTTGCCCTGGCTTTTCTGCTGGGCCAGGCGGTTTTTGCTGGCTGGTTTTCCAGCAGTGTGCACCTGGCCGGTGAGCCCTACTGGCTGTTTGTGGTGATGGCGGTTTGCACACCGCGCCTGTGGCGCCATGGCGTCAGCGTATTGGCCATGTTGTTCGCCGTGCAGGGTTTTTGCGGCGTGGTGTTTGACACCGGCATGTTCGCCGGACGGACCGAGGAGGCGCGGCTTGCCAGCTACTGGTCGTACATCGCCACCTTGTCGGCGTTTGGCATGGTGAGCGCAACCTATTTTGAAAGGTTGCAACGCGTGCAGGCGCGCATCCAGGAGCAGGAGATGGCGTACCGCAGCCAGTTCGCCGACAACAGTGCCGTGATGCTCCTGTTTGAGCTGGATGGCCAGTTGATTGACGCCAACGACGCGGCCGTGCGTTTTTATGGTTTCAGCAAAGATGATCTGTTGCGGCAAAACCTCTACAAGATCAGCCTTCGCACCCCGGCTGAAGTGCGCGATACGCTGGACGCGATACCGAATGCGGGTGGCGGGCGTTTTGAATCGCAGCACCGCCTGGCCAGTGGTGCGGTCCGTGACGTGGTGGTCTCCAACAGCCCGGTGCGTATCGGTGAACGCCACGTGATGCATTCAATTGTGTTTGACATCACCGACCAAAAGCGCGCAGAGGCGGAGATCCAGAACCTGGCCTTCTTCGACCCCTTGACCAAGCTGCCCAGCCGGCGCCTGCTGCTGGACCGCCTTGAAAAAGCCCTGCCGGCCGCGGTGCGCAGCAAAACCCAGGGCGCGCTGCTGTTCATCGACCTGGACAACTTCAAAACCCTCAACGACGCACATGGTCACGAACGGGGCGACGCTGTGTTGCGCCAAACCGGCCAGCGCCTGGTCAATTGCGTGCGCATTGACGATACCGTGGCCCGGCTGGGCGGCGACGAGTTTGTGATCATGCTCAAGGACCTGAATTCACAGGGCAGTGTGGCAGCGGCACAGGTCAAGGCGGTCGGCGCCAAAGTGCTGGCGGCGCTCAGGGAGCCCTACAGCCTGGACGGGGTCGTGCATCAGGGCAGTTGCAGCGTGGGCATGGCCATGTTTGGCCAAGGCGGAGAAACGGCGGAAGAATTGTTCAAACGCGCTGACATGGCGCTTTACGAGGCCAAAGGCGCGGGCCGCAACCTGGCGCGTTTTTTTGACCCGGCCATGCAAGCCGCAATGGTTGAACGTGCGGCGCTCGAGCAAGACCTGCGCCGCGCGGTTGAAGTCGGCGAGTTTGTGCTGCATTACCAGCCCCAGGTCAATGCAGAAGGGCGGATCACGGGGGCCGAAGCCCTGCTGCGCTGGCAGCACCCCATGCTGGGCAAGGTGTTGCCCGGCGTCTTCATCGGCCTGGCGGAAGACACGGGCTTGATCCTGCCGATCGGGAGCTGGGTGCTGGCGCAAGTGTGTCTGCAGTTGGTGGCCTGGGCCGCCAACCCGGCCACCGCCGGCCTGACGATTTCGGTCAATGTCAGCGCGCGCCAGTTTCACCACGAAGGGTTCTTCTCCGAGTTGCAGGACACGCTGGATCGCTCCGGCGTACCGCCGGGGCGCCTCAAGCTCGAGCTCACCGAAAGCATTCTGGTGCGCGATGTCGAGGAGATCGTTGAAAAAATGACCCTGCTCAAAAAGCGCGGCGTCGGCTTCTCGCTGGACGACTTCGGCACCGGTTATTCGTCTTTGGTGTACCTCAAGCGCTTGCCACTGGACCAGATCAAGATCGACCAGGCCTTTGTGCGCGACCTGCTGGTGGACCCGAACGACGCCGCCATCGCCCGCACCATTATCGCCCTGGGCAATGCGCTGGGCTTGCAGGTGATGGCCGAAGGGGTCGAGACTTTGGCCCAGCGCGACTTTTTATGGCAACAAGGGTGCTTCCACTACCAAGGCTACTACTTTGGCTGGCCCGGCCCGGTGGCCGATCTGGAGAGCCTGGCCCGGGAATCCGCCAGCAAACGCCCGACGACGGCGATTGGTGCTTAGGCAGCGAGCCACACGCAGTGGGCGAATGTGGGGGCGGCAATTTTTCGCAGGGCCGCCCCAAGAAAAATTAGCCCCCTCGGGGGGCAGCGACCCGCGCAGCGGCGGAGCGTGGGGGCTATATCCGGGGCGCCAGCACCGCCATCGTGATGCGCGAGACACAGGTGAGTTCGCCTGCGTCGTTGACCATGTCGATGTGCCAGACCTGCGTGCTGCGGCCCACGTGAACCGGGCGCGCCGTGCCGGTGACCCAGCCCTCGGTGGCGCCCTTGATGTGGTTGGCGTTGATGTCCAGCCCCACCACCCGGTAACCGGGCGGCACGCAGGCGGCTGCGGCGCAGGAGCCGAGTGTTTCAGCCAGCACCACACTCACGCCACCGTGCAAGATGCCGTATGGCTGGCGCGTGCGGCCGTCCACCGGTACGCGGCCTGTGATGAAGTTGTCGCCGACCTCAAGGAACTCCATTCCCAGAGCCTGCGGTGCCGTGTTGCGGTGGCTGGCGGTGAGGCGTTCAATTGTTGGGGGCTGTTTCCAGATGACCATAACGTTCCAATTTTAGAATATATAATTTGCAAAAATTTTAACAAAAAACCTTTGCACTGAAGTCACGAATTAATTCAAATTATTGCTACAAAATCAGTATCAATATTGACTAATAATTATTTATTTCAATAAGTAAAATGATATTTTAACGCCATTTGGTGCACGAGCGCCTGTGCCGACCACGATGTGCTCCACCAGCCATTGAAGGCGCGGGTTCGACACTTCGAAAACCGGCGCGCAGCGGAAGTACACGCGAGCCGGGTCCACCGGCTCCCCTTTGAGCAAACGCGCCACGTCTTCAGCACTGGCGCGACGCAAGGCGCGGTTCATCACGAAAATGTGTTCACCCGAGAAGTCACCGTCCAGCGCGATCAAATAGCGCGCGTCCAGGTCGGCGCAGGTGTCGGTGGGCACGCGCTGGAAGTCTGCGCCGCCCGGTAACACGCGGCCTTCGATGCGTTGGCCCTGGTACTGCCCGGTGACCACGCCGCCGGTGATCGGGATGATGCGACGGCGACCCTGCGTGCCCAGGCCCGCGAGCACGCCGGCGTCAATCGGCGCGTCAACACTGACGTCCAGGTCCAAAACGTGTTCGAGTGTGGGAGCCGGCAAAAAAGAGGTCGATGTCATGCCAGTTCCTCAGGCGGTCAATGCGGGTAAGACTTCGCCGCGATTTTCGCCAAAGCCGATGCGCGCCGCACCGTCGCGTTCGCACCAGCCGCGCAGGATCACCGCGTCGCCGTCGAGCAGAAAAGCGCGCTGCTCGCCACCGTCCAGCGTGATGGGCTCCTTGCCGCCTTTGGTCAATTCGATGATGGCCCCGGCCTGGTCGGGTGTCGGCCCCGAGATCGTGCCGCTGCCCAGCAGGTCACCGGGTTGCAGATTGCAGCCGCCCATGGTGTGCTGGGCCACCATTTGTGCATAGGTCCAGTACTGGTGTTTGAAACTTGTGGCGGTGATGCGGGTCGGCGCCCGACCGGCGGCGCGCGCCGGCGCGGATTCAATCAGCACCTCCAGCTGGATGTCGAGCACCCCTCGCGCGCGGTTGCCCGTATCGTCCAGGTAGGCCAGCGGTTGTGGTTCGTCGGCCGGCCGGGTGAAGGGCAGCCGGAAAGGCGCCAGCGCCTCCATCGTGACGATCCACGGCGAAATCGAGGTGCAGAAACTCTTGCCCAGGAAGGGACCCAGCGGCGCCATTTCCCAGAACTGGATGTCGCGCGCCGACCAGTCGTTGAGCAGGCAAATGCCGAACATGTGGTCCTCTGCCTTGACCAGCGGAATCGGTTCCCCCATGGCATTGCCCTGGCCAATGAACAGACCCAGCTCAAGTTCAAAGTCCATGCGCGCACACGGCCCGTAAACCGGCGCCTTGGCGCCTGGCGCCATGCTTTGCCCCATGGGCCGGCGGAAGTTGGTGCCGCTGACCACCACCGTGGATGCCCGGCCATGGTAGGCAATGGGCACCCACTGGAAGTTGTCGGTGAGCGGGTTGTCGGGTCGCGCAATGCGCCCGACGTTGCGGGCGTGGTGGATCGAGGTGTAGAAGTCGGTGTAGTTGGCGATCTGCGCAGGCACGCGGTACTGCACCTTGGCTTGCGGGACCAGGCAGGCCCGCACACCAGATTGCGTTTCTGCAGAAGCATCGCTCGACAACAGCGCAAACAGCGCATGGCGCAAGGCTGACCAAGTGGCGTGCCCGGCCGCCATAAAGGCGTTAAGGCCTGGCACATTCTGGCTCGGTACGGCCGCCGTTTCCAGCGCCGCCGCCGCGTGGCCCGTCAGCAGTTGTTGGCCGTGCAAAGCCACCAGGTCCAGCACCTGGTCGCCAATCGCAACGCCTGCGCGCCAATCTGCGTGTTTGCCGTTTTGCGCAAACATGGCGTAGGGCAGGTTCTGGATCGGGAAGTCCGCATGGCC
>JANNMM010000063.1:0-21657 GCA_031397915.1 Rhodoferax sp. | reverse complement strand
GTCACGTCGAGCAGGGACTTCTGCAGTTCGGTCAGCAAATTGGCGATCAGGTCGATCTCGCCGCGCAGCCACAGGCGCACGTCGGTGGCGACCTGGTCGTTGCGCGAGCGGCCGGTGTGCAGGCGTTTGCCAGCCAGGCCGACGATATCGGTCAGGCGCGCTTCGATGTTGAGGTGCACGTCTTCGAGGTCGAGCTTCCATTCAAACCGGCCAGATTCGATCTCCGTCCTGATTTGCGCCATGCCGCGCTGGATGTCGGCGTGGTCTTCGCCGCTGATGATGTCCTGGCGGCGCAACATCGCGGCGTGGGCGAGTGAGCCTTCCATGTCAACCTGCCACAGGCGTTGGTCGAAAGCGACGCTCGAGGTGTACCGCTTGACGAGGTCACTCATCGGTTCGGAGAACAGGGCCGACCAGGCCTGGGATTTTTTGTCGAATTGGTTGGCAGGTGGGTTGTCGGACATGGTGCTGGGTTCGGGGGTCGCAGGAAATCGGGGCGGGAATCCGCCACGGAATCGCGAATAATCGGAGATCATCCAGCAGACCCCATGCAAGACTCACAACTATTATCGGTGTTCCCCGAGTTGTCCCCCGAGAGCCCCGCCGCATTGGCGGCAGACCTCGAACGCCAACGCCTGGTGTTTGACGCCTGCCATGTGGGCGTGATCCTGCGGGCGGTGCTGTTTGTAGAGGCGGTGGTGGCAGTCGGTGCAATGTATGGTGCCGCCAGCCTGGTCGAATGGCTGACCCGTACCTCGATGCTGACGGGCGGTGCGTTGCCCTCCGCGCTGCTGTGGTTGATCGTGGCGTGCAGCCTCAAGCGCGTGTTGGCCAAGCTCAGCGTTCAAACCCAGGTCATTGCCGGCGTGCTGCTCGGTGCGCTGGCCGGGCTTTACGGCTGTGGTCTTCTGGTGATGGTGGGTATGGTGCCGCCGGCGCCCTGGTGGGCCAGCGCCTTCACCGGCGCCATCCTGGCCGGTGCGCTTGTGGCGGCGCTGATCTGGCGCGCGCGTGGCATGGCACCGGCCACAACCTCTGCCCGCCTGCAGGAGTTGCAGTCGCGCATTCGGCCGCATTTCCTCTTCAACACGCTCAACAGTGCCATTGCCCTGGTGCGCGCCGAGCCGGCCAAGGCCGAAGCTTTGCTGGAAGACTTGAGCGATTTGTTTCGCCACGCGCTGATGGACCAGGGCGAGGCAGTGACGCTGTCGGATGAAGTCGCGCTGGCACACCGTTACCTTGCCATTGAGGAAATCCGGTTTGGAGACCGCCTGCGGGTCGAGTGGTCAATCGACCCCCAGGCCGATGGCGCGCGCCTGCCGCCGCTCCTGTTGCAGCCCTTGGTGGAAAACGCCGTGCGCCACGGTGTGGAGCCCAGCGACACAGGCGCGACGGTGCGCGTCTCAACTCAGCGGCGCGGCTCGATGGTGGTCATCAAGGTCACCAATACCGTGCCGCAGGGGCAGGGCGAACGCGGCCATGGTGTGGCGCTGGAGAATGTGCGCGCGCGCCTGAACCTGATGCACGATGTGCAGGGCCGGTTCCAGTCTGGATTGAAAGACGGCATTTTCCAGGTGCGTATTGAGGTGCCCTTGTGATGGAGCAAGGAAGGCTTCGGTGAAATACAAGGTGGTCGTCATATGAGCCTGCGTGTACTGGTCGTCGACGACGAAGCCCTGGCCCGATCGCGCCTGCGCACGCTGCTGGGCGATTGCAGGTCGCCCGCGGTGGATGAAGTTGTCGAAGCTGCCAACGCGGCGCGGGCCATCGAAGCCCTGAGCCGACAGGCGTTTGACCTGGCCTTGCTGGACATTCACATGCCGGGCGCAGACGGCTTGGCGCTGGCCAAAACAATACGTGAACTTGCCAACGCGCCGGCTGTGGTGTTTGTTACCGCCCACGCCGAACACGCGGTGCAGGCCTTTGAGCTGGACGCAGTGGACTACCTCACCAAACCCGTGCGGCTGGAACGGTTGCAAACGGCGCTGCTCAAAGTCGCGCGGTCCAGGGCCAGCGCCCTTGCAACGGCGTCTGACGCGCCCGAAGACGTGCTGGTCATTCAGGAGCGTGGTCGCACCGTGCGCGTGCCGCTGGTTGAGGTTCTATATTTAAAGGCCGAGCTCAAATACATCACGGTGCGCACGGCAGAAAAAAGTTACCTGCTCGACGGTGCACTCAGCGAACTCGAAGAAAAATATCCGCGCCAGCTCATGCGCATCCATCGAAATGCCCTGATTGCGCGGCGTGCCGTGCGGGTGCTGGAAAAATTCAGCGACCCGCAGGAAGGTGACGGATGGGCGGTACGCCTCGAAGGTGTTGAGGAGTTGCTTTTCGTGTCACGCAGGCAGGTAGCGGCCGTGCGCGAGGCGATTTCTGCCTGAGTTCAACCGGTGTTGCGCAGCCCTGCCGCGATGCCGTTGATGGAGATGTGAATGCCGCGTTGCACCGTCTCGTCGGACCGACCTGCCCGGTAGCGGCGAACCAGCTCGACCTGCAGGTGGTGCAGCGGGTCGATGTAGGGAAATCGGTGGCGGATGGAGCGCTGTAACGCCGCATTGTCGGAAAGGCGAGTCTTGCTGCCGGTGATCAGCGCCAATGCTTCGGCCGTGCGTTGCCACTCGGCTTCCAGCTCCGCGAATATTTTGCGACGCAGTTTCCGGTCGGTTACCAGCTCCGAATAGACCGATGCGAGGGCCAGATCGCTCTTGGCCAAAACCATGTCCATGTTGGACAGCAGGGTTCGGAAAAATGGCCATTCCCGTTGCATTTTCTGCAGCATCTGGCGTTTGTTTGTGGCCGTACCGAGCGTTTTGTCTTGCAGGTATTGAGCCACCGCACTGCCAAACCCGAACCAGCCGGGCAAGGTGAGGCGGCATTGCCCCCAACTGAAGCCCCAGGGAATCGCGCGCAAATCCTCGATCTTCTGGGTGTTTTTTCGCGATGCCGGGCGCGAGCCAATGTTGAGCTCGGCGATTTCACGAATCGGCGTCGACTCAAAGAAGTATTGGGTGAATCCGGGCGTCTCATAAATCAGACGGCGGTAGGCTGCCATGCTGAGCTGTGACAACAACGCTGCAGTTTCAAGAAACTCCGGCCGGGCCGGCTGGGTCGCCTGCAACAAGGTGGCTTCTACCGTCGCGGCCACCAGGGTTTCCAGGTTGCGCCGACCTATTTCAGGGTTGGCGTATTTGGAGCCGATCACTTCGCCTTGTTCCGTCAGCCGGATTTGCCCGCGCACGGTACCCGGTGGCTGAGCCAGGATGGCCTGGTAACTTGGGCCACCCCCGCGCCCGACGGTGCCGCCGCGACCGTGGAACATTCTCAAACGGATGCCGCCGGGTAACTCGTCAAACAGTTGCGCCAGCGCAATTTCGGCCCGGTACAGCTCCCAATTGCTGGTGAAGATTCCGCCATCCTTGTTGCTGTCGGAGTAGCCGAGCATGATGTCCTGTTCCCGGCCACTGCGCACCACCATGTCGCGGATGCCAGGCAAGGCATAAAAACCTTTCATGATGGTGGCCGCATTTCGAAGGTCTTCGATGGTTTCAAAAAGCGGCACGACGATCAGGTCGTTTTGGGCATCTTCCTTCAAGATGCCGCGCATCAGGCCGGTTTCCTTTTGCAACACCAACACCTCAAGCAGGTCGCTTACGGTTTCCGTATGGCTGATGATGTAATGTCGCAGGCTTGCTGGCCCAAACCGTGTCAAAACCCGCCGGGCTGTTTCAAAAATGGCCAGTTCAGCCTGCGCCAGCGCGCTGTAGCCAGTGCCCAGTACCCGCAGCGGCCGCGCGTCGTTCAGTAGCCTAAGCAACAGGGCGCACCGGTCATGCTCCGGCAAACTGGCATAGTCGGGCGTGACTCGCGCGACCGACAGCAATTCGGCAATGACCTCCTCATGTTTGTCAGAACTTTGCCGCAAATCCACCGTTGCCAGGTGAAAACCAAACACGCTGACGGCGCGCATCAAGGGGCGCAGGCGCTGGGTGGACATCGCAGACCCATGGTGGGCTGTCAAGGAGCGCTCAATCACGCGCAGGTCGGCACCGAACTCCTCGGGGCGCACGTAGGCATTTTGAGGTGCCACCGCATGGCGGGCTGCGTCGGTTCCAGTGGTTTCTTTCAGAGTGGCGGCCAATCGGGCATAGATGCCTGTCAAAGCGCGGCGATAGGGCTCGTCTTCGCGGTGCTGGTTGGTGTCTGGCGAAATGCCGGCCAGGGTTGCCATTTCGGCGGAGCGTTCGACCAGCAATGTCGACATGGATAACTCTGCGCCAAGGTTGTGGACTTCGGTGAGGTAATGGCGCACGACGGTTTCCGCCTGTCGGCGAAAAGCGTAGTCGAGTGTTTCCGCTGTGACAAATGGGTTGCCGTCGCGATCCCCGCCGATCCATTGGCCCATGCGCAAAAAACTGTGCACGGGCAATCCGCCCAGGCGCTCCTCCAATTCGGCGTACAGCTTGGGTATCTCGTGCAAAAAGGTCGACTGGTAATAACTCAGTGCATTTTCAATTTCATCGGCGACCGTCAATTTGGTGAACCGAAGCAGCCGGGTCTGCCACAACTGCACCACCCTGGCTGCCAACTGCGCCTCATTGGTCTGGATATCCCTGGCCGACAGCACGTCTTTGACCGCACGCGCCCTGGCCACCCGCTCGCGAAGACCGTCGCGAAGCGCCAGCAGGCGGGCGATGTCGCGTTCGGCGTCCAGAATGCTTTTGCGCTGAACTTCGGTGGGGTGGGCCGTCAGCACCGGAGACAGGTGCGCCTCGGCCAGACAGGCAGCAATTGACTTGGCGCTGACACCCGCCTGCTTGCAGCGCAACAGGCTGACTTCTACGCTCCCCTCTTGGGCGTGTCCGGCACGCTCGTGTACGTCGCGCCTTCGAATGTGGTGGCGGTCCTCGGCCAGATTGGCCAGATGGCTGAAATAGGTAAATGCCCGGATCACACTCACGGCGTGTTCGGCCTTGAGGCCTTTGAGCAGTTTTTTCATCTGCCGGCCTGCGTCAGCGTCGGCGTTTCGGCGAAAGGCGACAGACAACTTGCGGATCCGTTCGATCAGGTCAAAAACCTGAACACCCTCCTGCTCGCGGATCACGTCACCCAATAGCCGTCCCAAAAGGCGGATGTCTTCGATCAAAGGGCCTTCTGTGCGGGTGGACGGGCGCGGTTTTACCATGGGCCATGCTAGCATTCCCGACCTTGCGTTGCCACCCGCCGGACTGTTGTCCGCAGATGAATTTGACCGCATACGACCTTGAGCCTCATTTTGAGTACTTTCCCCAAACCTGCACCATTTGCCGTTAAACCGTGGGTCATCGCCACCCGCGAAAGCCGGCTGGCCCTTTGGCAGGCCGAGCACGTGAAATCGCTGCTGGAGAGCCACGGCCACACCATCAAGCTCCTTGGCATGACGACTAAAGGTGACCAGATTCTGGACCGCTCGCTGAGCAAGGTTGGTGGCAAAGGCCTGTTCGTCAAGGAACTGGAGTTGGCGCTGGAAGAAGGGCACGCGGACCTGGCCGTGCATTCGCTCAAAGATGTCCCGATGGATTTGCCCGCCGGTTTCGCCTTGGCCTGCGTCATGGCACGCGAAGACCCCCGAGATGCACTTGTTTCCAACCACTTCACTGCCCTGGCCCAGCTGCCCTTGGGTGCGGTGGTCGGCACGTCCAGCCTGCGCCGCACCGTGTTGTTGCGCGCATTGCGGCCTGACCTGAAGGTCGAACCCTTGCGTGGCAACCTCGACACCCGCCTGCGCAAGCTCGACGAAGGCCATTACGTCGCCATCGTACTTGCGGCGGCGGGTTTAAAGCGCCTGGGCCTGGAGAGCCGCATTGCCAGCGTGTTTGAGCCCGATGAGATGTTGCCGGCAGCCGGACAGGGGGCGCTCGGGATCGAAATATTGTCCGGACGGACTGACTTGATGGATGCGCTGAGACCCTTGGGCGACCAGGCGACGTGGCTGGCGGTCACTGCAGAGCGCGCGGTCAGCCGCGCGATGGGTGGCAGTTGCTCCATGCCACTTGCGGCCCACGCCGTATGGTCGGGTGCGCATCTTCAACTGAAGGCAGCCTGGGGTGAAGCAGAACTCGGAGGCGAGCAGACCCGTCCCGGCCCTTTGGTACGGGCAAACCGCTCGTTCGCTGTCGTCGATCAGGCCAGCGCGCAAGCGCTCGGTCAGGGTGTTGCTGCCGATTTGATCGCTGCCGGTGCGGTTGCCCTGGAAAAGACGGCTTGAATGCGGGTTGTCGTGACGCGACCCGCAGGCGACGCAAGCGATTGGGCGCAAGGCCTTCAGGTTGCGGGGCACGAGGTTGCCTTGTTGCCATTGATCGTGATCCGAGGCGCACCTGATCCCGCGTTGATCGGACGATACTGGGAGCGTTTGACTGAGTTTCAGGCGGTGATGTTTGTCAGCGCCAACGCTGTCAGGGGCTTTTTTGCGGGCAAGCCAGAAGGATTGGCGTCTGAAACAGAGCCAGGTGAGGGCTGGGGCAGACTGAAGACAAGGGCGTGGGCCGCAGGCCCCGGTACACGCCAGGCCCTGTTGGCGCACGGCCTTTTGGCCGACCTGGTTGACTCCCCGCCAGTGGTGTCGGCGCAATTCGACTCAGAAGCGCTGTGGCAGCAGGTGCAGCGCCAAGTCAAGCCTGGGGTCAAGATCTTGATTGTTCGGGGTGTGGGCGGTGCTGAGCGAGACAGCGTGTTCGAGGGTTCAGGGCGCGACTGGCTGTCTGACCAACTGGCCGCAGCCGGTGCCGTCGTGGCGTATTGCGCGGCCTACCGGCGCGCAAGACCGGAATTCACTGCGCTGCAGATGGAGCAGGTGAAACGCTGGATCAACCCTGGCGACGCCGCTCGCACGGTCTGGTTGTTCAGCAGCAGCGAAGCAATCATGAATCTGGCCGAAGCTTTTCCTGGCCAAAGCTGGCAACAGGCCAAGGCGGTTTGCACGCACCCCCGAATTGCTGAGCGCGCAAGGCGCTGCGGATTCGGTGTTGTTGGGGAGTCACGTCCCGCCCTGGCTGACGTGGTCGCATCGATAGAATCCACAGGATGAATCCCGAAACGAGGCCCCCAGATTCCTCTGAAGTGGGGGAGCCCGTGGCTGCTTCGGCCCCGCTCGCTGCGGCAGGTGTCAATACGGTGCAATTGCCCAAGGCGGTGTTGTTGGTTTTGGTCGTAGCGATCGTGGTGGCGTTGTTCATCAGTGCTGTTCTGTGGCAACGCCTGGCTTCCATTCAGGAGCAGTTGGCAAGGCAAAGTGCCGACAGCGGGGCGCAGGCAATAGAAGCGCGAAGTCTCGCCAGGCAGGCATCGGACGTATCACGGGAAACGGCCGCCCGCGTCGCGGTGAACGAGGCGAAGCTTGCCGAAGTCACTTTGCACCGAACGCAGCTTGAAGAGCTGATGCAAAGCCTGTCGCGTTCGCGCGATGAAAACCTGGTGGTCGACATTGAGTCTGCCGTGAGATTGGCGCAACAACAGGCCCAATTGACAGGCAGTGTCGAGCCACTGGTCGCAGCCCTGAAGTCCGCAGAGCAACGCGTGCAACGGGCGGCACAACCCCGCCTGGCCAATTTGCAGCGGGCGATCACGCGCGATTTGGGTCGAATTCAGGCGACTGCATTGAGCGACACGCCCGCTCTGCTGGTCAAACTCGATGAGTTGGCGCGTGTGGCGGACGATTTGCCGCTGGCCAATGCCGTGGGTGACCTGTCGCAGCGTGGCGGTGCCGGTACCCCATCCAGTCTGGGCGACTTGTCCCCTGCGCGCCTGGATTGGTGGCAGGAAATTTGGCGGACTTTCAAGCTTGAGGCGCGCAGCCTGTTGAGGGTCAGCCGCATTGAACATCCGGAAGCCGCGTTGTTGTCGCCCGAGCAGGCTTTTTTTGTCCGCGAAAATTTCAAACTCAAGATTCTGAATGCACGACTGGGCTTGCTGGCACGTCAACTTGAGTCGGCACGCTCGGATCTGGCATCGGCTGCGGCTACATTGCCGAAGTATTTCGATACCTCGTCACGCAAAACCCAGGCGGCGCTGACTCTGCTCACCCAGGTGCAGGGGCAAATGCGTGTTCTGGAGCTGCCGCGCGTGGACGAGACCTTGTCTGCGCTGGCCACTGCGGCTGCGGGTCGATAGGCCACCATGCGCACGGCGCTGTCCCTTTTGATGCTGTTTGCCGTCGCGGTGGCGGCGGCTTTGCTGGCCGGCAACAACCGGGGTGTGATTTCGGTGTATTGGGCTCCACACCGCATAGACCTTTCGCTAAACCTCGTGCTCGTGTTGCTGGCCGGATTGTTTCTTGTCCTCCACCTGGCGCTGCGCGCAATGACCGCCTTATTCGCCATGCCGACGCAAGCCCGACGCTGGCGCATGCAGCAACGTGAAACTGCCGTGTTTGTTGCTTTGCTGGATGCCTTGTTGCACCTGTTTGCCGGGCGCTACATCCGGGCGCGCAAAGCCGCCGAATTGGCACTCACGCAAGAAGGCCTTACGGAAAAAGGCGCGGGTGCGTTGCCGTACGCGGGCCGACTGCGCTCCACGGCACATCTGCTGGCTGCCGAAGGAGCCCATTCCCTGCTCGACAAGGACGCCCGGGCAGTCCATTTTCAGCAGGCGCTTCAAGTGTCTGGACAGCGTGACGCGGCAGAGGCGCGCGAAGGGCTTCAACTGCGGGCGGCGGCCTGGGCCCTGGATGATCGCGACGCGCCGGCGGCCCTTCGTTGGCTTGACGACATGCCTCAGGGAGCGTCGCGCCGCACGGCCGCATTGCGTTTGCGGTTGAAAGCTGCCCGACTGGCAGGGCAAACCGAGGTCGCTCTCGAAACCGCACGGCTGCTTGCCAAACACCGCGCCTTTTCGGAAACCGCAGGGCAAAGCATTGTTCGAGGCCTTGTCCTGGAGCTGTTGATGGGGGCCAAAGAGCCTGGGCAATTGCAACGCGTCTGGGGTGCTCTGGATGAAAAGGAACGCGGTCAAGTCGAAATCGCTGCGACTGCGGCCCGTCGAATGCTCGATCTGGGCGGCGACACCTCCGTGTCGCGGCAATGGCTGCTGCCGGTGTGGGACCAGATGACTGCAAATCCGAAGGCATTGGACCGCACTCAAAAACTTCTGCTGGTCGAAACCGTGGCATTGGGTTTCGCCTCAACCGCGAGCCCGCCGGACGCCCAGTGGCTGGCCCGGATCGAAACCGCGCAACTGCGCGATCCCGGTGATGCGATGTTGCAATATCTGGCGGGTATTACCTGTCAGCATTTGAAACTGTGGGGCAAGGCGCAGCAACTGCTGGCCCAGAGCCTGCCCAAACTGCGTGGCAGCCGTCTGGAACGCAGTGCGTGGATGGCACTGGCAGGCCTGGCAGAACAACGGGGTGATGCCCCGGCAACGACACAGGCCTGGCGCAATGCTGCACTTGCCGCCAGTTCCTCAGTCCCCGCATAGCGGCTGAACCATTCTGAAAGGGCCGGGCAATTGCCGAGGCCCATTCAGTAAATGCTGACAGTTACTGCGCGGTCAATCCCTGCGGTGACGTTTCTTCGAACGGCAGCTTGGTTTTGGCCAGATCACGTTTGGTTTCAACCAATACCAATGGCCCGGCGTCAATTTGAACGGCTACTGGCCGGGCACGTTGAACGTGAATTGGCTTGGCTTCGGCCGCAATGGCAGCCTGCGCTGCCGCAATTTTCGCCGGGTCAGAATTGACCCAGGACAAACCAGACCCCTGCGCTACCTGCACCAAATCACCGACGGCAAGGCTGAAGCCTTGCACTGTTGGCAAAGCCTGGGCGCCCTTGGCTGACGGGGTCCCGGATGACGTCGACGGCGATACCGGCGCCGGCGACGCTACCGGGGTCATCGTCTGCACCGGCGCAGGCACATCGACTGGCCGTTGCGCTGCAACGGTCTCGGGCGCCATGCCGGCATTCTCAGCAGGCTTGGGCTGAACTGCGTCGGTTTGCGCAGCGGCCCTGTCAGCAAAATACGAACGTCTCGCCACTGGCTCAGCTGCAGCGTGTGCGTCACCGGTCGTGCTACCGTTTGATGCAGAACTCTCGGTTGCAAACCCGTCCAGAGGCTGCTGTGCGTCGCGGGGTCGGTGGTCGCGCTGTTGTTCGCCGCGATCAGGCCGGTCTGACCGAGGACCACGTTCACGTCCGTAGCGGTCGCGTGAGCGTTTTTCGCGGGCTTGCGGATTTTCCGAAGACGCCTCGGCGTTGGGAACTCCCTCAGCCGCAGCACCCACCAGTGCATTGGCGTCTGCGGGTGAGCCATCCTGCACGTCAGCGGGACGCGCTTCGCGGGGTGGGCGTCCTTCATTGCGGCGTACGTCCCGGTTTCCTTCAGCGTCATCGGCTCGCGGCGCCCGATCACCATTGCGGCCTCGACCGCCACGTTCGCCGCCCCGTTCCGCACTGCGCGGCCCGCGGTTCTCGCGGGGTTCGCGTTGAGCGTCGCCGCGCTGCAGGTCCTGGGTGGCTGCAGCCTGCATGTTGGCAGTTTCCGGACCGGCTGGCGCATCGGCCTGGGGTCGTCCGCCTGGTTGGTTTTGCGGACGATCTGGGCGCTCACCGCGCTCAGCACCCTGGCCTCGACCGCCACGTCCACCGCGACCGCCGCGACCGCCACGCGCGCCATCACTGCGACCTTCAGGCCTGCCATCACGGCCTTCGCCCCGAGGGCCATCGCGGCGCGCGCCGTCGCGGCCGCCCCGATTGTCAGGCTGGTCTTTTTTAGCCGCCTCGGCGTTTGGTTGGGACGCCGGTATCGCCACAGGTGTACCTGCCGGCGCACCACCAAACAGCGTTTTGATCCAGCCGAAGAAGCCTTTTTCCGCGGGTGCGGGAGCAGGCACAACGGTGACTTTGGGTTGCGCGACAGGCGGTGCCGCATGAACCGCCTTCACCGGTGCAGGCTGTGGCACCACGACAGGTGCGGGTGCATCGGGCAACACACCCTTGATGATCGGCGTCTGCTTGTTGGTCGGCTCCTGCGAACGGCGCGTGACGGAGGTTGGGTCTTCAATCTCTTCGGCCATTTTGTAGCTGGCTTCGATATTGTCCAGACGCGGATCGTCGTGCTTGAGGCGTTCAAGCCTGTAGTTGGGCGTTTCCAGCGTTTTGTTGGGCACCATCAGCACATTGATGCGCTGTTTCAACTCGATCTTGGCAATCTCGGTACGTTTTTCGTTCAGCAGAAACGAAGCTACTTCCACTGGAACCTGACACAACACGGACGCCGTGTTGTCCTTCAGGGACTCTTCCTGGATGATCCGCAGAATCTGCAAGGCGCTCGATTCGGTGTCGCGGATATGACCAGAACCACCGCAGCGCGGGCAGGGAATGGACGCACCTTCAGACAGCGCAGGGCGCAGACGCTGGCGGCTCATCTCCATCAAGCCAAATTTGCTGATGGTGCCAAACTGAACACGCGCGCGGTCTTGCCGAAGCGCATCACGCAAGCGGTTTTCCACGTCACGCCGGTTGCGGCTCTCTTCCATGTCGATGAAGTCGATGACGATCAGGCCACCCAGGTCGCGCAAGCGCATCTGGCGCGCCACTTCTTCGGCGGCTTCCAGGTTGGTGCGGGTGGCAGTCTCTTCGATGTCTCCGCCACGGATCGAACGCGCCGAGTTGACGTCAACACTCACCAAAGCTTCAGTGTGGTCGATCACAATCGCGCCGCCGCTGGGCAACTGAACTGTGCGGGCGTAGGCCGATTCAATCTGGTGTTCGATCTGGAACCGGCTGAATAGGGGTGCGTCGTCGCGGTAACGCTTCACGCGCGCGGCATGCTCGGGCATCACGTGCGCCATGAACTGCTGCGCCTGGTCGTACACGTCGTCGGTGTCGATCAGGATGTCGCCGATGTCATGGTTGAAGTAGTCGCGAATCGCCCGAATCACCAGGCTGGATTCCTGGTAAATCAGGAATGCGCCTTTGGCGCCTTTGGACGCACCGTCGATGGCGGTCCAGAGTTTGAGCAGGTAGTTCAGGTCCCATTGCAACTCGGGCGCGGTGCGGCCAATGCCGGCGGTGCGCGCGATGATGCTCATGCCGTTGGGGTACTCGAGCTGGTCCAGCGCTTCCTTCAAGTCTGCGCGGTCTTCGCCTTCGATGCGGCGCGAGACACCACCGCCACGCGGGTTGTTGGGCATCAAGACGACGTAACGACCGGCCAGCGACACGAAAGTGGTCAGTGCCGCGCCTTTGTTGCCGCGCTCTTCCTTCTCGACCTGAACCAGCATCTCCTGGCCCTCGCGGATCGCATCTTGAATGCGCGCCTGGCTGACGGACACGCCTTCCTTGAAATACATCCGCGAGATTTCCTTGAACGGCAGGAAGCCGTGGCGGTCTTCGCCGTAGTCGACAAAACAGGCTTCCAGCGAGGGCTCGACGCGCGTGACAACGGCTTAGTAAATGTTGCCCTTGCGCTGCTCGCGCCCTTCAATTTCAATTTCGTAGTCGAGCAGTTTTTGCCCGTCAACGATGGCCAGACGGCGTTCTTCAGCCTGCGTGGCATTGATCAGCATGCGTTTCATGCGGTTCTCCTTCTTCGTTCATCCCGGCTTTGCCTTGCGACAAAACCAAACGGCTCGAATTGAGCCAAAGATGCCGGACAGACGCCTTGAACCGAGGAGGAAATGCCGATAGACCGCAGCTCAGGCCCGAAGGGGCACGAGTTGAGGCGTAGGCGCGTGGAGGGCTGCGAGGGAGTGCGCTTGGGGTTTTGCTATTGAAATAATAGCTGCTTGTACACGTTTTACGTGACCTAAAGCACTAAATAGCCGAACAATGCCTGAAAGCGGGTCGAAAACGCCCCACCGGCAAAGTTGAATCAGGCTGGCCACCACAAACATCTCGCTTCGATCCGTTCACAGACACGCGGGTCTGTAAACTTTTTATTCCGTTTCATTGGTTCAATGCGTCGATTTGACCGATGGATCTGCGTGCCACAGCGGGCGTTTGGCCTGCTGTCTGCACGAAAATCGACCAGGGGCATCGACTTGTGCCAGCGTTGCTGTTCGCGGTCTGATTGGCGAAGGTGAACTAAACTTGTTCCACGATTCCGGTCAAACCAAAATTGTTGGCTCAACCTGCAATCAAATCAACCACTTACAGCTAAACGCTAGTGCAACACATTATAGAGGCCAAACCCGTCGCACCGGGCAACCCTTTGCGCCCGGCCGTGTCGACGCTGGCAGTGGACGAAAACTCCGCCGGGCAGCGCCTGGACAATTTTCTGATGCGCGAACTCAAAGGGGTGCCCAAGACCCACGTCTACCGCATCATCCGCAGTGGTGAAGTGCGCGTGAACAAGGGCAGGGCGCAGGCCGACACGCGGGTACAAACCGGGGATGTGGTTCGTTTGCCGCCGATCCGCCTGTCGGACAAGCCCGCGCAAAAGGCGGAAGCGATGGCCAACACTGTCGCGCCTGCACGTGAGTTCCCGGTTCTTTTTGAAGACGAGCACCTGATCGCCCTGGACAAGCCCGCCGGCGTGGCCGTTCATGGCGGCAGTGGCGTGAGTTTTGGCGTCATTGAGCAGTTGCGCCGTGCGCGCCCGCAAGCCAAGTTCCTCGAACTCGTCCATCGCCTGGACCGTGAAACCTCGGGCATCCTGCTGGTTGCCAAAAAGCGCTCGGCGCTCACCAAATTGCAGGACCAATTCAGGGAGCGCGAGACCGGCAAGACCTATCTGGCGCTGGTGACAGGCTCTTGGCCTGCCAATAAAAAAGTGCTGGACAAACCTTTGGTCAAATTCCTGTTGCCTGGCAAAAACGGGCCCGAAGGCTTGATGGAGGGCGAGCGGCGCGTCAAGGTCACGTCCAAAGAAGATCCACAGGGCATGAAATCCGTGACCCTGGTGAAAGTCACCCGGCGCTTTCAGAAGGAGAAGGGCCAGAACGGCACCGGCGAGTTCACCCTTCTTGAGGTGACCCTCAAAACCGGTCGCACGCATCAAATCCGTGTCCATCTGGCCAGTGAAGGATTCCCGATTGCCTGTGATGACAAATACGGCGATTTTGAGTTGAACAAAGCCTTGCAAAAGCAGGGCCTCAAACGCATGTACCTGCATGCCTGGCGGTTACAGTTCAACCATCCGGCAACGGATGCGCGGCTTGAATTGATGGCAGCGCTTCCCGCCGACCTTCAACTGTTCGCACCCCAATCCGCTTAAACGCGCCCAAACGCGCCTAAACCCAAGCCCAGCCATGCCGGACAGCATCCTCGCCAGAAATTACGATTTGATTGCCTTCGACTGGGACGGCACCTTGTTTGACTCGACCGCCATCATCACCCGCTGCATCCAGGAAGCGGTGCGCGACGTGGGTGGCACAGTGCCCAGTGACCATGAGGCCTCCTACGTCATCGGCATGGCCCTGATGCCGGCGTTGGCGCATGCAGCGCCCGATGTTCCCAAGGAAAAATACCCGCAGCTCGGTGAGCGGTACCGCCACCACTATCTGGCGCACCAGAACGACATCACGCTGTTTCATGGGGTACTGGCGTTGTTGGCGGAGTTGAAATCGCGCAAGCACATATTGGCAGTGGCGACCGGAAAAAGCCGCAAAGGGCTGGACGATGCCCTCCAGGCGGTGGACCTGCGTGACCTGTTTCACAGCTCCCGCACGGCTGACGAAACCCGCGGTAAACCGCACCCGCAGATGTTGAATGAGTTGATGTCGCAGTTTGACGCGAGGCCTGAACGCACCTTGATGATTGGCGACACCACGCACGATTTGCAAATGGCGCTCAACGCCGGCTGTGCCAGCGTGGGGGTGAGTTATGGCGCACATGCGCATGGCGCCTTTGACGGCTTGAAACCGCGCTTTGTGGCGCATTCGGTGCGCGAGTTGCACGATTGGCTGTTGACTTGGGGATGAGAACATGACTGGATCCGTGCCAAGTGATGGGCAGGCCAACCCCACCACCCTCGACTTGATTCCGCTGTGCGACGCCGAAGCACTCAAAGACAGCGCCGTGGCCGTGCCGTTTGACGTGACGTTCGCGGGCCAGACCTGCCGTGCCTTTGCCATTCGGTTCGAAGGCCAGGCCCATGCTTACCTGAACCGCTGCGCGCACGTGGCGATGGAAATGGATTTTCAGCCCAACCAGTTTTTTGACAGCAGCGGCGAGTGGTTGATTTGCGCCACCCACGGCGCCATGTACCACCCGGCCACCGGCGAGTGTGTGGGTGGGCCATGCCGTGGTGGCCTGGTGAAAATCGAAATTGAAGAGCAGGCCGGCGTGGTGCATTGGCGCACTGGCTGGAACCTCAAACCCGTCGAATTTTAGAAAGCAGGACATGAACGACATCGATGACAACCGGCGCGAGCCCAACATTTCCTCGCCCTGGGCAGACCCCACCGCCAAGGCCGAAGTACCTCCTGTTGCCGCGCAACCCACGGGATGGGAGCGCGCCACGCTGGAGAAGCTGGCGTTCGCGACGCTGGCCGAACAAAAATCACGCCGCCGCTGGAAGACCTTTGTGGCGCTGGCCTGGCTGACGTTTTTTGTTCTGGTGTTCTGGCAGTTTTCCGGCCTTGGTGCGGGCGTCAAGGACGCGACCCAGCCGCACACGGCGGTGGTCGAGATTCGTGGCGAGATTGCCTCGGGTGGTGAAGCCAGCGCAGACCTGGTGGTTGGCGCCATGCGCAATGCTTTTGAAGACACCGGCGCCCTGGCCGTGGTGTTGCTGATCAACTCCCCCGGCGGCAGCCCGGTGCAGGCCGGCATCATCAACGACGAAATCAGGCGCCTCAAGGCCAAACACAATAAGCCCGTCTACGTGGTGGTGGAGGAAACCTGTGCCTCTGCCGCCTATTACATCGCCGCCGGCGCTGACAAGATTTTTGTCGACAAGGCCAGCATCGTCGGTTCCATCGGTGTGCTGATGGACGGTTTTGGCTTCACCGGCCTGATGGACAAAGTGGGCGTTGAGCGCCGTTTGATGACGGCGGGTGAAAACAAGGGGTTTCTCGACCCGTTCAGCCCGCAAACCGAAAAGCAGCGGGTGTTTGCCCAGACGATGCTTGACCAGATCCACAAGCAGTTCATCGACGTGGTGAAGTCCGGGCGCGGCAAGCGCCTGAAAGAAACCCCCGAGATGTTCAGCGGGCTTTTCTGGAGCGGCCAGCAAGCCATTGAGCTGGGGCTGGCGGACCAACTGGGAAACTTGGACTTCGTGGCGCGCGAAGTGGTGAAGGCCGAAGAGATCATCGACTACACGCGGCGTGACAACGTGGCCGAGCGCCTGGTGAAACGGTTTGGTGCGTCGATCGGTGACGGCGGCGCAAAAGCGCTGAGGGCGCTTAATGCGTTTCCGGCTCTGCGCTGAAACGGATCACCCGCACACGCGGCCAGCGCTTTTGCGCCGTGCTCAGCGGCCGATGGCAAACACGGCCGGGGTCGTGTTGTCCATCGGCAGCGGCGATTTTTTCCAGTCCTGTACCGAGCGGCTGACCACCTGGCTGCCCGCCAGTGTGAGCCCGCGGCTGATACACAGCCGCGTGTTGGGTTGCAGGTGGTGCAACAGGGCCTGGAGCAGTGCGCTGTTGCGGTAGGGCGTTTCAATGAAAATCTGGCTTTGCCCGGTTTTCAGCGCTTGTGACTCCAGCTGGCGAACGCGCTCCTTGCGCTGGTCCCCGTCGGACGGCAAATAACCCACAAATGCAAAACTCTGGCCGTTGAGGCCACTGGCGGCGAGCGCCAGCAACAGCGAGACCGGCCCCACCAGGGGCACCACGCGAATGCCCAGATCGTGGGCAGCCCGAACCACCGACGAGCCCGGGTCTGCCACTGCGGGCATGCCGGCCTCAGACACCAGTCCGACGTCAAAGCCCTGCAACGCGGGCGCCAACAGTGGTCGCGCGTCAAACTGGCCCAGGTGGTCGCCCTTCTTGTGTACCGCGTGTGGCAGCTCCTCAATGTGCTGTTGCTGCACGGGGCTCAACAGGGGCTGCAACTCGTTGACACGTTTGAGGAAAGCCCGCGTGGACTTGGCGTTCTCGCTGATCCAGTGGGAGAGCCGGGCTGCGGTCTGGATCGTCTGCAGCGGCAGGACTTCGCTTAGCGGCGCTTGGGACTCGCAGCCAAAATCCAGCGGCGTCGGCACCATAAACAGGACCCCCACGCTTGTCACTGCGTGTACTGCGCTGCCCCCCAAGGGGGCTAATTTCCCTTGTGGCGGCCCGTCGGGAAATTGCAAAGCTCGGCTCATAAAACGAAAATTCCAGTTGCGCGCAGCATGCGGCAGGTGCGTATCAGGGGCAGGCCGACAAGTGCCGTCGGGTCATCACTTTCAATCGACTCGAGCAAGGCAATGCCCAAACCTTCACTCTTGGCGCTGCCCGCGCAGTCATAAGGCTTTTCAGCCTGCAAATAGGCTTCGATTTCAGCGTCTGAGAGTTCGCGAAACCGGACTGTCACCGCTGCCAGATCCACCTGCGAGAAGCCGGTGGCCCTGCAGGTGAGTGCCAGCGCCGTCTGGAACACCACCGTTTTGCCACGCATGAGCCGCAACTGTTCGGTAGCCCGCGTGTGGGTGCCGGGTTTGCCCAGCGGTTCGCCGTTGAAGTCTGCCACCTGGTCGCAACCAATCACCACCGCTTCAGGGTACTTCGCCGACACCGCCTGCGCCTTGGCCAGCGCCAGGCGCAAGGCAATCTCGCGGGGCGTTTCGGCGGCGGCGGGTGTTTCGTCGACATCGGGTGTGACCACGTCAAACGGCAGCTTCAGGCGCTCAAGCAAGCCGCGCCGGTAAACCGAGCTGGAGCCCAGAATGAGTTGCCGGGCCATCGAAACCGGGGAAGTGGGGTCTGCCATGCAACGATTGTCTTACACTGAAGTCATGAACACCGAACCCGCACCCCGCCGACTCGATGTCAAGGCCCAGGCCTTGCACAATGCGCAGATGGCGGGCGCTGATCCGCTATCAAACTATGAGCGCTTGGCGGCTGATTTGCAGGAGCTTCCGCCGGACCTGATGCTCAACTGGTCGGCACGTTTTACCACCCGAACCGGTGCCACTGGGGGCATTGAGCCGTGGCTGGCGCTGCAAGTGGCCACCTGTTTCCCGCTGGTGTGCCAGCGCTGCATGGGCGCGCTTTCGTTGCCGGTGGCGATCGAGCGTGAATTCCGCTTTGTGGCCAGTGAAGCCATCGCCGAAGAACAGGACGACGACTGCGAGGAAGACCTGCTGGTGCAGGCGCGCGAATTTGACCTGGCCAGCCTGATCGAAGATGAACTGTTGATGGCAGTGCCACTGATTCCGCGCCACGAGACCTGCCCGGGCGCGGTGCCGATGTCTGCCGTGGATGCGGATTTTGAAGCGGCCAACGTGAAACCCAACCCGTTTGCAGGGCTCTCCGGTTTGCTCAACGGAAAGCCAAAAAGTTAACATGGGTGTTAACTTTTTGATTAAAAAGCCGATTTTCCAAAAAATATGATGAAAATAGGCAGTTAAGTCACGTTCTATATAAGTTTATTGCTATAATTAATATAGCAAATCGAACAAAGCCGAACCTGGGCAAAACCAGGCCTGATCGGACTTGCCGATCGGCGACTGGCGGCTGGCAATCAGCGTTGTGACAACGGCTTCACCTGGCGGGCCGTGGCCCCGGTGAACAACTGGCGCGGGCGACCGATCTTGTATTCCGGATCACCAATCATTTCGTTCAGCTGCGCGATCCAGCCGACCGTGCGCGCCAGGGCGAACACCGCGGTAAACAGAGGCACCGGGATGCCGATGGCGCGCTGCACGATGCCGGAGTAGAAGTCGACATTGGGGTAGAGCTTGCGCGAGACGAAATAGTCGTCTTCCAGAGCGATCTTTTCCAGCGACATCGCCAGCTTGAACAGCGGATCGTTCTCCAGACCCAGTTCGGCCAGCACTTCCTTGCAGGTCTCCTGCATGAGTTTGGCGCGTGGGTCGTAGTTCTTGTAGACGCGGTGGCCAAAACCCATCAGCTTGACGCCGGAATTTTTGTCTTTGGCCTTCTCCATGAACTCGCCGACTTTCGCGACGCCGCCCATGCGCTGGATTTCCTCCAGCATGTTCAGCGCAGCTTCATTGGCGCCGCCGTGCGCGGGACCCCACAGGCAGGCCACGCCCGCTGCGATGGCCGCAAACGGGTTGGTGCCGGAGGAGCCGCACAGTCGTACCGTGGAGGTGGAGGCGTTTTGCTCATGGTCGGCGTGCAGGGTGAAGATGCGGTCGATGGCGCGCTCCAGCACGGGGCTGACCTTGTACGGCTCACACGGCGTGGCGAACATCATGTGCAGGAAGTTGCCGGCGTAGGAGAGGTCGTTGCGCGGGTAGATGAAAGGCTGGCCCACCGTGTACTTGTAAGCCATGGCCACCAGCGTGGGCATTTTGGCGATGAGGCGAATGGCCGCGATCTCGCGGTGTTGCGGGTTGTTGATGTCGGTGCTGTCGTGGTAGAAGGCCGACAGCGCGCCCACCAGGCCGGTCATGATGGCCATGGGGTGGGCATCGCGGCGGAAACCGCGCAGGAAAAACTGCATCTGCTCGTTGACCATGGTGTGCATGGAGACCAGTTTGCTGAATTTGGCTTTGCCTTCCGTGCTGGGCAACTCGCCGTAGAGCAGCAAATGGCAGGTTTCCATGTAGTCGCAATTGGTGGCGAGCTCTTCAATCGGGTAGCCGCGGTACAGCAGCTCACCCTTGTCGCCGTCGATGAAGGTGATGGCCGACTCGCAGGCCGCCGTGGAAAGAAAGCCCGGGTCGTAGGTGAACATGCCGGTTTGCCCGTACAGCTTGCGGATGTCGATCACGTCGGGTCCGACGGTGCCCTGGTAGACCGGCATGTCGATGCCGGGTTTGCCATTGCTGAATGTCAGCGTGGCCTTGTTTTCTGCGAGTTTCATTTTTTGCCCTTCAATTTGCAGTGCTAACTTGCGGTTCTCAACATTTTCAAAACTTCCTGCGCCGCCTCGGTCAGAGGGGCGTTTTCCACATCCTTGAGCTCTTTGCGTGACAGATGCAAATCGAGCAAATCATTGTCGCCCAGCTCCATCAATTGCGTGAGGCCCCGCGCCTGGTGTTGCGTGAGCGCAGCCTCGAAACGCCTGAAGAACCGATCGATGAAAAGGTCGTTTTCCAGCAATCCCCGGCGGCAGCGCCATTTGAGTTTGCTCAGGGCCCGCTCATCAATCAAATCTCCCTCAACAGAATAATTTTTCGCCGGGCCGTCCCAGGAAAAATCAGCCCCCTCGGAGGGCAGCGCAGTACACGAAGTGACAAGCGTGGGGGCCATGTTTTCAGACTGTCCTCAAGACCATCATTTCCTTGATCTTGCCTATCGCCTTGGTCGGGTTCAATCCTTTCGGGCAAACGTCTACACAGTTCATGATGGTGTGGCAGCGAAACAGGCGGTACGGGTCTTCGAGGTTGTCCAGGCGTTCTGCCGTCGCTTCGTCACGTGAATCGGCGATAAAGCGGTAGGCTTGCAGCAGGCCGGCGGGGCCGACGAACTTGTCAGGGTTCCACCAGAAGCTGGGGCATGCGGTGGAGCAGCTGGCGCACAGGATGCACTCGTACAGGCCATTGAGCTCGTCGCGCTCTTCGGGGCTTTGCAGACGCTCTTTTTCGGGCGGGATGGTGTCGTTGATCAAATACGGTTTGATCGAGTTGTATTGTTTGAAGAACTGCGTCATGTCGACGATCAAATCGCGGATCACCGGCAGGCCGGGCAGGGGTTTCAACACAATGGTGCCGGTGAGCGTGCGCATGTTGGTCAGGCACGCCAGGCCGTTTTTGCCATTGATGTTCATGGCATCCGAGCCGCACACGCCTTCGCGGCAGGAGCGCCGGAAGCTAATGGCCGGGTCAATCGCCTTGAGCTTCATCAGGGCGTCGAGCAGCATGCGCTCGGAGCCGTCGAGTTCGACCTCGATGGTCTGCATGTAGGGCTTGGCGTCCTGGTCCGGGTCGTAGCGGTAGATGGAGAACGTGCGTTTTGCCATTTGTTTTTTTCTCTTCTCGGTTTGGGAGGAGTGGATTAGAACGAACGGGTTTTGAGCGGAACACTCTCAACCGTCAGTGGCTTCATCTGCACCGGCTTGTACGAAAGGCGGTTGCCCTGGCTGTGCCACAGGGTGTGTTTGTGCCATTCGTCGTCGTTACGGCCATTGGGGTACTTGGGCGAGTCGGCGTAATCGTCCACGCTGTGGGCGCCACGGCTTTCGCGCCGGGCGGCGGCCGAGACGATGGTCGCCTCGGCGGCTTCAATCAGGTTCTCGACTTCCAGCGCTTCGATGCGGGCGGTGTTGAAGACCTTCGACTTGTCCTTGAGGTTGATGTTTTTCACACGCTCCCGCAGGGCGGCGACTTTGGTTACGCCTTCGTCCATCGAGGCCTGGGTGCGGAACACGCCAGCGTGTTGCTGCATGGTGGCGCGGATGTCGTTGGCCACGTCTTGCGCGTATTCTCCGCTGGTGGCATTGTCCAGACGTTCCAGCCGCGCGATGGTCGCTGTCGCCGCGTTGGCAGGCAAGGGCTTGTGCAGCGTGTTTTTGTTGTTGAATTCGACAATGTGGTTGCCCGCCGCGCGGCCAAACACCAGCAAGTCGAGCAGCGAATTGGTGCCAAGCCGGTTCGCGCCATGCACACTCACGCAGGAGC
>JANNMM010000045.1:0-8961 GCA_031397915.1 Rhodoferax sp. | reverse complement strand
TCCTGAAACCGGCCGACGCAGTGGTGGTGGTCAATGCGGGTGAAACCGCAACGGTGCCTTACCCGGTGTTGACCAAAGACTACCAGCATGAAATCGAAATGGTGGTGGCGATTGGCACCGGCGGCAAGAACATCAAGGCAGCCGACGCGCAAAAACACATCTACGGTTACGGCGTGGGCCTGGACATGACGCGCCGCGACCTGCAAGGAGAACAGAAGAAACTGGGGCGACCCTGGTGCATTGGCAAGGCGTTTGACCAGTCCGCGCCCTGCGGCCCCATCACCCCCGCAGCACAGGCGGGCGACGTGGCCAACGCCGAAATTTACATCCAGGTCAACGGCAAAGACAAACAGCGCAGCAACCTCTCCAAGCTGATCTGGACCATCGGCGAAACCATTGAACACATCAGCAACGCCTGGGAGCTGCAACCCGGCGACTTGATCTATTCAGGCACACCCGAAGGCGTGGCGGCAGTGGTGGCGGGCGACACCATGTATGGCTTTGTGACCGGGCTCACACCGATCACCGTCAAGGTGGCTTGAAAGCACCACGTCAGGTGCAGTCACACTACCCGGCGGGCCAGCGCGTGGCCTGAGTGGGTGCAAGCGGCAGGGGCCGGAAATAAAAGAAACGCGAGGAGACATTCGATGAAAGTTCTGGATACCCTGGCCCGGTTTTGCGCCGTGCTGGCTGGCCTGATGCTGACCTTGATCACGTTGATGACTTGCGCCAGCCTGATTGGGCGCAACACCATCGGCTGGACGGTGCAAGGCGACTTTGAACTGACCGCCGTGGCAGCCGGTGCGGCGATTGCGCTCTTTATGCCTTTGTGCCAATTCAAGCGCGGCAACATCATCGTGGACTTTTTCACCGCCAAAGCCAGTGACGCCACCAACGCCCGGCTTGACCGTTTCGGCGCCCTGCTGATGGCGCTGATGATGGCGCTCCTGGCCTGGCGCAGCGTGATGGGTGGCCTGAATGCCTTCAACACCCAATCCACAAGCATGATGATGGGGTTCCCGGATTGGGTGGTCTACGCCTTCATCGTGCCGCCGCTGGCGCTCACCGCCGTGATCGCGCTCTTTCAAACCGTCCGTGGCAACCCCGATGTGGGGCACGTTGCCACCGGAGCCGTCGCATGAGCCCGATCGCCCTGGCGCTCATGATCTTCGGCATCATGCTCTTGCTGATGGCCGTGCGTGTGCCCATTGCCGTGGCCATGTTTTTCGCGGGCTGCATCGGCTACATCGGGCAGTCGGGCTGGATGCCGCTGTCCAGCTACCTCAACAGCCTGGCCTTTGCGCGGTTTTCAAGTTACGACCTGTCGGTGATCCCGCTTTTCATCCTGATGGGCAACTTTGCCACCCAGGGCGGCATCTCCAAAGCCCTGTTCGGTTTCGCGGCAGCCGTGATGGGCCGATTCAAGGGCGGGCTGGCGATGGCGGCGGTGTTGGCCAGTGCTGCGTTTGGCTCGATCTGCGGCTCCTCGGTAGCCACGGCGGCGACCATCACATCGGTGGCTTTGCCAGAGATGCGCCGCCACGGCTATTCGGGGCGCTTGTCCACCGGCACACTGGCGGCGGGCGGCACCCTGGGCATCCTGATCCCACCGTCTGTGCCGCTGGTGATCTACGCCATTTTGGCCGAGCAAAACATCGCCAAGCTGTTTGCCGCCGCCATGGTTCCGGGCATCATTGCCATGCTGGGCTACATGATCGCCATCGGCATCTACGTGCGTTTGGTGCCTGGCCACGCGCCGGAAAAAGAAGACATCGAAAGACTCAGCCTGCAAACGCTCACAGGCGTGTTGCCGATCGCGGCCGTGTTCATCATCGTGTTTGGCGGCATTTACGGCGGCTTCTTCACGCCCACCGAAGGCGCGGGCGTGGGCGCTGCCGCCACCTTTGTCGCGGCACTTTTAAAGCGCGAGCTGACGATGGAGAAGTTCAAGCAGTGTTTTTACGCCACTGCTGAGGGCTCGGCCATGATCTTCATGATCTTCATCGGCGCCGACGTGATGAATTCCTCGCTGGCGCTCACACAGGTGCCGGCGCAGCTGTCCAGCGTGGTCCTGAGCTGGGGCCTGGCGCCGCTGATGGTGGTCAGCGCCATCCTGCTTTTTTACGTGGTGCTGGGCGCGGTGATGGATGAGCTGTCGATGATTCTGCTGACCATCCCGATCTTTTTCCCGATGGTGATGGGCCTGGATTTCGGCATGCCCAAGGGCGATGTGGCGATCTGGTTCGGCATCATGGTGCTGATGACCGTCGGTTTCGGCATGCTGGCGCCGCCGGTGGGGCTGAACGTTTACGTGGTCAACAACATGGCGAAGGATGTGCCGATTTCCGAGAGTTACAAGGGCGTGATGCCGTTTTTGATCAGCGACACCGTTCGCACCATTGTGCTGCTGCTGTTTCCGGCCATTACGCTGTGGCTCGTGAAATACGTCCGTTGAAAACCGGTGAATTGATTCAGGGTAATTCCGGTCAACCCGCACCCGACATTTCCGTTACCGTCTCAGGTTAGTTGTTTTCGTTCCATTTCAGGAGAATTACCCCATGATCCAACGCCGCACCCTACTCAAGACCACTGGCGCAGCTGTCGCTCTGGCCGCCCCCACTTTGGGATTGACGCAACAGGCCGTCACGCTCAAGTTTCACACTTTCATGGCACCCATGTCCAATGTCTGGCTCAACATGCACAAGGCCTGGATGGACAAGGTTGAAAAAGAGTCTGCTGGCCGCATCAAGTTCGAGCCCTATCACTCCATGCAGCTCGGTGGCACGCCGGCACAGTTGTATGACCAGGTCAAAGATGGCGTGGTAGACATCACCTGGACACTTCCCGGCAATTCCCCGGGCCGCTTCCCGCGGATCGAAGTGTTCGAGCTGCCCTTCATGATGAATAACGCAGAGGCCACCTCCAAGGCCTATTGGGAGTTCCTGCAGACCCAGGCCCCCGATGAGTTCAAGGAAACCCAGGTCCTGGCCGTCAACGTGCATGGCCCCGGCTTCTTTCATTCGCGCGACAAACAGATCAAATCAGCGGCTGACCTCAAAGGCATGAAGGTACGCGGCCCGACGCGCCAGGTCACCAAGCTGCTGGGTTCTTTGGGTGCCACGCCCGTGGGAATGGCGCTGCCGGCCATTACCGACGCCATTTCCAAAGGCACCATCGATGCCTGCGCCTTGCCGTGGGAAGTGGTTCCGTCAATCAAGGTGCAAGAGCTGACCAAGTTCCACAGTGAGTTCCCGGCCGACAAACCGGCCCTGTACACGACCACGTTCGTAATGGCCATGAACAAAGCCAAATACGACGGCCTGCCGGCAGACCTGAAGAAGGTGATTGACGCCAATTCCGGCCTGGCGACGTCCGGCTGGCTCGGCAAAGTCCAGCAGGCCGGTGACCCGGCAGGACGCAAGTCGGCCACGGACCTCAAAAACACGCTCTACACCTTCAGCGCAGCAGAGTCTGACCAGTTTGCCAAACTGTCAGCGCAGGTTGATGACGAGTGGGTTGCCGACATGAAAAAGCGCGGATTCGACGGCCAGAAACTGCTGGATACCGCCAAGGCGCTAATTGTCAAACACGGCAAGGCCTGACTGGTCTGAAGGTATAAAAAGGCTCCCCAGGGGGCCTTTTTTTTGCCCCTAAACTGTGGCGATGTTCAGAAGCCCGATCAAACACTGCAAAAACTGCGGCACGGCAGTTGTCTACCGCATTCCTGACGACGGCGACACCAAAGAGCGCGCCGTGTGTCCCGCCTGCAGCCTGGTGCACTACGAAAACCCGCTGAATGTGGTCGGCACTGTTCCGTATTTTGGCGACAAAGTCCTGCTGTGCAAACGCAACATTGAGCCTCGTTGGGGCAAGTGGACGCTGCCGGCCGGCTTTATGGAACTGGGCGAGACGCTTGCACAAGGCGCGGCCCGGGAAACCGATGAAGAAGCCGGCGCCAAGTTTGAAATGGAAGGCCTGTTTTCGATTCTCAACGTGCCGCGCGTGGGCCAGGTCCACATGTTTTACCTGGCGCGTTTGACCAGTGAGGAGTTTGCGCCAGGCATCGAAACCATTGAAGCCAGGCTGTTCACTGAATCTCAAATCCCCTGGGAAGAAATTTCATTTCGCACGGTCAAGGAAACGCTGCAGCGTTATTTTGCCGACCGCAACAAAGGCGAATTGACCGTTCACACCGTCGACATCCTTTGACGTTTCCCGACAGTGCCCGCCATGTTGCCCAGCTATGTCGTGCTCGACCTGGAGACCACCGGCGGCAGCGCCAGTGGCGACCGGGTCACAGAAATTGCTGCGGTTCGCTTTGACAACGGCCTCGAAACCCATCGCTGGAGCTCCTTGGTCAACCCGGGCGTACCGATTCCCGGCTTCATCCAGGCCCTGACCGGCATTGACGACGCCCTGGTGGCCGATGCGCCCGGTTTCAAGGCCGTGGCAGACCACCTGCTGGCCTTGCTGGACGGCAGCGTGCTGGTTGCGCACAACGCCAGTTTTGACCACGGGTTCCTGCGCGGCGAGTTCTCCCGCCTCGGCCAGGACCTTCGGGTGCCCACCCTGTGCACCGTGCGCCTTTCGCGCAAGTTGTACCCGCAATTCAGGAGCCACGGGCTGGACGCACTGATCCAGCGTCACCAGCTGCACACGGACGCACGCCACCGGGCGATGGGCGACGTCGACATGGTTCTGGCGTGGCTGGCACAGGCCCGCGTTGACGTGGGCGAACAGCATTTACGCGAAACAGCGCTTGAGTTGTTGCAGCCGCCGGTGGGCCTTCCGGTGCATCTGGAAACACAGGTCGACGAGGTGCCGGATGCGCCTGGGGTTTTCCTGTTTTACGGTGACGGGCCAGTACCCCTTTTTATTGGCAGCGGCCCGAACATGCGCCAACGTGTCACCTCGCATCTGCAGTCTGCTGCCAGGTCAGCACGCGAACGTGGCATTGCTGCCAACACGCGCCGCATCGAGTCGCGCGCGGCAGCCGGTGAACTCGGCGCACTGCTGCTGGCCAAACGCCTGATTGTTGACTTGCAACCCACCTATGGGCGCAGCCGGGCTGTGTCACCCGTGGATGTGCGGGCCCTGCACGCCTGGCCCCATGATGGCGCGGTGGGCCTGCGGGAACATGATGCCGAAAATGGCCGCAGCGCAATCCACCTCTTTCGGCGCTGGTGCCATGTCGCCAGTGTTCAGGACGACAACGAACTGCAGGCATTCCTGGATGAAGATGGCAAGGCTCAGAGCGATGCCGGTTTTGACATCGATGTCTACCGCCTGTTGGTCAAGCGCCTGCTTGGTCCGCAGCGCGATGCATCGGCCTTGGTATTTTTCCGTAACGCCGCTAACAGCAAAAGCTCATAATCGCGCCATGGCATCAACTTCCTTGAGTCTGGTGGGCCCGGTACGCGCCGTGCGCGACAAAACCGCGCAGGCCATTCTCGGGCTGGTGGTCAAGGTGCCGGTGAGCCGGGAAGCCGCGGTCGAAGACCCGGGCATTGCCGCTGTGCGAAGCCAGGCCATCACCCGAACGGCAGCCCGAAAGGCCAGCGTGCTGGCCGGGTCGATGGCGCTGCCGCCTGGCCCGCTGGGTTGGATCACGTTTTTGCCCGAGCTGGTGGCAGTCTGGCGCCTTCAGGGCCAGATGGTGGCCGACATTGCCGCCGTCCATGGGAAAAGCGCCACCTTGACCCGCGAACACATGTTGTATTGCCTCTTCAAACATGTGTCGGCGCAGGCCTTGCGTGATCTCGTGGTGCGCGTTGGCGAGCGTTTTCTGGTGCAAAAGGCCTCGGGCGCGTTGATGCAGAACATTGCGCAAAAACTTGGGGTTCAGTTGACGCAAAAACTGGTGGGCAAGTCGGCATCGCGTTTTGTGCCGCTGCTGGGCGCGCTTGGCGTGGGCGCCTACGCTTATTTCGACACCACGCAGGTGGCCAAAACCGCGTTGGCACTTTTCTCCCAGAGCGTCGACGACCTTTGACAAGCTTGCCCGGGCTTTGCGGCCTCACAGGGCCGACAAGGCCGCTGCATAACGCGCACGGTACACCGGGAAATCCTGCAAATCATTGTGTCCAGCGCCCGGCACCAGCACCAGTTCGGCCTTGGGCGCAATCGCCTTGAGGGTGACGCTGTGGCCAGGCGCAATGAAGGTGTCTGCCGCGCCGTGGAACAGCAACAAGGGGCTGGGGATGCCGGACACCAGGCGATCCGTGCGCAGCGGGTATCGAATCAGAAATTCCGGTACCAGGGGGTAGACCTGCGCCGTCAGCGCAACCAGGCTGCTGTAGGGCGACACCAGCACGGTCAAATCCGGCGGCTGCAGCTGGGGGTCTTGCGCCAGACCGGCCGCCAGGCCACTTCCCAGCGAACGGCCATAAACCACCACCCTGCGACCGGTGTATTGCGGCGCGATCATGGCATAGGCGGCGCGCACGTCAGCGCGCAACTGCTCTTCGCTGGAGACGGCCCCGGTGCTCTTGCCGTAACCCCTGTAGTCAATCATGAATAAATCAAAATTGGCCTGGCGGTAGAAATCGGTGTTGACGAACCAGGTCTTCAGGTTGCCCGCATTGCCATGAAGGAAAAACACCAGGCCTTTGGCGCCTTCGCGTTTCAGATGCAAGGCCGACAGACGGGCGCCGTCAACTGACACGCTGACCTCGCTGATGTCTGGCGCACTTGCCAGCAGTGTTTCGGGTGCAAGCGGCACGGGCTTGAACAGCAGGGCTTCCTGTTTGAACCACAGGCCTGCGCCCACCAGCCCGATGGATGCCAGCACGCCCAACACGGCCAGGCAGACCATGCGCCAGACCGCCAGGGAGCGTGGAACAACACGTGTCACGCCAAGCCCCGCAAGCTGACCAGTACCTCCAGCCCCGGCCGCGCATTTCGGATGGACAAGACCCCGCCGTGTGCCTGAACCACCAGCTTGCACAAATACAGGCCGAGCCCAACACCGCCCGTGCTGCGTTGGCGCGACGCATCGGCGCGGAAAAACGGTTCGGTCAAATGCGGCAATTGCGATTCGTCGACACCCGGTCCGTGGTCGCGCACGCGAATGAAGGTTTGCCCGGTGTCCTGCCAGACGCGAATCTCACAGGGAGGCCCGGCCACCGGGTTGAAACGCAGGGCATTGCCGATCAGATTGCGCAGCAGCAGCCGCAAACGGGCCGGGTCTGCCAACACGGGCCGCAAATCCCCTTGCAGGTGCAACTGCATGGGTCGCTCGGACGAAAGTCCCGCCACCACTTCGTTCACGATGGCCGCCAAGTCACTGGGCTCCAGGTTGAGCGCGGCATGGCGGCTGGCCAGGCGCTCGGACTCCAGCAGGTCGGTGATCAGGCGCGCCATTTCGGCCAAATCCCGCAACAAGGCGTCGCGCTGGTTTTGCGTGGCGGGCGTTTCCGGCAGCAATTCCGTGTTGAGCCGTGCGCGGGTCAGCGGTGAGCGCAGTTCATGGCTGATGGACAGCAGCAGGGCCCGTTTGGCTTCCAGCATCTGGTGAATGTTGTCGCCCATGGTGTTGATCTGCACGGCCAGCTCACCGAGCTCGTCGCGCCGTTTCAAGGCAATCGGAGTAGAGAAGTCGCCACTGCCAAACCGCCGGGCACCAGCGCCAATGTCGTCCAGCGGTTTGAGCATGCGCCGCACAAACAGGTAAGCCAGCGCGGTGAGCGCCAGCATGGCCGACAACGTGATCCAGCCGACGATGCCCGGGCCGCGCCGCCAGTCGAGATCGCCGAGGCCAAAAGTGATGGTGTGCCCGTCCGCGGTTCGGCGCTGCAGAAGGCGCCCGGCATCCGCGTCACGGCCCAGCTCACCCCGTTGCCAATGGTCATGATGGGGTTTTGGATGGGTGTTGAATTGACGGATTGGGCCGTCTACCCGCACAGAAATCGGCAGGCGCGCAACCAAAGCCTCAGCCTTGGCCGGGTCGGGAGGCGAGCCGAGATCTGCCGCAAGGCGGTCAACATAATCAGCCAGCAGCGGCTTGACGGCGTCGCGCCAGCCCAACGCCAGCGCCTTTTGCATGCCATGCAGGAAAGCCGCACTCATGGCCAGTGCCAACACCAAAAAAAGGGCAACCAAACGCCATTTGAGCGAATGGCGCAGCCTGTGAAGCCACGTATGAGGCAATGGCGCGGGGGCCGTCGAATCCACGACAGCCGCGCTCATTTGCGCCCGATCGCCAGTGAATAACCGGCGTTGCGAAGCGTGCGGATGCAGTCCAGCGGCTCCAGTTTTTTGCGCAGGCGGCTCACTACGATGTCCACCGCGCGGGTGTAGAGGTCAGCTTCATGGCCACGCAGCTGGTTCAGGATGTCGTCGCGGCTGAACACCTTGCCCGGCGAGCGGGCCAGGAGGCTGAGCAACGCAAACTCGGTGCCGGTCAGGTCGAGCAATTGGCCGTGGCGTGTAACGGCGTGGGTGTTAAGGTCAATTTGCAGCGCATCAAAGTCAAGCCGGTGTGGCTCGGCGGGCGCCCGGTTGCGGCGCATCACGGTTTGCAGACGCGCCACGAGTTCACGCGGCTCAAAAGGTTTGGGCAGGTAGTCATCAGCACCCAACTCCAGGCCCACCACCCGGTCCATCACGTCGCCACGTGCGGTGAGCATGATGATCGGGATATCGCCAAATCCGTCACCACTCTTGCGAATGGTGCGGCACAGGTCGAAGCCGTCCATTCCGGGCAACATGACGTCCAGAATGGCGGCATCAAACGGTGTTTTCCGGAGGGCCGCGAGTCCGCTGGAGGGGTCGAGCGCACAACTGAGGCTCAGCCCAAAGCGCTGGAAATACGCTGCCAGCGGTGGGCCCAGTTGTTCGTCATCATCGATCAGCAGAATCATCGGCGTGTCGGGCATGACGCATTGTCACATTGCTGGCAATGCGGGGTTTGCCGCAACCGGGGGTTTCTCAGCTTCTCCAGCCCCGGCGGCGGTTCATCAG